>CAYRHS010000105.1:0-3317 GCA_964424125.1 uncultured Burkholderiales bacterium
AGCCCGAGCACGTCGACGACAACGTCGCCGCCTCCGGCCTCGACCTCGACCCGGCCCTGCTCGCGCAGGCCGGCGAGCTCCTGGCGCCCGTCGCGTTCTAGGCCGTCTCGTCGGGCACGCCGCCGACGAGCTCGTCGGCGGCACGGTAGGGATCGAGCTCCCGTGCCGCGACCCGCGCCGCGAGGTCGTCGAAGCCGGCTCCCTCGCACAGGGCTTCGGCTCGCTGCTCCAGGGCCGCGGCGACGATGGCCTTCAGCTCGGTCCGCAGTCGCGCGTGGCGCCGGTCCGAGAGCTCGCCCCGCTCGAACAGGTGCTCCCGGTGGGCGAGCACCGCATCCCAGAGCTCGGCGGTCCCCGTACCGTCGATCGCCACGGTCTCGGTGACGGGCGGCCGCCACGTGCGCCCCGGGCTCGCGAGGTCCAGCATCGCCTCGAGGTCCCGCACCGCGTCACGCGCCCCGGCACGATCGGCCTTGTTCACGACGAACACGTCCGCGATCTCGAGCAGGCCCGCCTTGTTCGCCTGGATGGCGTCACCCCAACCGGGGGTGACGACGACCACGGTCGTGTCGGCCTCGCCGGCGATCTCGACCTCCACCTGCCCGACGCCGACCGTCTCCACGACGACCCAGGGCTTGCCCGCCGCGTCGAGCACCCGGATCGCCTGGGGAGTGGCGAGGGCCAGACCACCGAGATGCCCCCGGGTCGCCATCGACCGGATGAAGACGCCGGGATCGGTGGCGTGGTCCTGCATGCGGATCCGATCCCCGAGGATCGCGCCCCCGCTGAACGGGCTCGTCGGGTCGATGGCGAGCACGCCCACCTCGTCGCCGTCGCGCCGGATGCGCTCGACGAGCCGGTCGGTCAGCGTCGACTTCCCCGCCCCCGGGGCACCGGTGATCCCCACCGTGTACACGTCACCGGTGCGGGGGTAGAGCGCGGCGACGACCGCACGTGCCTCCGCGCCGCCGGTCTCGACCAGTGAGAGGAGTCGCGCGACCGCGCCCCGATCCCCGTTGATCGCGGCGTCGACGAGGGAGTCGGCGCGGGGAGGCGACGGCACGGCGCGGTTCGAGATCGGACCGTCAGTCGCCGACCTGGACGACCTCGGTGACGCCGTCGACGCGGTCCATGATGATCCGCTCGACGCCCGCCTTGAGGGTCATGGTCGAGATGGGGCACGTTCCGCAGGCGCCCACGAGCTCGACCGAGACTCGCCCCTCGTCGTCGATGTCGACGAGGCGGATGTCGCCGCCGTCCGCTTGCAGGGCCGGCCGGATGGCGTCGATCGCCTGCTGCACACCCTCGGTCATCGTCTGGGTCCCCATCGATTGCTCCAACACCTCCAGTATCCCACCCCTTCCCCACCTCGGACGTTTCGGCGTCAGGAATGGGGAACTCCTCCCCCGGTCCTGGCGCCACAACCTCCAGGGGAGTCAGTCCGCGGCGGTGACGTCGGCGTCGACGGCGCGCAAGGCCCGCGCCAGGTCCGGGTAGCCCCGGTCGATGTGGCGGCGGTCGAGAACCACCGTCTCACCCTCGGCGGCGAGCCCGGCGAGCACGAGCGCCGCTCCGGCCCGGACGTCGAGGGCGCGCACCGGAGCCCCCGAGAGGCGTTCCACGCCACGGACGATCGCATGGCGCCCCTCGGTGCGCACGTCCGCGCCCATGCGGTTCAGCTCGTCGACGAACGTGTAGCGACCTTCGAACACGTTCTCGGTGACGATCGCCGTGCCCTCGGAGACGCTGAGCACGGCGACGATCATCGGCATGAAATCCGTGGCGAAGCCCGGGAAGGGGAGCGTCGCGACGTCTACGGCGTGGGGGCGCCCGACCGACGAGACCCGCACGCCCTCGGGCGCAGCCGCGATCTTCACCCCCATCTCGCCGAGCTTGCGCGCGATCGCCTCGACGTGGTCGAGCCGCGCATCCTCGATGGTGATCTCACCGCCCGCGATGGCACAGGCCATGAGGAGGGTCCCCGTCTCGATCCGATCACCCATCACCCTCGAATCGACCGGCCGCAGCTCTTCGACTCCTTCGACCTCGATGAGTGAAGTCCCCGCTCCGGTCACGTGCGCGCCCATTCGGTTCAGGAACATCGCCAGGTCCGTGATCTCGGGTTCGCGCGCGGCGTTCTCGATCGTCGTCCTCCCGCGCGCCAGCACCGCCGCGGTGAGCAGGTTCTCGGTCGCGCCCACGCTCGGGAACTCGAGCGCGATCGGCGCGCCGCGGAGCTGGGTGCATCGAGCCTCGATGAAGCCGTGGACGACGTCGAGCTCGGCGCCCATGTCGGTCAGCCCGCGGAAGTGCATGTCGAGCTTCCGGCTGCCGATGTTGTCACCGCCGGGCATCGCGACCCGCGCTTCGCCGCAGCGCGCGAGCAACGGCCCGAGCACGTTGATCGACGCTCGCATCCTGGTCACGAGCTCGTAGGGCGCCTCGGGACGCAGCTCGCCCGACGCGTCGATGCGGAGCACGTCGGGGCCGGTCCGGTCCACCGTCGCGCCGATCGCCCGCAGCACGTCGCACATGACGTCGAGGTCCGCGACCGGGGGCATGTTCCGCAACCGGGTGGGCCCCGGGGCCATCAAGGCGGCGGCCATCTGCTTGAGGCCGCTGTTCTTGGTCGCCCCGGAGACGCGCACCGTTCCGGAGAGCGGCGGGCCCGGCCGCACGATCATGCGCTCCACGAGGGAACGATGGTAGGCGGAGGCGGCGGACGAACGCCCGTCGAGTCCTCTACGGTCCAGCCCGTCGATCCGGGTGCCGCCCGCCGGTGTTGGGAGCTCGCCGAGCCCGTCCACGCGATCGCCTACTTCGCCCCCGAAGTGCGGGCCGCGCTCGACGACGTGGGGATGCGCGAGTTCTGGATGGGGTATTCGCCGCCCGCGACGAGGGCGTGGGGCGCACCTCCTCCCGGTCGCCGAGGGACGCAGCACCTCGGAGCTCCAGCAGGTCGCGCGCGGTTGGAGCGAGGACGACTGGAAGCACGCCGCACACGAGCTCCGGGCGCGCGGCTGGCTCGACGAGCGGGGTGAGCTCACAGACCTCGGTCGTGACACCCGGACCCGCATCGAGACCCGCACGGACGAGCTCGCGGCGGGCCCGCTGCACGTGCTCACCGATGACGATCGTGCGCACCTGTTCTCGGTCCTCGCATCGCTGCGCGACCGAGTGCTCGCGGCCGGCTCGATCCCGTCCCCGAACCCGATCGGGATCCCCCCCGTCGTCCGCAGCAGCGGACCAGAGGGGCGTCGATAGGGGTCGCTGAGCGATCCCTATCGACGCCCCCCCGTCCTCGCTCTCGCCTCGGC
>CAYRHS010000105.1:3327-11033 GCA_964424125.1 uncultured Burkholderiales bacterium
GATCCAAGGCTTCACGTCGAGCATCCTTGCCAACCTGTGGGGCGTCGTTTGGGGTGGCTGCGCGACCCATATCGACGCCCCTCGCCTGCTGCTCAGCGGCCCTTGAATTCGGGTGGGCGGCCCTCCATCGCCGCCGCGCCGGCTTCGCGGAGGTCGTCGGAGCGCAGACACTCGAGCTGGGTCTCGGCCTCGAGCCGCAACCCGTCGCGAAGTGACACGTCGAAGGAGCGGTTGATCAGCTTCTTCGTCCCGTGGAGCGCGAGCGGGGGACGCGCCGCGAGCTCCTCGGCCAGCGCCCGGGTGTGCTCGTCGAGCTCGTCGTCGTCCACGACTCGCTCGATCAGACCGATTCGGTACGCCTCCTCGGCGTCGATCTTCGCCGAGAGGTACACGAGCTCCTTCGCCTTGCCCTCGCCCACCAGGCGGGGCAGTCGTTGCGTGCCGCCCAGGTCGGGGATGATGGCCCAGTTCAGCTCCAGGATCCCGAGCTGGGTCGTGCGAGCGGCGACCCGGAGGTCACACGCGAGCGCGCACTGGAGGCCCCCACCGAGCGCGTAACCGTGCAGCGCGGCGATGGTCGGGAACGGCGCTTCCTCGAGCCAGTCGAATGCTGCCTGGAGCGCCTGGATGTCGGCAGCCGCCCGGGGCGCCCTCCCGCCCGAAGAGAGGACCTCGAGGTCGATCCCGCTCGAGAAGGCGCGGCCCGCGCCCTTGACGACGAGCGCGCGGATCTCCGGGTCGCCGACGAGCTTGCGACCGAGGTCGGCCATCTCGTGCCACATCTGGATCGTGAACGCGTTCAACCGGTCGGGCCGGTCGAGCGTCAATGTCGCGAGTGTGCCGACTCGCTCGTAGCGGAGGTTGTCGGTTGCGTACGAGTCCATGGTCGGCGCTCCTTCGGTTCGGCCGGTTACAGCGATTGCACCCACGCCACGGCAGCCTCCGCGACTTGCTCGTCGACGTCCTCGCGGGTGAGGCCGCTCGACTTCAGGGGGCGAAACCCGTGGTCCGCGCTCTCGAGCCAGCGAAAGCGGACCGGTCCCCGGATGCGCCGGGCGGCCCGTTCCAGGTCGGGCCGCTTGGCCAGGCTGTCGCGGGTCCCGCTCACGAAGAGGACGGGAACGCGGAGCCTGGCGAAGTGATCGGCGCGAGCCTTCTCGGGCTTGCCGGCCGCGTGCAGCGGGTAGCCGAGGAGGAGCAGGCCGAGCGCGGGCGCCGGGTCGTCGGCGTCGCCGACGATCAGCGAGCTGTAACGGCCCCCCATCGAGCGGCCTCCGAGCACGAGCCGATCGGGGGACAGCTTCGTGCGCCGGGCGAGGGTGGCCGCGGCTTCGCGTGTCGCCGCCTCGAGCACCGCGGGTCGGTCGGGGGCCTTCTTGCCCGCCGTGCGGTACGGGTAGTCGAAGCGCAGGCTGGGGATCCCGGCGTCCTTCAGCGCGTTCGCCACGCGCTTCAGGACCGGCGCCTGACGGTCGGCACCCGCGCCGTGCGCCAGGAGAACGGCCCGGTCGACACCCTCCCGGGAACCCTGGAACGAGTACTTCAGGCTCATGAGTGCGTGGGGTGCTCCTGCGAGGTCGGCCTGGAGGCTACGTGACGGGCGAGGAAGGCCTCGGTCCGGCGGAGCTCGTCGGCGACCGTCTCGGGACGACGGAAGCCGTGGCCCTCACCCCGGTAGACGCGGTCCTCTACGGGTGTCCCGTGCGCGCGCACGGCGGCGACGAGCGCGTCGACCTGAGCGCCGGGGACCACCGCGTCGTCGTCGCCGCGCAGGACGAGCAAGGGTGTTCGGATCCGAGCGGCGTGGGCCAGCGGGGACCGCTGGGTCCAGCGCGGGGCGGCTGCCGCCCTCGGTCCGACGAGGGTGTCCGTGTAGCGCGACTCGAACCGGTGCGTGGCGGCCGCGAGCCCGTGGAGATCCGTCACCGGGTACCGGACGGCCGCGGCCGCGACCAGGCCCGGATGGGAGGCGCACACGAGCAGGGCCGTGAACCCTCCGGCGCTGCCTCCGATCATCGCGATCCGGTCGGGGTCAGCCCAGCCGCGTCCCGCTGCCGCCCTGATCCCCGCGGCGACGTCGGACGCGTCGAGCTGACCCCAGTGACCGCTCAGCGCCTGGGTGTACGCACGCCCGTGCCCTGTGGACCCGCGGTGGTTCGGGGCGAGCACCGCCCAGCCTCGGTCGCGGAAGAAGTCGGCGCGGGCCCACCAGTCGGCCCGAGCCTGGTCGGTCGGCCCGCCGTGCACGTGCACGAGCAGCGGCGTCGGTCCCACCCTCGGCTCACTCGGCAGCCAGTAGAGCGCATGCAAGTCGGCTCCGTCCGCACCCGGGAACCGGATCGGCTCCGGTCCGGGTCTCGTCGAGGTTCCCCCTCGACCGGCCGTGTCCGAGCCGAGTCGGGGCGTCCGACCGGGCGAGCCCGCCCGACCGGGGTCGGGGTGCGCCGTGACGACCGTGGGGGGCTCCGTTGGCGAGGAGCGCACCCCGACGATTCCCGGGCCCGACCAGTCGAGTGAACGATGCCAGCCCTCGGCGATCGGTCGGCGCCCGCCGTCGCCGACCTCCGCCAGATCGAGCCAGCCGAATCCCCGGCTCCCGCGGCACACGACGATCCGGTCACCGGACGGTGACCAGGCGAACGAACGTTGGCCCGGTCCCCAGGTCGGCTCCGCGTCCTCGCCCGCCTCGTCCGGCTCCGCGATCGGGTGGGCGTCGCGGCCGTCGGGACGCGCGGTCCAGACGCGCATCCACCCTGTCCGGTCACAGACGAATGCGATCCGCTCGCCCCCTGGTGCGAATCGGGGCTGACCGACCGCGACCCCGGCGCCGCCGGCGATCGTCCGAAGCGGACCGTCCTCTCGTCCCCGCACGACGATGCGCGACTCGTCCCAGGGCATCGAGGGCAGGTCCCACTCGTGCCAGGCCAGCGCGCGGCCATCGGGAGCCCATGCCGGGTCGAACGCGAAGTCGGCGGCAGAGACCCGCGTCCCACCGGCCCCGCCGCTCTCGGGATCGAGCGGCGAGATCCACACCTCGCAGGTGTCGTCGGTCTCGGCCACGTGGGCGACCGACCCGCCGTCGGGAGCCACCGCGGGCGCCGAGGCGCTGATCCCTTCAGGGGTGAGAATCTGCACGGGCCCGCCCGGCGACAGGACCGCCAGCCGGGCATCGGCCGTCGCGAACACGATCCGTCCGTCGCGCGTCGGGGCGAGGGTGGCGCGGTGTCCGGGCGCCTGCTCCACCGGGCATCTCACTCCGTCGACGAGGACATCCGTGCGCCCCTCGGAGGCCTCGGTCCAGGCCGGACGGCCGTCCGGGAGCCAGCACACGGATCCGACCGTCCGGCCGGCCGCGACCTGCTCGGGGGTGAGCGGCGAACGCACCACCGGCGAGCGTATCCACGCCATCCGGGCCCAGCGGGTGACGGATGGGGCGAGTTGCCCCTCCCCGGCCCGGTCCACCAGGCTGGTGCTTCTATGCCCGCTCCGGATCAGCCCCTTCGCGTCGCCTACCTCATGTTCCGGGGCAATCCCCTCTGTGGTGGCCAGGGCGTCTACACCCGCCACCTCACCCGCGAGCTCACCCGCCTCGGCCACCGGGTCACCGTCTTCGCGGGCCAGCCCTACCCCGTCCTCGACGACGGTGTCGAGCTCGTCGAGGTCCCGGGACTGGACCTCTATCGCGCCGACAACCCGTTCCGCGTGCCGTGGCCCCACGAGTTCCGCTCCCGGGTGGACCTCGCCGAGTTCGGGCTCATGTGTGCGGCCGGCTACCCGGAGCCGTACGCGTTCAGCCTGCGCGCTCGCGACGTGTTGCGCGAGCGGCGGGCCGACTTCGACGTCGTTCACGACAACCAGTGCCTCGGCACCGGACTGCTCGACCTGGTCGACGACGGCTGGCCCGTCGTCGCGACGCTGCACCACCCGATCACCGTCGACCGCGATCTCGACCTCGCGCACGAGCACAACCCGTGGCGCCGGTTCATGTTCCGCCGCTGGTACGGGTTCCTCGACATGCAGATGCGCGTCGCACGGCGCATCCCGCGTCTCGTGACGGTCAGTGAGTCCTCGAGGCGCGACATCGTGACCCAGATGGGCGTGGCACCCGACCAGCTCCACGTCGTCCCGGTCGGGATGGATCCCGACGTCTTCGCGCCTCGACCCGAGATCGACCGCGTGCCCGGGCGGATCATGACGACCGCGAGCGCCGATGTCCCGATGAAGGGACTCGCGGTGCTCCTCGAGGCGCTGGCCAAGGTCCGCACGGAACGCGAGGACGCGAAGCTCGTCGTGATCGGAAAGCTCAAGCGCAAGAAGAGCGCGATCCCGGCCTTGCTCGATCGTCTCGATCTCGCCGACTCCGTGCGCTTCGTGAGTGGCGTGCCGACCGAGGAGATCGTCCGGCTGTACGGCGAAGCGGAGCTCGCCGTCGTTCCCTCGCTCTACGAGGGCTTCTCCCTCCCGGCGGTGGAGGCCATGGCCTGCGGCGTGCCGCTCGTGGCGACCACCGGCGGCGCCCTCCCCGAGGTCGTCGGCGACGACGGCGAGACGGGCCTCCTCGTCCCGCCCGCGGACCCGTCGGCCCTGGCCCAGACGTTGCTGCGAGGCCTCGACGACCCGGAGCTGCGATCCCGCGTGGGCACAGCCGGGCGCCGGCGCGTGCTCGAGCGATTCACGTGGCGCGCCACCGCGGCGGGCACGAGCGCGCACTACGCCGCGCTCCTCGCGGCTCACGCAGCGAGCGCCGCTTGATGTTGACCGTCGACGTCGGACGGCTCGAGCTCGTTCCCGGCGCGCGCGTCCTCGACCTCGGGTGTGGCGCGGGTCGCCACGCCTTCGAGCTCATGCGCCGCGGCGCGACGGTCGTCGCGCTCGATCGCGGGCGGGACGAGCTCGAAGCGGTGCGCGCCACCTCCGGAGCGATGCACGAGGCAGGGGAGCTCCCGAGTCCCGACGTCGGTGGGCCGGTGCGAGGCGACGCGCTTGCACTGCCCTTCCCCGACGACTCGTTCGACCGGATCGTGGCCGCCGAGGTGCTCGAACACATCTCGGCCGACGAGGCCGCGCTGGCCGAGCTGGTCCGGGTGCTCCGCCCCGGCGGCCGGATCGCGGTGACCGTGCCCGCGTGGTTCCCCGAGCGCGTCTGCTGGGCGCTCGACTCCGGGTACCACGAAACCCCGGGCGGCCACGTGCGCATCTACCGCAAGGGCGACCTCGAGACCCGGCTCGCGGAGGCCGGCATGCAGGTCACCGCCTCGCACCACGCGCACGCGCTGCATTCGCCCTACTGGTGGGTCCGCTGCGCGGTCGGGGTCGACCGAGCCGACGCGTGGCCGGCGCGCCGCTACCACGACTTCCTGGTCTGGGAGCTCACGCATCGGCCCCGCTGGACCCGGGCGCTCGAACACGCACTGGACCCGATCATCGGCAAGAGCCTCGTCGTCTACGCCGACAAGCCCGCTCCTGCCGCCGCCCCTACCGAGGAGGTCGCCGATGCCGTTGCCTGACGTCGCCGGCATCGTCACCGCCGAGCAGCTCGACGACACCGTGGCTCGCATCGCCGAGCACCAGCTCGCCGACGGCAACATCCCCTGGACACCCGGTGGTCACACCGATCCGTGGAACCTCGTCGAAGCTGCGATGGCACTCGACGTCGGCGGCCGCCACGCCGAGGCCGAGGCCGCCTACGAGTGGCTCCGTCGCGTCCAGCGGCCCGACGGCGCCTTCCACGCGTACTACCAGGGCACCGACGTCAAGGACGTCACGATCGACACCAACGTCACCAGCTACCTGGTCAACGGGGTGCTGCACCACTACCTCTCCACCGGCGACGACCGCTTCTTGGGTGACTTCTGGCCGGTGATAACCCGTGGCATCGACTTCTGCCTCACCCATCAGGCCGAGTCGGGCGAGATCGTCTGGTCAGCGGACCCGACGAAGCGCATCTGGCGCGGGGCGCTGCTCACCGGGTGCTCGAGCATCCATGCGAGCCTGCGTTGCGGCATCCTCGTCGCCGAGCACCTCGGCGACGAACGTCCCGACTGGGAGCTTTCGCTCGGATCACTGGCACACGCGGTCGAGCACCGGCCCGAGGTCTTCCTCGACAAGGACCGCTGGGCGATGGACTGGTACTACCCGATCCTCGGTGGGGCGCTCCGGGGCGAAGCCGCCTGGTGGCGAATCGTCGAGGGATGGCCGCGATTCGTCGTCGAGGGCCGTGGGGTGCGCTGTGTGTCCGACCGCCCCTGGATCACCGCGGCCGAGACGTGCGAGCTCGTGCTGACGCTCGACGCTATCGGCGAGCGCGACCAGGCCCTCGAGCTGTTCTCCTGGGCTCAGTTCCTGCGCGCGGAGGACGGCGGCTACTGGACGGGGATGAACTTCGACGGCGGGCACTTCGACGCCGACGGCATCCTCTACCCGCCGGAGCAGCCGACCTGGAACATGGCCGCGGTCGTGCTGGCTGCCCACGCGCTGGCGGGGGACGGGCTCACCGCGGGCTTCTTCCGCTATGAGGGCCTGCCCGAGGGCCTCGACCGCGACGCCATCCTCGCTGACATCCGCCGCACCGCGGAATAGGCCTCTCCCGGGCCTGACCGATCACCGGGAACCAGGACCGCGCGCGCGACGTCAAATCGATCGAACCATCACAGGAGGAGGTTCGACGATGGGAGCCGCGCGCACACGAGGTGTCTGCGCCATCGAGATCGCTGCCGTCTTGGCGCTCACGGCAGCCGCCTGCGGAGGGACGGAGACGACCCCGACGGCGCTCCCGCTCCCGGCGGAGAACGTGGAGGTCGGCGTGCCGTACGAGTTCGAGCTCCTCACCCATTGCGGCATCGAATACATGCGCCTCGACGGTCGAGTCTGGAAGACGGAACGGCGCGGCGGGCCCAACGCTCCCGACGGGTTCGCAGATCCCGCGCAACCCGGCATCGTGACCCTCGAGTCGGAGGATCGCGCGGTGTTCGTCGGCGAGCGCGACGGCTCCGAGCTGGTGTTCACTCCGACCGACGAGGAACCACCGCTCTGCGCGTGAGCCCACACCGATCCCGTTAGGCTGTCTTCGTGGGTTCCCGCGGCATGTCGCGCAAGGGTCGGAAGCACCTGCCGAAGGTGGGGACGAAACCCGAGCGCGAGTACGCACAGCACGAGGAACGCGACGCGGTGGCCGACAACCTCGGTATGCACGTCGAGTCGCGCACCACCACCGAGGTCGTCGGCGCGATCCTCATTGCCGTTCTCGTCGTGCTCGGCGCGTTGGCTCTCGTCTTCTTCACCTGACCCGGCGCAGGACCCGCAGGCTCCCCCGCCGACCGTTCTCACCGAACCGGCCCGAGTCGACAGCTCGCCTCCAGAGCCGGAACGGCCCCTGCCCGCCCTCCGCCGGGTCCTCGAACACGTCGTGGATCGCGAGCAGCCCGTCGGACGCGACGTGCGGGACCCACGCGTCGTAGTCCGCCCGGGCGACCTCTTCGGCGTGGCCGCCGTCGATGAACAACAACCCGAGCGGCGTGGCCCAGTGGCGGGCCACGGTCGGCGAGTCTCCGACGATCCCGACGACCGTCCCCTCGAGGCCGGCGCGCTCGATCGTCCGCCGGAAGAACGGCAGCGTGTCCATGCGGCCGGTGACGGGATCGACGACCTCGGGGTCGTGGTGCTCCCAACCGGCCTGGTTCTCCTCGGAGCCGCGGTGGTGGTCGACC
>CAYRHS010000106.1:0-11010 GCA_964424125.1 uncultured Burkholderiales bacterium
CGCCTCGGCGACGGTGCGGGTCTCGAACGCCGAAGGTCCGTTCTGGCTCGTGCTGGGCCAGAGCTTCAGCGAGGGTTGGCAGGCGACGAGCGACGAGCTCGGCGACCTCGACGAGCCCACGCTCGTGGACGGGTACGCCAACGGCTGGTACGTCGAGCCCGACGGCACCGGGACCTTCGAGGTGACCCTCACCTGGACGCCCCAGCGCTGGGTCTGGGCGGGTCTCGGTACGTCGGCGCTCGGGTTGCTCACTTGCCTGGCGATCATCGTCGTGGCCGGGTTCCGGAAGCGGAGCCGGTGGTCGCCGACCTCGCAGCCGACCCCACCGAGCGACGGCGATCCTCCCGACGAGCCGCGCCTGTCCTCCCCCCTGGCCGGAACCGGGCCCGGACTCGGTCGGGTCGCCGCGGTGGTCCTCGCGCTCGTCGCCGGGGTGGTGGCCGCCGTGGTGACCACACCCGCGCTGGGCGTGGTCGTCGCGGTCCTGACCGGGCTCGCCGCGGCCCGACCCCGGGCCCGGGTCCTGCTCCTGCTGGCGGCTCTGGCCGCCTACGCGGTGGCCGCCGTCGCCGTGGTCGGACTCCAGGCCGTCCGGGGATACACGCTCGACTTCGACTGGCCGGCACAGTTCGACGACGTCCACTGGGTAGCATTGCTGGCCGTCGTCCTGCTCGGCGCCGACGTGCTGGTGGAGCGGGTCCGAGGCTCGATCGCCCGACGATCGTCGCGGCCCCGAGACCCGGCTGCTCCCCGCCCCGAGACGGAGTCCACTGCACCGTGATGCCAACCGCTCCCGAGGATCCGATCGTCGATCCGACGGACGCCGAGACCACCAAGCTCGGCGACATCGCGGACGCGGCCGGGATTCGCCGCATCCACATCCTCGCCTGGCGAGACCTCGACGATGTCGAGGCCGGCGGCTCCGAGATCCACGCCGACCAGCTCGCCCGCCGCTGGGCCGCGGCGGGCCTCGACGTGACCATGCGGACCTCACACGCCCAGGGACAGCTCCCCACCGGGACCCGCCATGGCTACCGGGTCGTGCGGCGCGGGAGCCGGCACGGCGTGTTCCCCGACGCCGCGTTCCAGGAGCTCTTCGGACGGCTCGGCCCGCGCGACGCCCTACTCGAGATCTGGAACGGCGTGCCGTTCTTCTCTCCGGTGTGGGCTCGTGGCGCCAGCGCGACCTTCATCCACCACGTGCACGCCGACATGTGGGACAAGGTCCTCTCGGCCCGGCTCGCGGTCGTCGGACGCACGCTCGAGACCCGGATCGCTCCGCTCTTCTACCGGCGCACGCGGGTGCTCACCGGCTCGGACTCGGCGCGCCAGGAGATCATCGACCGGCTGGGGCTCGACCCCGCGCGGGTGTCGGTCGCGCCGTACGGGGTCGATCCCCGGTTCCGCCCCGGTGAGCAACGCTCGCCGCACCCGCTCGTGCTGACCGTCGGGCGGCTGGTGCCGAACAAGCGTCTCGACGCGCTGATCGACGCTCTCGTCCCCGTGCAGGAGCGTGTACCCGACCTCGAGCTCGTCGTCGTCGGCAACGGCTACGAGCGGGCCGCGCTGGAGGCCCGCGTCGACCGGGCCGGTGCTCGCAACTGGGTGCGGTTCGCGGGCCGGGTGGAGGACGACACCCTCGTCGAGCTGTACCGCCGGGCCTGGCTCCTCACCAGTGCTTCCGAGGCCGAGGGATGGGGGCTCACCATCACCGAGGCGGGCGCGTGCGGCACCCCGGCGGTCGCGACCCGGATCCCGGGTCACACGAGCGCGGTGGACGAGGACCGCAGTGGCCTCCTCGCGGACTCGCCCGCCGCGCTGAGCGAGCCGATCGCCGCGGTGCTCACGGACCCCGAGCTCAGGCGGCGTCTCGGGGAGGGTGCGCTCGAGTACGCGGCCGACTTCACGTGGGACCGTTCGGCCCGGCTCGTGCTCGAGGCGCTGGCCGACGAGGCCATCCGAGCGCGAACCCGGCGGCGTCGCCGCTCGTGACCGCGTCGGCGCGCGTCGCGCCGCCGTCGACGCGAACTTCGTCGGTCGCTGCGCACGCGGTGATCGCTGCGATCGCGTACGTGCCGCTGCTCCTGACGGAGCCCGGCAAAGTGGCGGCCGACACCCGCCAGACGATGCTGCTGGACCCGGCCGGGTTCCTGCGGGACTCCCTCACCCTCTGGGACGGGGGCGCCCACCTCGGCACGGTCACGCACCAGAACATCGGGCTCGTGTTCCCGATGGGGCCGTTCTTCTGGCTGGCGGACCTCGTCGGGCTCCCCCTGTGGGTCGCGCAACGCCTCTGGCTCGGAACCGTCCTCTTCGCAGCCGGGGCGGGCGTCCTCTACCTGGCCCGCACACTCGGCTGGCGCGGAGCCGGACCCGTCGCGGCCGCGTTCGTCTACTTCCTCAGCCCCTACGTGCTCCAGTACGCGACCCGCACCTCGGTGATCCTCCTGCCGTGGGCCGGCTTGCCCTGGCTCGTCGCACTCACCGTTCGCTCGTTGCGAACGAGAGGCTGGCGACATCCGGCGCTGTTCGCGCTCGTGGCCCTCGCGATCGGCACGGTGAACGCGACCGCGCTCCTCCTCGTCGGCTTGGGCCCGCTTGTGTGGCTCGCCTTCGCGGTGTGGGTCCACCGCGAGGCGACGCTGCGGAGCGCGGTCGGGGTGGCGATCCGCATCGGCGTCCTCACCGCGGCCTTGTCCGTGTGGTGGGTCGTCGCGCTCTTCGTCCAGGGCCGCTACGGACTCCCCGTGCTCAACTACACCGAGACCGTCGAACAGGTCTCGACCACGTCGAGCGCGACCGAGGCGCTCCGCGGTCTCGGCTACTGGCTCTTCTACGGGGTGGAGGGACTGCGACCCAACGTCGATGGGGCGGCGCGGTACCTCGAGGACACACCGTTGCTGATCGTCAGCTTCCTGCTCCCCACCCTGGCCGTCGTCGCCGCGTTCTTCACCCGGTGGCGCTACCGGGCGTTCTTCGTCACGATCGTCGCCCTGGGCGTGATCGTGGCCGTGGGCACCTACCCGTTCGACGATGCCTCGCCCCTCGGCCGCGGCTTCCAGGGCTTCGCCGAGGGTTCGACCGCGGGGCTCGCGTTGCGGTCCAGCACCCGCGCCGTGCCACTGGTCGTCCTCGGCCTGGCCGTGCTCCTCGGCGCGGCCGTGACCGCACTCGCGAAACGGGTCCGGTGGGTGGGGCTCGTCGCCGGCGTCGCAGTTGCCGGGATCGCGTTGGCCAACCTTCCGGGCCTGTTCACCGACCAGTTCGTCGACGATGAGTTCGCCCGTCCCGAGGACGTGCCCCAGTACTGGCTCGACGCCGCCGCCTACGCCGACGGACACGCCCCGGACACTCGCGTGCTCGTGGTCCCCGGGATCCAGTTCGCGTCGTATCGCTGGGGGACCACCTACGAGCCGATCGCTCCCGGCCTGCTCGAACGGCCAGCGGCCGCACGCGAGCAGATCCCGTTCGGCTCTCCGCAATCCGCCGACCTCCTCATCGCCCTCGACCACCGGATGCAAGAGGGGCTCCTGGAGCCCCAGGAGCTCGCCCCCGTTGCGCGCCTCATGAACGCGGGTGACGTCCTCCTTCGTTCCGACCTCGAATACGAGCGCTACCTCGCACCCCGTCCCCGCGCGCTTGCCGACGAGCTCGAGCCGGCCCCGTCCGGGCTCGAGGAACCGGTCGGCTTCGGCGAGCCGGTCGAGAACGTGCCCGACCCGCGTGTGCCCCTCCTCGACGAAAAGGCGCTCGCGCTCGACCCCGACACCCCCGACCCGGCCCCCGTGAGCCTCTTCGCGGTCGACGACCCCACACCCCTGGTGAGCGCCGCCTCGGCCGACCGGCCGACGCTCCTCGCGGGCGACGGGGACGGCATCGTCGACGCTGCTGCAGCCGGCCTGCTGGACGGCCACGGCGTGATCCTCTACGACGCCACGCTCGAGAGCGATCCCGCGCTCCTCGACCAAGCGTTGTCCGACGACGCCACACTCGTCGTCACCGACACCAACCGCAAGCGCGAACGCAGGTGGCGCTCCACTCGCTACAACACCGGCTTCACCGAGCTACCGAACGAGAGTCTCGAGCGCAAGGGTCCCGGCGAGGGCGAAGCCGACCTCGAGGTCTTCCCCGACGCCACGGTCGACACCAAGACCGTCGCCGAGCACCGCGGCGCCGAGGTCACGGCGACGGACTACGGCGATCTGGCGACCTTCGAGCCCGAGGCGCGACCCGCGGCCGCCTTCGACGGCGACCTGCGCACGGCGTGGCACATCAGCCCGCTGATCGACGGGATCGGCGAACGGATCTCGGCCCGTCTCGACGAGCCCGTCACGACCGACCACCTCCAGATCGTCCAGCGGCAGGGCGGGGTGCGGACCCGCTGGATCACCGAGGCGCTGCTGCACTTCGACGACGAGCCGCCCGTCCGTGTGACGCTCGACGATTCCTCCCGCACACCGGACGGGCAGCGGGTCGAGTTCCCCACCCGCACGTTCTCCAAGCTCGAGATCGAGATCGCCGACATCGAAGTCACACCCGAGGCCGAGGTCCGAGGCGAGAGCCCCCTTGGCTTCGCCGAGATCGGGATTCCGGGTGTGAGCTTCGAGGAGCTGATCCGCCTCCCGACACACCTCACCGACGCCACGGCCGACACCTCCGCCGAGCACCGCCTCTCCTACGTCCTCACGCGGGCCCGCAACGATCCTTCCGTGCCGGTGCGGAGCGACGAGGAGTTGGCGATGACGCGGGTCTTCGACGTGCCGACCGACCGATCGTTCAGCCTCAGCGGCACTGCACGCATCTCCGGCTACGTCCCCGACGACCGGGTCGACGCGGTGCTCGGCGCCCCCCTGGCCCAACAGGGCGGAGTAACCGCGTATTCGAGCGGACGGCTCCCCGGCGACCTGAACGCCCGGGCGGCATCCGCCCTCGACGGCGATCCGTCCACACACTGGAGCCCGGCCTTCCTCGAGAACGACGACGCATGGATCCACGTCGACGTGCCCGAGCCGATCGCCGTCGACCACCTCGACCTCGCGGTGGTCGCCGACGGGCGCCACTCGGTGCCGACCCGTGTGCGGATCGAGAACGAGAACGGCGAGAGTCGGGTCGTCGAGCTCCCCGAGATCGAGGACGGGAACGAGCCGGACGGGGCCGTGTCCGTCCCGGTGGAGTTCGCCCCGCTGCAAGGTCGACGATTCCAGGTGAGCTTCGAGAACGTCCGCGACGTGCTCACGACCGACTACTTCACGCAGCTCCCGATCCCACTGCCGATCGCGATCGCCGAGCTCGGCCTTCCCGGCGTCACGGCGCCGATCGCGCCCGAGACGCTCCCGAGCAAGTGCCGGGACAACCTCGTGAGCATCGACGGAGTGCCCGTGCCGGTGCGGGTCGTCGGCACGCGCGAGACCGCGCTAGACCGGGGCGGCCTCGCGATCGAAGCGTGCGACGGACCTGTGACGCTCACTGCGGGCGAGCACGTAGTGCGCACGTCGATCGGGCGCGACGTCGGAGTGGAGCTCGACGTCGACCGCCTCGTGCTCGACTCGGCCGCCGACGGCGCCCCCGCTCCGCTCACGCCCGAGCTGCGACCCGTCCCCGACGGCGCCGACCGCGCCGCGGCGCCCGACTTCGAGATCGTCGAACTCGGGGACGCCAGTGCACGCATCAAGGTCAGCGAGACCGACCAACCCTTCTGGCTGGTCCTCGGCCAAAGCTTCAACGAGGGCTGGCGCGTCTCCGAGGTGGGCGGATCGTCGCTCGGCGCGCCGACGCTCGTCAACGGCTACGCCAACGGCTGGCTCGTGCAGCCGAACGGTGACGGGCCCCGGGAGTTCACCGTCAGGTGGACGCCTCAGAGAGCGGTGAACGCCGGCCTCGGCTTCTCGCTCGCGGCGGCGGTGCTCGCCGTCGTCTTGGCGATCGTGGGCCGGCGCTGGACGGGGCCGGCAGCCGCCATCAGGCTCGGAGCCGGGCCGCTCGTCCCCGTGCTTCGCTCACCGGTCGCAGCCGAGCCGCGCCTCGGATGGACAGCGAGGATCGCGGTGGCGATTGCGGCCGGTGCGCTCGGCGCGCTCGTCATCGCTCCGCTCGCGGGAGCGGCGATCCTCGCAGTTACGTTCGTCGCCGCGACCTTCCGGCGTGGCCGCGCGCTGCTCGCCGTCGGAGCGGTCGGTCTCGTCGCGGGTGGTTTCGCCTGGGTCGTCGGAACAGAGATCACCGATCCGCGGCCCGCCGATCTGCGCTGGTTCGACGCGATGGCCTCGTCGCATCGCCTCGCGCTGATGGGCGTGATCCTGCTCCTTGCCGACGTTGCCGTCACGGCGATCCGTCGCCGACGCCCCGGCGAAGATCCCGGACCTCCTCTCCCACCGGTCGGTGACGCCCAGCACGACATGGCGCTCGAGACCGCGAAGGCCGAAACGCGGGACGAGGCGCCGCCCGAAGCCACACGCGCCGAGCGGCTCGAGACCCATCGGGCCGCCAGGAAGCGCTTCACGATCGCTGCGACCGTCGGGGGTGTCCTGGCCGCGGTCGTGTTCTCCTGGCTGATCACCGCCGGAAGCTTCGACTTCTTCCGCTGGCAACCGGTCGCCGCCTTCTACGACGGCCAGGCGCGCAGTCTCAGCGAGGGGCACCTCGACGTCCCCAAAGAGATCCTGGGGATCGAGGCGTTCGAGATCGATGGGCGCACCTACATGTACCAGGGGCCGACGCCGGCGCTCCTCCGGCTGCCGATCGCTCCGTTCACCGACGCCCTCGACGGGCGCCTGACCCAGGTCTCCATGCTCGCCGCCTTCACGGTCGCGCTCGTGTTCGCCACCCGACTGCACTGGAAGCTCCGCGAGCGCGTTCGAGGTCGCGTCGGCATGGGGCGGGGTGAGGCGCTCGCGGTCGGCGCCATCACGTTCGTCGTCGGGGCGGGGTCGATCCTGCTCTTCCCTGCGAGCCGCCCGTTCGTGTTCCACGAGTCCACGCTGTGGGGAGTCGCGTGCTCGCTCGTCGCCTTCGACGCGCTTCTCGGGTTCCTCGCCAGCCCACGCCCGCGCGAGCTCGTCCTCGCCTCGGCCTTCACCACCCTGACCTTCTTCTCCCGGCCGTCGGTCGCGATCGGCCCTCTCGTCGCGCTCGGTCTCGTGACGCTCGGATCGCTCCTCCACCGCCTCGGGAGCGCCGAACGACGCTCGAGAGCCCACGCCCGGCTCCGGCAACTCTCCACCCGGTTGCGCTGGCTACGGCCCGAGGCAGCTGGGAGGGCGTCGGCGTTCCAGTGGCTCCTGCTCGCGAGCGCGATCCCCGTCGTCGCATACTGCGCGCTCAACTACGCGAAGTTCGGGACGTTGATCTCGGTCCCGTGGGACAAGCAGGACTTCAGCTCGATCGACACGGCCCGCAAGGTCTTCCTCGAGGAGCACGGCAGCTTCTTCGGGCTCCAGTTCGTGCCGACGACCGTCACGCAGTACCTGAACCCGATCGGCATCGGATTCGACCGGCTCTACCCGTGGATCGCGTTCCCCGGCCGCCCCGACCCGATCGGCGGCGTCCGCTTCGACACCATCGACTGGTCTGCCGGTCTTCCCGCATCGTCGCCGGTGTTCTTCGTGTTGGGACTCGTGGGCGCGGCCGCGTTGGTGGCGCCCCGCCGGATGCGGAGCCCCGATTCGCTTTCCCGTGTGCGGGTGATCGTGCTTGGTGCACTCGCTGGAAGCCTGGCGATCTTCCCGTTCGGCTTCATCGCCCAGCGGTACCTGGTCGATCTGTTCCCGCTGCTGCTGCTGACGAGCCTCGTCGGGCTGCACTGGCTCTGGTCACGGCGAGCGGGAACTGGCCGCCGTCGGGTCGTCCTCGTGAGCGCGTGCATCGTGGTGCTCGCCGTGTTCACGACCTGGGCGAACTTCTCCCTCGGCTTGTGGTTCCAGCGCGCGCTCGACCCGAACGCGCCCGAGGAGCAGGTCGCTTCCTTCGTGGACACCCAGCTCGCGCTGGCCGACCTGCTGCCAACGGGACCCATTCGAGGCGTGACCGAGGGAGATCAGCTCCCCCGCACCGGGAGCTCGGGTCAGTGGTTCGTACTGCGCGACTGCGACGGGCTCTACCGCTCCGACGGAAAACCCTTCTCCGAGCTGGTGCCGACGAACTGGATCCCCGTGCAGCGAACGAACGCGGCCGGTCGCTTCGTCCTCGACGTCACCTTTCCGGAGCAACCGGCGGGCACGCGGGAGCCCCTGCTCGTCTCCGGCACGACGGACGAGCCCAACGCGGTGATCGTCGAGTACCTCGGGGACGGCGAGCTCGTCTTCAGCTACGAGGGGGGAGGCGACAACTTCACGAGCGAGCCCGTCGAGGTCGGTGACGGTGAGCACACCGTCGAGATCGCCGCCGATCGGCAGATCGAGCTGCTCCAGGTGAAAGTCGGAGACGAGGAGGTCCTCGAGACCTTCTACCGGCCCGAGATCCCCACCGACCGCTTCACCCTGGGCGAGAACGCCGTCGACGCTCCCGGTGTCGCCTCCCGCTTCACCGGCGACTACACCAGCCGCCCGCTCGACGCCCCCGTCTGCGAGGAGCTCCGGTCCCGGTCTTGATGCGTTCATGGCGCGCGCATAGCGCGCGCCATGAACGCATCAAGACCGGGGGGCGGGTTCGAGCTCGTAGAGGAACTGGTAGGCGAAGAGCTCGGGGGCGAGCGTGAGGCCGACGCGATCGACGCGCTCGACGAAGGTCTCCGCTTGCTCCGTGGGCTCGGCTCCCGGAGCACCCCGCTCGAGCACCTCGACGGGTACGCCCAGACACTCCCGACGGCGCGTGGCGAGCTCGGCGTCGTGCGCGAGTCGCTCGAAGCTGCGGCGGGTGAAGAAGCGGACGTGGCCCTGGTCGAGGATGCCGCGGCGGTCGTAGTCGAAGCGTCCGAGCGCGACGCGCGCCCTCGGGTACCAGTGACCGAAATTCGGCACCGTCGCGACGAGCGAACCGCCCGGGCGAAGCAGACGTTGCGCCTCGGCGAGAAGACGGTCCGGACGGCGGAGGTACGAGAGCAGCTCGACCGCGAGCACCAGATCGAAGTCGCCACCCACCTCCACGGGGATGCCGCGCTCCAGATCGGCCTCGACGAACTGGTCGACGCGCTCGCCAATCCCTTCCTGCTTCTCGCGGTCGACACCGACGACTTCGTGCCCTGCCGCGCGCAGCGCCGCCGCGAGGGTCCCGTCACCGCAGCCGAGATCGAGGATGCGGTGGCGCGGCCGCCCCGACAGCCACGCGACGACGCGACCGTGCGCGCTCTCGGGGCCCTCGGGCGCGTCGTAGCGCGACGTCGCGAACGCGAGGTCGCCCCGGCCGAAGCCCATCTT
Source organism: uncultured Burkholderiales bacterium (assembly GCA_964424125.1). Taxonomy (GTDB): domain Bacteria; phylum Actinomycetota; class Acidimicrobiia; order IMCC26256; family JAOSJL01; genus CAYRHS01. The sequence continues at coordinate 9,351 of CAYRHS010000106.1, forward strand.
CTCGGCGCGGTAGCGGAGCACGTCCATGCTGAGGTCCTTCGCGTACCGCAGTCCGTTCACGTAGCTGATCTCGTCGCCGTAGAAGGTCGGGATCGGGAGCTCGACGATCCGCTTCCCGGCTTCGTGGAGCTGGAGGATGATCTGGGTGTCGAAGTTGTAGTCGTCGGTGTTCACCGCGAACGGGATCTCCCGCAGCGCCGCGACGGAGTACGCGCGATACCCGGAATGCCACTCGGAGAGATGGGTCCCGACGACGGCGTTCTGGAAGCGGGACAGGATCTTGTTGCCGACGTACTTGTAGAGCGGCATCCCGCCCTTGCGCGCCTCGCCCGTCTGCATCATCCGGGACCCGAAGACCGCGTCGGCGTCCCCGGCCTCGAGCGGCGCGACGATCTCGGGAAGGAACTCGGGGGCGTACTGCCCGTCGGCGTGGAGCAGCACCACGATGTGGAAGCCCCGCTCGATAGCCCACTCGTAGCCAGCCTTCTGGTTGCCGCCGTAACCCAGGTTGCGAGGATGGCGGACCACGGTGAGCGGGAGGTCCCCGATCGCCTGCTGGTAGCCCAGGCCGACGAGGTAGGTCGAGTCTTCGCTCGCGTTGTCGCCCAGGTACACGCCCTCGATCCGCGAGCGGAACGCGGGCGGAATGCGGTCGAGAGTGGAAGCGACCGTCGAAGCCGCGTTGTAGGCGACCATGACGATCCCGATGCGCGCCACGGCATGAAAGGGTACCGGCCGTCGTTCCCTCGGGAACGAAGCGCACACTTGTACCATCGAGGGATCCCCACCCACCCGGAGGAGCCGTGAAGGCAGTCATCCTCGCCGGCGGCCGGGGCACCCGACTGCGGGAGCAGACCGAGTTCCGGCCCAAGCCCATGGTCGAGGTCGGCGGAAAGCCGATCCTCTGGCACATCATGAAAATCTACTCGCACCACGGCGTGACCGAGTTCGTGATCCCGATCGGCTATCGCGGTGAGCTCATCAAGGACTACTTCATCAACTACGAAGCGCGCACGAACGACTTCACGGTCCATCTGGGCAGCAAGCACGAGATCGAGTACCACGACAGCCACCTCGAATCCGACTGGCGGGTGACGGTCGTCGACACGGGCCTCGAGACCCCGACCGGGGGACGGGTGCGGCGCATCCAACGCTTCGTCGAGGGTGAGCGATTCATGGTGACCTACGGCGACGGCCTGGCCGACGTCGACGTCTCCGGACTGCTCGCCGAGCACGAGGCCCACGGACGGCTGGCGACGATGACGACCGTGCGACCACCGACCCGCTTCGGGGTCGTGGACCTCGGGGCGGACGACACCGTCGAGCGCTTTCGCGAGAAGCCGCGGACCGACGACTACGTGAACGCGGGCTTCTTCGTCTTCGAACCGAAAGTCTTCGACTACCTCGAGGACGACTCGGTCCTCGAGCAGACGCCGCTCGAGTCGCTCGCCAAGGACGATCAGCTCAGCGCGTTCCGCCACGAGGGGTTCTGGCAGCCGATGGACACCTACCGGGAGTTCACGTTGCTGAACGAGCTCTGGGAGCGGGGGGACGCGCCGTGGAAGGTCTGGAACGAGTGAACGGGCCGTCCCCCACAGCCTGGCGCGAGCGGCGCGTGCTGGTCACCGGCGCGACCGGGATGATCGGGTCCTGGCTCACA
>CAYRHS010000107.1:0-10679 GCA_964424125.1 uncultured Burkholderiales bacterium
CTGGGCCTGGCTCTGGAAGTCCCGAATGGCACCGAAGTCGATGTACGGCACGGGGATGTGGGATCCGAGCCGGTACACCGCCACGATGAGCAGCATGAAGAGGATCTTGTTCCGCAGGTCGGGGACCCGGAACATGTTGCGCAGGCGTCCGAGCTGGAGCACGGGCGGGTGATCCTCCTGGAGGGCGAGAGACTCGAGCGAGTCTACCGATTGGTGAGAGCGTTCCCCTTGGCGGGGGGTCGGCCCTCACCCCACGGCGGTCGGAGCACCTCGACGGAGCCGCCGGCGCCCTCGATCGCGGCGCGAGCCGCCTTCGAGAACGCATGAGCGTGCACGGTCAACGACTTGGTGAGCTCGCCGCGACCGAGGATCTTGACCAGCCCCCGCTTGGCCACGAGTCCCCGGGAGCGCAACGCCTCGGGGTCGACCCGGCTCCCCGACTCGAAGCCCTCGAGCGCGTCGAGGTTCACGACCGCGTACTCGACCCGGAACGGGTTGCGGAAGCCCGGCAGTTTGGGCAGGCGCCGGGTGAGCGGCGTCTGGCCGCCTTCGAACCCCGGCTTGATGTTGTTCCGGGCACCCTGGCCCTTCATGCCTCGTCCCGCGGTCTTGCCACCTTTGCCGCCGATGCCCCGCCCGACACGGCGGCGGACACGGCGCGAACCCTCGGGCGGTTGGAGATCATTCAGGTTCACGACGCGACCTCCTCCACGTCGACGAGGTGGCGCACACGATCGAGCATGCCGCGGATCTCGGGCCGATCGTCGTGCTCGACCGTCTGGCGAATGCGACGCAAGCCCAGCGCGCGCACCGTTCCCCGCTGCTTGGGCCGGCTCCCGATCGGCGACCGACGCAGCGTCACGCGAAGGCGCGCCATCACTTGACCTCCTGAGGCTCGGGCGCGGCACCGCGCTTCCGCTCACGGAACGCCTTGAGGAGGCCCGGCGTCGAGACCTCCTCGGGCGACTTCCCTCGGAGCTTGGCCACCTCGTCGGGATCGCGCAGTGACCGGAGGCCGTTGATGGTGGCTCGGGACACGTTGATCGCGTTGGCCGACCCCAGAGACTTGGCGAGCACGTCGTTGATCCCTGCCGCCTCGAGGATCGCACGGGCCGCGCCCCCTGCGATCACGCCGGTACCGGGAGCGGCCGGCTTGATGAGCACGCGGGCGGCGTCGTGGCGACCGATGACCCGGTGGGTCACCGAGGTACCCGCAAGCGCCGGGCGGAACACGCTCTTCTTCGCCTCCTCGATCCCCTTCTGGATCGCGGCCGGTACCTCCTTCGCCTTGCCGTAGCCAAGGCCGACCTGTCCGGCACCGTCGCCCACGACGACGAGCGCGGTGAACGAGAACCGTCGGCCGCCCTTCACCACCTTGGCGACCCGGTTGATGTCGATCACCTGCTCCTCGAACTGGCCCTCGGCCATCCTCACACGCTCCGATCCATGACTTCGTTCAGAACTCGAGCCCGGCTTCGCGAGCTCCCGACGCGACTGCGGCCACGCGGCCGTGGTAGCGGAAACCACCGCGGTCGAAGACCACCGAGCTCACGCCCGCCTCGCGAGCGCGCTCGGCCACCAGGCGGCCGACCTGCTCGGCCGCGGCGACGGTCCCCGTGACCCCGGCGCGCAGATTCGATTCCATGGTCGACGCCGCCGCGATCGTGCGTCCGGCGGTGTCGTCGATCACCTGCGCGTAGACGTGGCTGTTCGACCGGAACACCGACAGCCGCGGCCGGGTCGCGGTGCCCCGCACCTTCTTGCGCACCCGGCGGTGGCGCCGGGCGCGAGCCTGCTGCTGGTCCTTGCTCATCGGAGGTTCCTCACGCTCCCGCGCCGATGGCGGCCTTGCCGGCCTTCCGGCGGACGTGCTCGTCCGCGTAGCGGATCCCCTTGCCCTTGTACGGCTCGGGCGGGCGGATCTTCCGGATGTCCGCGGCGACTTGACCCACTTGCTGCTTGTCGGCGCCCTTCACCACGATCTGGGTCGGCTGCAGCACCTCGATCGTCACCCCTTCGGGCGCGTCGACGGTCACCGGGTGCGAGAAGCCGACCTGGAGCTCGATCGAGCTGCCCTTCGGCTGCGCTCGATAGCCGACGCCCCTGATCTCGAGCCGCTTCGAGAAACCCTCGGAGACCCCGACGACGAGGTTGTACAGCAACGATCGTGTGAGCCCGTGGAGCGCGCGACTGCGTCGATCGTCGTCGCGCCTGGCCACCACGAGCTCGTTCCCCTCGCGGGCCACGGTGATCGCCGCAGGTACGTCGTGGGTGAGCGTCCCGAGTGGACCCTTCACCGTGACGTGCGTTCCCGAGACGTCGACGTCGACGCCGTCGGGGATCGCGATCGGTTCCTTGCCGACCCGGCTCATCGTTCCTCTCCGCTACCAGACGTGACAGAGGATCTCGCCGCCGACCCTACGGCGGCGAGCCTCGGCGTCGCTCAACAAACCCTGGTTGGTGGACAACACGGCGATCCCCATCCCTCCGAGCACCCGCGGGATGTCTCCCGCCTTCGTGTACACACGCAGGCCGGGCTTGGAGATCCGCTGCAACCCCGTGATGGTCCCGCGGCGTGCGTCGTCGTACTTCAGGCGCACGGTCAGCACGCGCCCGGGACGCGAGGGGTCGTCCTCCGCGCGATAGCCCTCGATGTAGCCCTCTCGCTCGAGCACCTGAGCGAGCGCCACCTTGACCTTGGAGGACGGCATCGTGACGTCCTCACGCTGCAACACGTTGGCATTGCGCAGCCTCGTGAGCATGTCCGCAACAGGGTCGGTCATCGTCACCGGCAGACCCTCCTCACCACGACGACTTGGTCAGACCGGGGATCTCTCCCGCGTGCGCGAGCTCTCGGAGGCACACGCGGCAGAGCCCGAACTTCCGGTACACGGCTCGAGCACGCCCACACCGTCGGCACCGGGTGTACGCCCGCACCTTGAACTTGGGCTTGCGTTGCTGTTTGTTGACCAGGCCCTTCTTCGCCATTCCTCATCCCTGTTCTTGGTCGGCGCGCGCGAACGGAAAGCCGAGGGCCGCGAGCAACGCTCGCCCTTCCTCGTCGGTCCGCGCGGTGGTCACGATGGTGATGTCCATGCCACGAACGGCGTCGATCGAGTCGTAGTCGATCTCTGGGAAGATCAGCTGCTCGGTGACGCCGAACGTGTAGTTGCCGTGCCCGTCGAACGCACGAGAGTTCATCCCCCGGAAGTCACGGATGCGGGGGATCGCGACACTCACGAGCCGGTCGTAAAACTCCCACATCCGGGCACCCCGCAGGGTAACTTTGGCGCCGATCGGATTGCCCTGACGGACCTTGAAGCCCGCGATCGACTTCTTCGCCTTGGTCACGATCGGCTTCTGGCCCGTGATCACCGCCAGGTCCGCGAGCGCGCCGTCGAGCAACGACTGCTGCTGGGTCGCCGCGCCGACACCCATGTTCACGACGATCTTCTCGAGGCGCGGCACCTCGTTGACGTTCGCCAACCCGAGGTCGCGCTGCAGCGTGGGCCGGATCTCGTCGCGGAAACGTGCCTTCAGCCGGGGCGGGGCTGCTTGCTCTGCCATCACGAACCCCTCCCGTCCTTGTCGGGCAGGTCGGCTCCGCACTTGCGACAGACCCGCCGCTTCGTGCCGTCGGGATCGAGGCGATGTCCGACCCGCGTCGGGACCCCGCACGCCGAACAGACGATGGCCACGTTGGACACGTGGATCGGCATGTCCTTGTCGATGATCCCGCCCTGCATGGTCGCCCGCGTCGGACGTTGGTGTCGCTTGGCGACGTTGACGCCGTCGACGATCACGCGTTCCGACTTCGGCAGGACGTCCATGACGGTCCCGCGCTTGCCGACGTCCTTGCCTGCCAACACCTCGACCTCGTCGCCCTTCTTGATCTTCATCCTCAGAGCACCTCCGGGGCGAGCGAGACGATCCGCATGAACCGCCGGTCGCGCAGCTCGCGTCCGACCGGTCCGAAGATGCGCGTGCCTCGGGGCTGCTTCTGTTCGTTCACCAGTACCGCGGCGTTCTCGTCGAAGCGGATGTAGCTACCGTCGTCACGGCGCCGTTCCTTCTTGGTCCGCACGACGACGCAGCGCACGACCTCGCCCTTCTTGACCGTCGCGCCGGGGACCGCCTCCTTGACCGTCGCCACGAACTCGTCACCGATCCCCGCGTACCGCCGACGGCTCCCGCCGAGGACCTTGATGCACAGGACCTCGCGCGCGCCCGAGTTGTCGGCGACTCTGAGTCGGCTCTCCTGCTGGATCATCGTTCTCGCAACGTGTCTCGGTGGGTGGATGGACCTAGCGCGCCCGCTCGAGGACCTCGACGACGCGCCAGCGCTTGTGCTTGGAGAGTGGCCGTGTCTCGGACAGTCGCACACGATCGCCCTCTCGGACGTCGTTGGCCTCGTCGTGGGCGAGGACGCGATTCGTTCGTTGGACCGTCTTGCCGTACCGGCGGTGTCGGACGCGGCTCGTGACCGCGACCACGGCCGTCTTGTCGCTCTTCGTGGAGACCACGACGCCTTCCCGTACCTTGCGGGATCCGCGCACGCCCTCGGCCTGCTCACTCATCACCGTGCTCCTCCAGGAGTCGTTCGGCTGCCGCGATCTCCCGCTCGCGCAGCACCGTGTTGATCCTCGCCACGTCACGGCGAACCTGGCCGAGGCGCGAGGTGCTGTCGAGCTGCCCCGTGGCGTTCTGGAAGCGGAGGTTGAAGAGCTCCTCCTTGGCCTCGTCGAGCCGGTCGACCAGCTCCTCATCCGCGAGCTCGCGCAGCTCCCCCGCGGTGGCCATCACGCCTCCTCCTGACGGACGACGAACCGGCTCTTGATGGGGAGCTTGTGCTGCGCGAGACGCATGGCTTCGCGTGCGGTCGTCTCGTCGACGCCCGCGAGCTCGAAGAGCACCCGGCCCGGCTTGACCACCGCGACCCAGTTCTCGGGGTTCCCCTTGCCCGAGCCCATGCGCGTCTCGGCCGGCTTCTGGGTGACCGGCTTGTCGGGGAAGACGTTGATCCAGACCTTGCCGCCGCGCTTGATGTAGCGCGTCATGGCGACCCGGGCCGCCTCGATCTGTCGGTTCGTGATCCAGGCGGGCTCGAGCGCCTGGATGCCGAAGTCGCCGTAGGAGACCTTCGTGCCCCCCTTGGCGACGCCGCGCATGCGTCCCCGGTGCTGTTTACGGTGCTTGACCTTCTTGGGCATCAACATCGTCCGACCTCGACTCAGTCCTCGTCGGCGCGGAAGTGGGGCGTCTCGTGGTGTTCGCGCGTGCGCCGCTCGATCTCTTCCTCCTCGGCGAGCAGCCGCTCGAACTCGGGGTCCGCCTCTTTCACCAGCGGCGTGGCCTCCTCGGCCTCCTCGCCCTGCGCCGCCACCTCTTCCTCCGAGACGGGCTCGGCCGCGGGGCGCCGCTTGCCGCCACCAGCGGTGACGACCTTCCGACCCGAGGGCGTGACCTGACCCGCGCTCTCGCCGACGGCCATCGCAGCTTCCTTGGAGATCTTGTCCTCGGCCGCAGACTTGTAGGGAAGGATGTCGCCCTTGTAGATCCACACCTTGCAGCCGATCCGGCCCTGGGTGGTGCGCGCCTCCGCGAGGCCGTAGTCGATGTCGGCTCGCAGCGTGTGCAGTGGCACCCGCCCCTCCCGATACCACTCGGTCCGCGACATCTCGGCCCCACCCAGGCGACCGCTGCACTGGACGCGGATCCCCTGGGCGCCGGCCTTCATCGCGGTCTGGACCGCGCGCTTCATCGCGCGTCGGAACGACACGCGCCCGGCGAGCTGATCGGCGACCCCCTGTGCAATCAGCGTCGCGTCCAGCTCCGGCTGCTTGATCTCCTGGATGTTGAAGTGGATCTTCGGGTTCCCGGTGATCTTCAGGAGACCCGCGCGCAACCGGTCCGCCTCCGAACCTCGCCGACCGATCACGATCCCGGGACGGGCCGTGTACACGTCCACCCGCAGGCGGTCACGAGTCCGCTCGATCTCCACGCGACTGACCGCGGCGTGCGGAAGCTGCACGCGCAGGTAGTCGCGGATCTTGGTGTCCTCGATGAGCTGTTCGGTGTATTCCCGCTTGTCCGCGAACCACCGGGACTTCCAGTCCGTCGTCACACCGAGCCGGAACCCGTACGGGTTGACCTTCTGACCCACTATTCCTCTTCTCCGTCGTCGACCTCGTCGACGTCCTCGTCCTCGATCTCGTCGACGTCCTCAACCTCGTCGACGTCCTCGACCTCGTCGGCGCGCGCTTCTTCGTCCGCGTCCTCTGCTTCCGCTGTGGCCTCGATCTCCTCGGCCTCGTGGGTGGCCTCGACCCGGCGACGCCGCAGCCGGCGACGGGCGGGAGCGCTCTCGGACTCTTCGCGCTCCGCCTTGCGCTCGAGCTCGTGCTCGGAGAGCCGGCCCACCACGAGCGTCACGTGGGACGTCCGCTTGCGGATCCGCGTCGCCCGACCTCGTGCACGTGGCCGCCAGCGACGGAGGGTCGGCCCTTCGTCGGCCCAGGCGGACTCGACGACGAGCTCGTCTTCGGGGATGGCGAGCTGGGCTTCGGCGTTGGCGACCGCGGAGTCGAGCAGCTTCAGGACAGGCCTCGCCGCCCCGCGTTCGACCTGCTCCAGGATCTCACGGGCGCGCTCGACGTCCTCACCGCGAATGAGGCCGAGCACCTGGCGCACCTTCGGCGGTGCGGCCCGCAGGTACTTCAGCCGCGCGCGGGCGGTGGTGACCTCCATCAGCGCGCCGACCGTTCCTGACCTGCGTGCACCCGGAAGGTCCGGGTGGGCGCGAACTCACCGAGCTTGTGCCCGACCATCGACTCGGTGACGTAGACGGGAACGTGCTTCCTCCCGTCGTGCACCGCGATCGTGTGGCCGACCATGTCGGGCGTGATCGTCGAGCGGCGCGACCACGTCTTGATGACCTTCTTGTCGCCCGCGGCGTTCTGGGCCTCGATCTTCTTGGCCAAGTGCTCGTCGACGAACGGGCCCTTCTTCAGGCTGCGCGGCATGGCTACCTCCGGGAGCCGCGACCGCGGCGGCGACGGACGATTTGCTTGTCGGACTTCTTGTTCTTCTTGCGGGTACGGCCTTCGGGCTTGCCCCACGGCGACACCGGGTGCCGGCCGCCGGAGCTCTTACCCTCGCCACCCCCGAGCGGGTGATCGACCGGGTTCATGGCCACGCCTCGGGTGTGCGGGCGCTTGCCCTTCCAGCGGCTGCGGCCCGCCTTGCCCGCGGAGACAAGCTCAGCGTCGACGTTGCCCACCTGGCCGATCGTGGCGCGGGAGTCGATGGAGACCCGACGCATCTCCGTGGAGGGCAGCCGCAGCGTGGCCGTGGTGCCCTCCTTGGCGACGAGCTGGATCGCGGCGCCGGCGCCGCGGCCGAGCTTGCCCCCGGCCCCGGGCCGGAGCTCCACGTTGTGCACGGTCGTGCCGACGGGGATGTAGCGCAGCGGCAGGGCGTTCCCGGGACGGATCTCGGCCCCGTGGCCGCTCTGGAGCAGATCGCCGACCTTCACCCCGACAGGGGCGATGATGTAGCGCTTCTCGCCGTCGCGGTAGTGGAGCAGGGCGATCCGGGCGTTGCGGTTGGGGTCGTACTCGATCGTCGCGACCTTGGCCGGGATCCCGTCCTTCTCCCGTCGGAAGTCCACCACGCGGTACTTGCGCTTGTGCCCACCACCGCGGTGGCGCGAGGTCATTCGCCCGTAGGCGTTGCGTCCCCCCGACTTGGGCTTGGGCTTCGTCAGCGACTTCTCGGACTCGGCACGCGTGATCTCGGAGAAGTCGGCGACCGTCTGGAAGCGGCGGCCGGGGCTGGTGGGCCTGCGTTTGCGGGGTGGCATCCTCAGCCTCCGAACACGTCGATCGAGTCACCGGGCGCCAGGGAGATCACGGCGCGCTTGCGACTGGAGCGGGCGCCCCACTCGCCGGTGCGGCGGTCGCGGATGCGCTTGCCCCGGCGGTTGAGGGTATTGACCTTGGTCACGCGGACACCGAAGACGGCCTCGACCGCTTGCTTGATCTCGACCTTGTTGGCGTCGGACGCGACCTCGAACGTATAGACGTTGTTGTCGAACGCCGCGTAGGACTTCTCCGAGACCACCGGGCGCAGCACCACGTCACGGGGGTTGCGGTTCACGCGGCGCTCCCTTCCTCGGCCGGAGGCTCGGGAGTCGAGGCCCCGTTCGCCTCGGCCGGACCGAGTCGTGCCACCGTGGTCTCGAGCGTCGCCCGGGAGAACACGAGCCATTCGTTGGCGAGCACGTCGAAGGTGTTCAGCTCCTCGGGCAACACGATCTGTACGAATGGGCCGAGGTTGCGGAACGACTTCCACGCCGTCGCGTCGGATCGGTGCAACACGAGCAACACGCGGGGCTGACGGCCACCCGGCTCCTGCAAACCGAGCGCCTCGAGCGCGGCCTTGGCGTCCTTGGTCTTCGGCTCGGGAAAGTCCCACCGGTCCACCACGAGCACTCGGTCCCCCGCGGCCCGGTCGGAGAGCGCCGAGCAGAGGGCCAAGCGCACCATCTTCCTGGGCGTTCGCTGCCGGTAGCTGCGGGGCTTGGGTCCGTGGGCGATCCCGCCGCCCTCCCAGTGCGGAGCCCTGATCGTTCCCTGGCGGGAGCGACCTGTGCCCTTCTGTCGCCAGGGCTTGGCGCCGCCTCCCGCGACCTCGGAGCGGGTCTTGGTCGAGTGCGTCCCCCGGCGGGCGGCCGCACGCTGCGCCGTGACCACCTGGTGGAGCACCGCCTGGTTGACTTCGATGCCGAAGAGCGCGGCGGGGAGCTCGACCTCGCCCTGGACGTCGCCCTGCTGGGTGCGCACCTCGACCGTGCGGGGCCGGGCGGGACTCATGACGCGCTCCGCACGGGCGCCTTCACCGCGTTGCGCACGAACACGACGCTGCCCCGCGGCCCCGGTACCGATCCCTTCACCAGCAACAGGTTCCGCTCCGCATCCCCGCGGACGACCTCGAGATTGAGCGTCGTCACCTTCCGGTTTCCGTGCCGGCCGGCCATGCGCGTTCCCTTGAACACGCGCGCCGGGGTGGCGCAGGCGCCGACCGCGCCCGGCGCCCGGTGGATCTTGTGCGCGCCGTGCGTCGCGGGCTGCCCCTTGAAGTTGTGCCGGGTCATGACCCCCGAGAAGCCCTTCCCCTTGCTGACACCCGAGATGTCGACGAGCTCCCCGGCCTCGAACACGTCGGCGGCGATGGTCTGGCCGACCTCGAATTCCGAGACGTCGTCGACCCGGAGCTCGGCGAGATACCGGCTCGGCGGCACGCCCGCGACGCTGAGGTGTCCGAGCTCGGGCTGGGTGAGCCGGGTGTCCTTCACGTCGCCGAAGGCGAGCTGCACCGCCGAGTAGCCGTCGCGTTCGGGGGTCTTCAGCTGCACGACGCGACAGGGCCCGGCCTCGAGCACGGTCACCGGTACGACCCGGTTCTCCTCGTCCCAGACCTGGGTCATGCCGAGCTTGCGCCCGAGGATCCCTTTGCCGGCCATGGTGCTGTCCCTCGGTCCCTGTCCTCACGCGAACGCTCCGCTCGGGAAGGGGCCCCCGGCGGAGCGTGTCTCGTTTGTGCTGCGTGGTCCTGCGCGTGCGCAGCCTGCGCAGACGTCGGTTGTCGCGGCGTTCCGAACTGCGGTGCGGAGCCGTGGAATGGACCCCGGACCGACATGTCATCCTAGTGCCCCTTCCCGGCCCAGGCGAAACGGCGAGCCGTCGTCGGACGGCTCTTCGACGGATGGCCGGCGACCGCCGCCGATTAGCCTCCCCGGACGTGGAGGTCTGGCCGGGGAACCCCTACCCGCTCGGCGCCACCTACGACGGCGCGGGGACGAACTTCTCGGTCTTCTCAGAGGTGGCCGAGGCAGTCGACCTCTGCCTCTGCGACGGGGACGGCGGCAACGAAGAGGTCCGGATCCCGCTGAGCGAGGTCGACTCCCGCTGCTGGCACGCGTATCTGCCGAGCGTCGGGCCCGGGCAGCGCTACGGCTACCGGGTCCACGGGCCCTGGGATCCCGCCGGGGGCAAGCGCTGTAACCCGGACAAGCTGCTGCTCGATCCCTACGCGAAGGCGATCTCGGGCGAGCTGAGCTGGGAACCGCCGGTGTTCCCGTACGTCTTCGGCGAGCCCGACCGTCGCAGCACGACCGACAGCGCCGCGCACGTTCCGCGCTCGGTCGTGGTCAACCCCTACTTCGACTGGCAGGACGACCGGTCGCCGCGGACGCCCTGGCACCACACGGTCATCTACGAGCTGCACGTGAGGGGGTTCACCGCCCGGCACCCCGGCATCCCGCCGGAACTCCGGGGCACGTATTCGGGCCTCGCCCACCCCGCGGCCATCGATCACCTCCACCGACTCGGCATCACGACCGTGGAGCTCCAGCCGGTCCACCAGTTCGTGTCCGAGCACTTCCTGGTCCAGCGCGGCCTGCGCAACTACTGGGGCTACAACTCGATCGGCTACCTCGCACCCCACGCCGGCTACATGCGCGCCGGCTCGCCCGCCGGTCGTCAGGTCCAGGAGTTCAAGCAGCTCGTCCGCACACTCCACGCGGAGGGGATCGAGGTGATCCTCGACGTCGTCTACAACCACACCGCCGAGGGCAACGAGTTCGGCCCCATGCTCGGTTTCAAGGGGATCGACAACGA
>CAYRHS010000108.1:0-10674 GCA_964424125.1 uncultured Burkholderiales bacterium
GTCTCCTGGTCGAGAATCGTGGTGGTGTGCGCGACGGGCATGTCGGTTCCTCCCGGGTCCGTGATCGGCGAGCGTCTCCGATGAGGTGACGGTACGGGCGCACCCGGGACGGGGCATCGCCCGAACGTCCCATTTCGCGCTCGGTCGCAGCATGGCGTGAATGCCCCACGCAGGTCACGAGACCCCCGACAGCCGGGAACCCGGCAATCAGAGGAGGTCGTGTTCGTAGGCGGAAGCGGTGGCCGCGGCCCGGCTCGTCACGCCCAGCTTCGTGAAGATGTTCTCCACGTGCCGGCCGACCGTGTGCTCGCTGATGACCAACGCTGCGGCGATCTCCCGATTGGTCTTGCCGGCAGCGACGTGCGCGAGCACCTCGTGTTCCCGAGCGGACAAGGCGGGGCCCCGTTCCGCCTCCGTTCGCGGCTCGGCGTCCTCGACCAGCCCGCCGATGAGGGGGATCAGCCGGTCCAGGTCGGGGCCTGCGCCCAGTTCGGTGAAGGTGTCCCTGGCGTTGTCGAACTCCAGGGCCGCGGACGTCGTATCGCCCAGTGCCGAGCAGGCCAGCCCGAGCAGCACCGCTACTCGCGCGGCTCCGTAGGGCATGTGCAACAACTGCCAAGCCGCGGCAGCGGCCCGGAGCTCGGCCAGGGCGGCCACGGGATCACCCTCCCCGAGGAGGACCGATCCCGTGGCCTGCGCCGCCATGGCACCCAGCACCTCCGAGGATGAACCAACGGCGATCGTCGCCAGCTCGTCGGCTGCCGCGCGGGCGCCCGGGAGATCGCCCGTGGCCCGCAGGATCTCGACGGCGGCGGAAAGCAACGCCGGTCGCTCCAACGGACTGCCCGCCTCCTGCAACACCCGCTGGATAGTGGCCGCGGCGGCGTCCGTGTCGCCGCGGGCAAGTTCGAGGAGCGCAAGCCCCGGCATCGGCTGGTACCCGTTGCGGCTGGCCTGTTGGTACTCGATCTCGGCTTCCTCGAAAGCCCCGACCAGCCGGTGCAACTCGCCCTCCTGGTAGTAGGCCAGGCCGAGGGCGGGATGGAGCGGATCGGTGAGGCGCCGGCATGCCTCCTCCGCGCTCGTGATCGCATCGGGCCAGTCCCCTGCGGCCTGCTGGAGCTGTGATCGGTGCACCAGGCATTGCCCACGGTACGGAACCAGGTCGGGTTGGGCGTCGCACCACGCACTGAGCGCTCCCGTCCATTCGGACGCGCGCTGCAGGTCGAAGAGCTGCATGCACTCGAGGATCACCGCGCAGTACACGATGCCCGATGTGATCGGCCCGACTTCGCCCGCCGTCACAGACACCATGACCTCGTCGAGTCGAGCGGTCCCTCCGGCGATGTCGCCCATGGCGATCAGCGCCTGGCCGCGACCGAGGATGCCGAAGGCACAGAGGTCGGAATCGTCGAATCGCTGGCCCATCTCGATCGCGCGGACCGCCAGGTCCCCCGCGGTAGTCGGGTCGCCGGCATCGAGCGCGTCCAAGAGCCCGGGGACAAGGAGATAGCCCGAAGCGGCGCAGTCCGGCGCTTGTTCCTCGACGAGGCGTTCGGCGCGGGACAGCCAGCCACCAGCCTGCGCCATCTGACCGCGCAACATCAGACACAGCGCGAGCCAGAACGCACAACGCGCCGATCCCGCCGGATCGCCAGCCTCCAATGAGGCACGATGCGCCGCCTGCCAAGCCGAAGCGCACTCGTCGTCGGCACCGATCAGATACGCGCAGATCGCCAGCCGTTCGTGGTCGGCCGCGTCGAGCGGCGCTCGCGAGGCGCTCGCCGCAAACGCGGAGAACGCTTCTCCCCAAGCCTGCCGAGCAAACGCACTTCGCGCTCGCTCGATCGACGCGGTCATGACATTCAGTCTGTCCCATCCGTCGATCGATCGGATGGGCGGACCGGTATTGCCGCCCTGGCTCTGCCGAGGAGTACGCAAGGGAGCCACGAGACGGCCCCCGCGGGTGGCTCGAGAAGCGTCCGGTGTCGAAATCGGACACAAGCCGTAACCCGGATCTCGCTCACGAACCCGTCGACCTCACCGGCGCAGCGGTTGCACTGAGAACCTCTCGGACCCACCGATCGAGTGGCGTGAAACTGTCACCGCCATCCAGACCGCCCGCCTCATCCGCGACCACGGCGCAGGCGCTCGCGGTAGGGGTTACTCCGGTTTCTGCGCCACGCAGTGCCAGTTCAACGTGAGCAGTTCTTCTTCCTCGGCCTGGATGTACGAGTGGCTGTTCTCGTTCATGCGCTGCATCATCGCGTCGGTCTTCCTGGGAATCACGTGGATCTTCGCGAGGAATGAGAACGCAGCTTCGTACCTGTCGAAGAGCGCGACCTCTCTCTTGATCATCTCTACCGCACTCCTCCCTACGGAGGAGATCAGGTCGAAACCGGCATTCTTGTAGGCCTCCTCCCAGTACTTGTAGTACCAGAACCCCCCGAACACGGTCAGCTCGCGGGTGTGCTGAATCAGCGTCCTGTGATGCTCGTTGTCACGGTCGTAGGCGTCGAGAGCTGCGACATCGTTCACGACGAACATCCCACCTGGCTTCAGGACACGATGCACCTCCCGGAAGGTGAAAGCGTGGTCAGACACGTAGGTCAGCGGTTGGATCGCGTAGACCGCATCGAACGTGCCTTCATCAAATTCGAGAGGC
This sequence comes from uncultured Burkholderiales bacterium, assembly GCA_964424125.1. GTDB lineage: Bacteria > Actinomycetota > Acidimicrobiia > IMCC26256 > JAOSJL01 > CAYRHS01. The sequence continues at coordinate 2,666 of CAYRHS010000108.1, forward strand.
TGGTTGAAGTCGCCGACGGTGAAATTTGATCGTGGCAGGTTCGGGTTTTCCCACGCCTTATCGATCTGCGACTTGTCGAGGTTGATACCGTACGGGATCGCTCCTGTCAGCTCCGCGATGTGCTCGGCAATTGCTCCGCAACCGCAGCCCAGATCCAACACTTTGTCGCCCTTTCCGAGCTTGAGATCGCCTGCCACGATTCGCTCGAACAGAATCTGGTTCTTGAGGACCGATTGTGCTGGGTCGATGACCGGCGGCATGTACATCTTTTCGACCGATCCGAGCGTGCAGAGCAGGTGGATGATTCCGTAGAGCTGCTCGAGCTCCTCGCTACTGCCTTGTGTGTAGCCCTTCAGGGGTACACCGTTCTCGTAGTCGGCTTTCGTGTTCTCCGGCGAGTCCGTGAACAGTTCGTCGTATGTGCCCATGAAGGCCTCGAACTCAGCATCGCTGACCCTGAGCAGGCCGTAGAGAGCGCCGAGTCTGTCGCGAACAGTCGTCGGCTTGTGTTTCATGTCTTGTCCCCTGCTGCTGACATCGACGGTCGCGGATAGGCCAACATCGATGGGATTCCGACGACTGGCGGCACGTTAGCCCCACACGCTCGCGGAGCCGAATGGCAACGCCCCTTCCCACTTCGACGCGTCGTGTGCATGCCAAGAACTCATCGGGGTGAATCGGTGAACGTCCTCGGGTACGCGCTGATGGTCAACTCGCTCGCACTGCACCGCCACCGACGACGAGCGCCCAACCGGCTGGCGGCCGCCGCCTGATCCCTCCCAGCGACCATCCGCCCGTCGGATCAGCGCGGCCGAACTCGCTTCTGCGGCGGCAGTCAGCTCACTCTTGGGCTTCGCGACCGGTGCTGACCGGTAGATTCGTGCGAGAAAGCGGACGTCGGAGCTTGCGAGATCGGTTTTCGACCACGTTTTCGACATGCCCGCCCCCGTGGGGCCGGTAGAGAACGCTCGAGGCAACGGGTGTAGGCAAGACTCGGAACGGATCTCGCCGATTTCAGAGCGTGGGTCGGAGTTCGAGCTCGCTCGCACGTGGCGCCAACCCGGAGGCTCGTGCTGTCTCTCGCCGGACGGCCAAGCTCATCCACCCTGACGCGTTGCACTCGGCAAGCGAGTCCATTCGTGTTTGTGTTGGTGGGCGGGGGCGCCGAACAGACATACACCCACCCGGGCTACGGGCCCGATGACACAGCCGGGCAGCTCATCGCTGCGCCGATCGTCCGAGGATTCTTCCGCTGCTCAGCACGGTCACCGGCCCCTCGTCGCTGACGGCGATGACGAAGGCAGAGGGGTCGTCGTAGCTGTAGCGGCGCCCCGAGGTGTGGCGCATCCCACCCAACGCCTCCACGTTGCCTTCCGCCTCCGTGGTCGGAACGACGCGCACTCCGAGCTGTCGCAGGACGCCATCGCGGTCGAACACCGCGGCGCCGTCGATCTGGGACAGCGCGTGCCGCAGCGGCGCGAGGTGAAATGCAGTGCGGATGTCGAGCGCCGGCGGTGGCGGGAGTCGCTCCTCGACCGCCGGGCCCGGTTGCTCGTCGGGCCTGAAGATGAGGAGGGCGCCGATGCGTTGGGCACCGAGATCGTGGATGGCGAACTCGAGCATCGCTCGGAGCACGCCGGTGTCCCCGGCCACCCCACGGGCGGTCACGGTATCGATCCAGGACTCCAAGGGCGGCTCATGATGCCAGTCGAGACCTTCGGTGCGCAGCACGCCGAAGTCGCCAGCGATACGCACCGACCCCGAGGGGTGACGTTGCACGATCGTTGCTCCGAAGGCGGCGGCGAGGACGACAAGATCCCGCTCTGATCCGGCTGGCCGGTCGAACATCACCCATGCGTCGTTGCCGTCGGCGCGACGCAGGAGCCAGCTCGACAATCCGTCGGCGAATCGACGCGACTCGGCCAACGGCTGTCGCGTCAGCGGCACGCGGGCGATGTCAAGCTGGGTCAGGGCGGGCCACGTGTCGGCATCCGAGGTCGGCTTCACGATGGTTCCGCTGCTGGGCACGCGTCGCTCATGAACCGCCGGTCGAAGGGCGTGGTCGACCTCTTCGATCAGTAGCTCGAACACGGCCTGATCCGCGTCTGGCGACAGGCCGCTCTCGATGAGCTCTTCGGCCAGCCGGCGCAATCGTCCGGCATGCGGGCCGTTCATTGAAGACACGCTAGGGCCGAGTGCCACCGCGAGAGCGACCTCGATCGCGCGCAGCCGTCCCATCTCGGCGTCTGACAGGGCTCTCCCGCGTGGGCGCGCTCGAGGTGGCGCTCCTCGTCGGCCGGCTCGCCGATGCGGCACACGACGTCGATGTCATCGATGTCATCCATCGTCATCGATGTCATCCATCCTCCCAGCCGGGCCGGACGCCACGCGATCCCAAGAACACGACGCTTCGAGCAAAGCGGCCATCGACACCGCCCTGTCCGGCTCCCAGCCTGACAGGCCCGGTCCGCGGGCGTGAGTGCAAGCCTGCGCACTGGCGCAGAGCAGATCCGTTCGAGTCCGAGCGGGAGAGTTGCGACGGCGCTGGCGATGATGACCCAGCTCGGCGTCGTACCCGAGATGAGCTGAACGCCACCCACCCGATCCACCAGGTCACCGCGGCGCTCTCGGTCTGACGTCTCGGGCCGGTGTCAGCTCGCGGAACAGCGGGCGCGCACCATGGCGAGGCTGGCCGCGGGGATCGGGAGCGGGGTGAACCGGTCGCTTTCGGCCGTGAGCTCGTCGGCCTCGTCGTCGGTGAGGTCGAGGTCGGCCGCGGCGACGTTGTGGCGCAACTGCTCGACTGAGCTCGCGCCAGGGATCGCGACGACGTTCGGTTTGCGTACCAGCCAAGCGAGCGCCACCTGCGCGGCCGTGGCGTCATGAGCGGCGGCGACGCGCCGCAACATCTCGATCAGTGGGGTGGCCCGCTCGAGGTTCTCGGGCAAACATAGCGGGTTGTTGCGCCGCGCCGGGCCGGGCGGGAGGTGCGTCGCGTCGTAGCGACCGCCAAGCACGCCTTGCTCGAGCGGGCTGTAGGCGATCACGACGCGATCCTCTGGCTGCGCGTAGGGCACGTTGGCGTCGTCCGGCTTCCGGTAGAGCAAGCTGTAGTGCACCTGGTTCGTCGCGACCCGCCGACCCAGCGCGGTTTCGGCGCTCGCCCACCGGCCCGCGGAGAAGTTGCTCACACCAACGTGGCGCACGACGCCCGCGTCCTGGAGTCGGCGCATGCCGGCCATGGTCGAGCGCAACGAGACCAGGGGGTTCGGCCAGTGCACCTGGTACAGGTCGATGCACTCGACGCCGAGCCGCAATGCGGAGAGACGCCCGTGCTCTTCAACGCGCCCCGCGGTCGGCCAGACCGGGAGCACCTTCGTCGCGACGAACGCCTCGTCGCGCCGTCCTTCGAGGGCGCGGCCCACGATCGCCTCCGAAACGCCGCGCGCATACACCTCGGCGGTGTCGATCAGGTTCACCCCCAGATCGAGCGCGCCGTGTACGAGCTCGACCGCGGTCTTCTCGCTGTAGGTCTTGCCGTACCCCCAGTCGCGGGACCCGAACTGCCAGCACCCGAGACCGATGGCCGAGAGTCGCAGCCCCGCTGCTTCGACGTGCTTCATCACACCTCTCAGCCGTCGTGATCGTGCCGACCTGTGCGGCGTGAGCACGATACTCGCCTCGTCTTCGGGCATCGGTGTGTGGCGGGGCTGGTGTTGCGTTGTTCGATCAGGGGGCGCGGCGGGCGCCGGGTCGGGAGCGCGTTCGACGAACATGAGGCCTTTCTCGGCGTCCGCAGATCTGAGCCGGCGCTCGACCCGATCAGTCGAGTGTGATCTCCAGCCGGCAGTGGTCGCTCGGGCTTCACTGACGGCCCGGGGAGGTCGTGACGATGACGCTCGTCGCGCGATTAGCGCGAGCGGCATCCTCGCCACGATCCTGCGGAGCGTTGCGTGAGGTGCCTCGTGGCCGGACGTTGGACCCGATGACGTCCCGGAAGCCGTTGTGCGGCAAGCAAGGTGTCGCTCACTCAGATCGCCAGCGCGCTAGGAGTAGGTGGTGGGCGCCGAGCAGTAGAGGGATCAAGGCCAACAGCGGAGCAGCTCCGCGCCGTGCTCACCTTCGGCGTTGGTGCGCGCGATCAACCACCACAACCCGAGCATCACAGCTAGGACGATCACGCCGATGATCATGAGCCGGACGCCTGTCCGACGTTCATCCTGTGTGGCTCGTGTCATGGTCCGGAGTCTCCGGCGCGAAACCGCACACGACCAGGGCCGTTGGTCTCGGCGCGCAGGCCGGTGTCGGGTGTGATCGACGTGACTTCCGTGAAGGCCATGAACGGGGTGATCACCTGCGCGGGCTGACCGGGGGTTGGCGACCCAAATCCGATCGTCGCTCGGACTGGAATCAGGGGATGTGGGCGAGCACCTCGAAGATCGAGAGCATCGGGTCCACCCCTGCTGCCTTGAACATCAGGACTCCACCCGGAGCTTCCACGGATGCGCGGTACTCGTCGAGGGCTTCCTTGCTTGACCAGACCGTGACCAGCCGCGCGGTCGACGTTCCCTCGTCGTGCGCGAAGTAGCTGCTGACGATTGCGGGGGGAGGTTCCCCGATTCGATCGAACTCCTGTTTCACGACCTCAGCCTGTTCAGATGACAACGCGCCTTCAAGCATCGTGATGACCACTGCCGCCCCCCTTGGGTCACGTCCGGGGACGTGGTGTGGGAACGACGACCACGTCAACGTCGTGTTGATGTTCTAGCTCCTGGCCCATGAGCACGCCCGGGTCGCGATCGTGCGGTAGCGGTGGCAGGGTCTTCGGGGTAGCGTCGGTTCGCGAGCTGAGGCAATAGAGACCACCGCGTAGGTCGAACGAGACCGCGAATGTCGAGAGCAGCGTCCGACGAGAGCGAGCCGCAATCGGGACGAGAGCGAGCCCCAATCGGGGGGAGCGCCGACATCGCGAGCCACTCGTTTCGTAGAGACCGCCGCGGGAGTGGAGCGTGCCGTACGGCGTCGAGGAGACCGGGCCAGTCCTGGCCCGGTCTCCTCGCGTCTAGCGTTGTCGGGCGTGGTAGAGGGCTGACCGCGGCAGGTCGTCGGCGGTCAAGCGCAGGGCTCGGGCGCCCGTGGGGCCGGTAGACAACTGGCCCCGCAGCGTTCGTAGAGCGGGCTCGGAACGGAGTCCGCCGATCTCGGAACGCGCGAAACGGATATGTATCGGCCGAGACCTTCCGGGGGCGCGCACCGGACATGAGTTCGGCCTCAGCCAGTCCCCGAACACGCTGCGATCGCAAGAATGGCCCCGCCGCGAATCACCTGGCGACCGGGCGGGACCGAGTCTTGGCACCCACAGGCACTGAGATCCGCGAATTCCGATACGCGAAGCCCCAGGTCACGAGCTAGATCGATTTCTCGGCACCCACGACCTCTCAGCGCCGAAGCCCAGGAGCCATTGCGCGTGCTCGCCCAGCGACGCCGGGGCGGCATCAGCGGATCGACACGCCGGCCTCCACCTGGGCAAGAAAGTCGAGGAGCGCACGCTCCACGGCTCCCGGCTGCTCGGGGAGGAGAGCATGGCCGGCGCGGTCGATTTCGACGAGGCGCGACTGCGAGTGGTCGGCGACCGCACGGCGCCCGTTCTCGGGAGGGGCTACGACGTCTTGTAGGCCCTGGACAACGAGCAGTGGCACCTCGCCGACGAACCACCACGCGTCGACGGGCGTCGCCATCGTGGCCGACGCCTGACCGGGGGCGGCATCAGGCCACCAGCCACCCTCCCAGGCCGACGCGTCATTGCCGGGCGCGAAGAACGCCTCCTCCACCGCCCGGCGACGCCTTTCAGGCGCCGCGGTCCAATCGAGGGCGGGCGCGATCTGCTGGCGGAGTTGCTCACCGGGCCCGATCACGCCTCCTGCTGCCAGCAGGGTGACGCTGCGGACGAGTTCAGGGTTATCGACAGCCAGGCAGCGTACGACCCGGTTCCCCCAAGCGTGGCCGACGACATGCGTGGGAGCGAGCTCCAGACGCTCGACGACCTCCGCCGCATCCGCGGCAAAATCGTGCAAGGTAAGACCGTCCGTCGGGCCGGTGCTGTCGCCGACGCCGCGAGGGTTGATCGCCGCCACGCGGAAGCTGGCATCGGCCAGCGCAGTCATGAGGCGACCGAAGTCATCGAGGGCACGTCCCAGGCTGGGGACGAGCAGCACCCCGGGGCCCTCACCGGAAACTCGGTACTCGAGCATAGGCTCACCCTAACTTCTCGGAAACGTGATGCCCGCTGAGCGACGATCACGCTTCAGTGAACGCCGGGAGCCTGCCCAGTGCCGTCGAGCGTTTCAGGATCTGCGACTGGAGCAGGCCGCTCGAGCCCGACCGGGACCATCGACCGGCCAGATCAGCGCGGCCGAACCGCCTTTACAGACGTCGTGAACTCGCAGCGGGGCTTCGCGACCACCGCCGGCCGGTAGATTCGTGCACGAGATCGGATGCCCGGCCTCCGTAGCCCCGTGGGGCCCGTAGAAAACCCTCTGACGCGGACCCCGGTGGGGTGTTGACGGTTGCCTGAGCTGGAGGGCTTGGGGCAGGGTCGCTCTCGATTCCGAGGAGGATCGTGAGCGAGAAGAAGAAGTACCGGACGTTCAGCCCGGAGCAGAAGCTGGAGATCGTGCTTGCTGGCTTGCGGGGCGATCGCAGCGTGCGGGATGTGCGCCGCGAGTACGAGATCGCCGAGACGCTCTATTACCAGTGGCGTGACCGGCTTTTCGAGGGCGGCAAGGCGGCGCTGGCGACGCCTCGGGACCGTGGCGGTGATCCCCGCGACACGGAGCTGCGCGAGGCCAAGAAGCGCATCGGGCAGCTTGAGCGGACACTGGGCAAGAAAACCTACGAGTTGGACGTCGCGGGGGAACTCTCGCGGGACTGGACGTGAGCGTCCGCGTGTCCAGGGCCCGCGCGGTGGTCGCCACCGGACGCCGCCCGGCCGTTGTGGCTCGGGCGGCCGGCATTAGCCGTCAGGCGATCTACCGCCCGGTCACGCGTCGGCCAGCGGCTGCTGGACCAGGACGAGTTGGCCCCGACGACGCTGCAATCGTCGAGGTCGCCAAGGCCAACCCGACCGACGGGACCCGGATGGTCGCCGCGCTCGCATCTCGGGAGTTCGGCTGTGCGGTGAACCGCAAGCGGGTCCAGCGGATCATGCGCACCCACCGGCTGTTGCAGCCCACGCGCGGGAACGGTCGGCGGCGCCGGCCCGGGTTCTTCCGGGTGACGCGTCCCGACGAGCTGTGGCACCTGGATATGACCAAGGTGTGGACCGCGGCGCACGGCTGGGTCTACCTGCACGCGATCGTGGACTGTTGCACCCGCGAGATCGCCGGGTGGAGCCTCGAGCTGCGCTGCCGCGACGACGAAGCGATCGACGTCGTCGACGCGGCCGTCACCGCCCGGGGTGTGCGTCCCGGTGAACTCACGCTCGGGTCGGACAATGGTTCCCAGTTCACGAGCCGGGACTTCCGCCGGCATCTCTCGGCGCGAGGGATCACGCACCGCCGGGGCGGCTACCGCGACCCCGAATCGCAGGCGTTCATCGAGTCGTGGTTCGGGCAGTTCAAGAAACGAGTCGCCTGGCGCTCCGAATGGGAGACCATCGACCACGCCCGCACCGAGATCGCCGACTACGTCGAGCGCTACCACCACCGACCCCACTCCCGGCTCGGCTACCGCACCCCCGACGAAGTCGCCGCCACCTGGCGAGGAAGCGAGAACCTACAAACCCGAGCGACCTGAACCGACAACCAAAACGGGGTCCACGTCACAATCCGTTGGGTGGGATGTTGGCGTTGAGCCGGAAGAAGTTGGTTGGGTCGTATTTCGACTTCAGGCTTACGAGGCGTTCCCATTGCTGGGCGCTGTAGGCGCCGGTCTGGACCCGGTCGGAGGCGTCGTCGCTCGTGAAGTTCACGTATACGCCTTTGCTGTGGGGCTCGAGAGCGCCGAAGAAG
>CAYRHS010000109.1:0-10341 GCA_964424125.1 uncultured Burkholderiales bacterium
CGGCGACGGCGGTGGGGGAGAGCGGTGGATTCCCCGGCCACAGAGGGTCGGTGACGTAGGCCAAGGGATCCTTGCGGTCGGAGCCCGTGCGCAGGTTGTCGCGCACGGTCATGTCTTCGAAGAGTTCGAGCGACTGCCACGATCTCCCGATGCCGGCCCGCGCGCGGCGGCGGGCGTTCCAGCGATTGATCCGCCGACCGTCGAGCTCGATCGATCCGTCGGCACACTTGACGAAGCCCGTGGCGCCGTCGATGAGCGTGGTCTTGCCAGCGCCGTTCGGGCCGATGAGCCCCACCACCTCGCCGGGTCGGACCTCGAGGGACACGCGATCGAGCGCGACCACGCCTCCGAAGCGGACGGTGAGGTCCCGCACCGACAACGTCGAGGGAACGACGGGCGCGCGCTCGACCTCCGGGAGCGGTTCCGGCGGCGGGGGCTCCTTCGGCTTCATGATCTTGAACCGAAGGAGGAAATCCCGGGTCTGGCGCATGTTGAGCGATACGAGCCCGTTCGGGTCCTGGAGCAGGATGCTCACGAGGAGCAGTCCGGCGAGCAGCTGAAACAGGTTCTCGACGTCTTCGCCGAGGAACGAGAAGAGCTGGGGGCCGATCGACCCCGGAGCGAACATGGCTCCGAGCACGGGGCCGAAGATGAAGCCGATGCCCCCGATCACGGTGAAGACGACCGCGTTGATCGACGAGAACACCTCGAACGACGTGAAGACGACGGTGGGAGTGCGGTAGGCGAGCAGGACTCCGCCGAGTGCAGCGATCGACGCGGCGATTCCGAACGCGACGAGCTTGGCGCCGAAGACGCTGATCCCGAGCGACGCCGCGGCACGTTCGTTCGTGCGGACGGCCACGAGGCGTCGGCCGGCGCGGCCGCGGCGCAGGTTCGCGACCATCAGCGACGCGCCGAGCAGAAAGAGGAGCACGACGGTGGCGTAGCGCTCCGGGTACTCGATCGGGTTCACGTCGATGCCGAGCAGCCGGACGTCGCCGATGACCGTCCCCTCGAACTTCCCGGTCAGGTTCGGGTTGAGCAGGATCAGCCGCTCGATGATGAGCGCGAGGCCCAGCGTGGCGACGGCAAGGTTCACGCCCCGCGTTCGCAGGGCCGGGAGCGCGACCGCGAGGCCGACCGGGATCGCGAGCGCCACTCCGGCAAGCAGCCCGAGCTCGAAGCTGATGCCGTAGTTGTCGATCATTCGCCCCGCGATCCACGCGCCCATCCCGGCGAGCGCCATCTGCGCGATGGAGAGCTGGCCCGCGTACCCCGTGACGACCACCAGGGAGAGATAGACGAGCGCGAGGATCCCGGTCGTCGTGACGGCGTCGACCCAGTCGATCGGGAGCACGAACCAGACGAGCGCGAGCACGACGGCCATGGACCCCGCGACAAGGGCCGGACGGACGCGGCCCGTGCCGAGCTCCGGGGGCTGCTCGCCGCGCTCGTGGCGAAGAGGCAGCGCCCGTCCCCGCAGCACGAGCACCGCGATGATCACGAGGAACGGGGCCGACTTCGACCAGCCCGGGGTGGTGATGTACCGAGCCATCTCGGACTCGGCGATGCCGATCGCGAATCCGCCCAGCATGGTGAGCGGGAAGGACGTGAAGCCGCCCACGAGCGCCGCCGCCACTGCGGGGATGACCAGCAGCGTGAACTGCGATACCGAGAGGCCGATGAGCGGCGCGATGAACACCGCGGCCAGCCCCGCGAGCGCGCCACCGAGGCCCCAGTTGACGGCCGAGATGACGTCAGGGGAGTGGCCCAGGGCGGCCGTCGCGACCTGGTTCTCGGCGACGGCGGAGGTGGCCAGGCCGAAGCGCGTGTAGCGGTACGTCACCCAGAGGACTGCGGTGACCCCGATAGCGATCCCGGCGAGGATGAAGCGGTCGATCGAGATCGTCGTGTCCCCGAAGACGTCGACGGTGTTCGTGGGAAGGATTCCGCTCACGAGCTCGCTGGCCGCGCCCCAGATCTGCACGGCGATCGACCGGAGGAACACGAGCAAGCCGAGGGTGACGATGAGCCGGGAGATTGCCGAGGCCTTCGCCATCCAGCGCATGATGAGGAAGTGGATCAACACGCCGATCGCGGCCGACGTCAGCACGGCCGCGACCAGCGCCACCTTCCACTCGATCCCCTTCTCGTCGCGCAGGTCGAAGAAGAGGAACGCGCCGATCATGCCGATGGCGCCCTGGGCGAAGTTCAGGATCCCCGAGCCGCGGTAGACGAGGACGATGCCCTGGGCCGCGAGGACGTAGACCGCACCGGTTCCGAGGCCGAGCAGCGCGAATCGGAGCGGTTCGTCCACGGTCCGCTAGGCCCCGCCGGGAGCTCCGGTCACGGAGCAACGAACGGGTCGATGAACTCGAGCTCGCCCTGGGGGACGATCTCGCCGTCGCGGATCTCGGCGTAGACGACGCTTCGGTTGTAGAGGCGCGTGATCGCGCCGCCGAAGAGCGGCTCGGGCTCGACGTCGAAGGAGATCGGCGGGATGATCCCGAGATCCACGTCGTGCGCGGCATTGAGGGCCTGGACGAGGGTCGCCGGCTGCGTCAGGTCGCCGGTCGCGTCCGCGAGAACGTCCGCGATCAGGTGGACCCCGCCCCAGGCGTTCATGCCCGAATCGTCGATGTCGAGGTCGGGCGCGTACTGCTCGCGCTCGTCCAGGAACTGCTGCACGCCCGCGTTGTCGGTCTGGCTGACCGGAACGAAGTTCGACGTCACGAGCACGCCCTCACCCGCCGCCCCGAGCGTCTTCGCGTCGTCGGGGTTGATCGCGGCCGAGCTGGCGGCGAGCGTGGCCTCGACGCCGAGCTCGCTGGCCTGCTGGATCCATCGCGGCGCCTCCGTCTCGGAGATCACCAGGGCGATTCCGTCCGGGTTCTCGGCCTCGGCGGCGTTGATCACCGACGAGAGGTCGCCGGTCTCGGGCGGGACCGGAGTCTCCGAGGAGATTTCCAGATCGCGTGGCGTCAGGCCCTCCTGGACCAGCGTGGCCGCCAACGCGCCCTGCTCGACGTCGAGGTAGGTGACGTTGATCTTCTCGTCGCCGACATCGGCGAGCTGGGCGCCCAGCCCCGCCGTTGTGGAGGGGGCGCCACCGATGATCGGGTACGAGACGGGGCTGGAGAACTCCGAGAAGCTGATCGCGAAGGGCGCCACGGTGGGCACGCCCGCGTCCTCGAGGATCGGGACGTAGCTGTCGCCCGCGGTCGTGAACGCGCCGTCGACCGCGACGAACCCGCCGCTGGCCGCGTCACGCGCGCAGGCGGCGGCGAGGTTGGCGTCACCCAGGCCGGACTCGCAGGTCTTGATCTCGACCGGACTGCCCTGGATGCCCCCGGCTGCGTTCACGGCTTCCGCCGCGACTTCGGCGGCACCGCCCACGCGGTCGGCGGAGTTCAGGTCGCCTTGCCCGCCGTCGGCGATGACCATGATCTTCACCGGCGCACCGGTGAGCTCGGGCGCGTTGGCGTCTCCGCCGTCCCCTCCGCCCGAGTCGTCGTTCCCACAGGCCGCGGCCCCGAGGACCAGGACTCCCAGGACTGGAACCGTGAACCTACGCCACTTCATCGTTTCCCCCAACGCCGGCCGAGAGCGGCGAATCATCTCACTCTATGAGCGGTTTCGCGGAAGGTACTCGCACCCCCGAGGGCGGGCAAGGTCGTGGTTCCCCTGCGGCCCGAAGCCGCCGGGCGCGGCCCGGCTCTGCTAAGGCGCCTCGAACGGATTGACGAACTCACCCGTGTCCGCGACGAGCTCCCCGTTCTCCACCTTGGTGTACAGCACGTTGGGGTTGAAGACCCTGGTCACCGCTCCGCCGAAGAGCGGCGTGGCCTCGTCGAACGAGATCGGTGGGATCAGCCCGAGGTCGACGTCGACGGCCCCGTTCAAGGCAGTGATCAGGTCCTGTGGCGTCGCGTCGGGCTTGCCCTCGAGCACGTCGGCGAGGAGGTGGACACCGGCCCAGGCGTTCATGGACTTGTCGTTGATCTCGAGATCCGGCTCGTAGTCGTCGACTTCGCTCAAGAACTGCGCGACGCCGGGATCGTCCATCGTCGTGGGCTTGAAATTGGACGTGACCAGCAGGCCCTCGGCGTCGTCGCCGAGCGTCTCCAGGGCGTCCGGACCGATGTTCGCCGAGCTCGAGGCGAGCGGGATGTCGACGCCCTGCTGGGTGGCCTGTTGGATGTACAGCACGTTCTGGTCCTCGTCGAGCGCGACGACGATCCCGTCGGTGCCGCCGCCGGTCGCAGCCGCGATCTGGGGCGCGAGCTCGGCGGTGTCCGGGGGGACCGGCGTCTCGGAGGCGACCTCGAGTCCGCGGGGCGTGAGGCCCTCACCCACGAGGGTCGCGGCCAGCGCTCCCTGCTCGATGTCGAGGTAGGAGACGTTGATGGTCTCGGCCCCGGCGACGTCGACGAGCTGAGCGCCCATGCCTGCCGTCGTGGCCGGGGAGCCGCCGATGATCGGGTACGAGAGCTCGCTCGTGAACTCGGGGAAGCTGATGGCGAACGGGGCGACGACCGGGATCCCGGCCGCTTCCGCGATCGGAACGTAGTTGTCGCCGTAGGTCGTGAACGCGCCCACAAACGCGAGCACGCCGTCGCCGACCGCCTGGCGCGCACAGTCCGCGGTCACGTTCGGGTCGAACTCGTCCTCGCAACCGATGAGCTGAATCGGTCGGCCGTTGATCCCTCCGGCGGCCTCGACCGCCGACGCCGCCACCTGCGCGCCCTGGAGGGTCTCGGTGGTATCGGAGCCGGTTTGGCCTCCGCCCGAGTAGAGCACGAAGAGCTTGACGGGTTCTCCGGTGAGATCGGCGCCCGGGTTCGCAGACGCGTCGCCGCCGCCGCTGTCGCTGTCGCCGCTGCAGGCGGTGACGATCAGTGCGACCGCCACCAACAGCGCGGCCAGAGATGCTCGCTTGCTCATCGGTCCCCCCAAGCGTCCGGCGGCCGTGGTGGCCGCGGTCTCTTCGACCCTTCCCGAGCGGCATCCAGAGGCGGCGCTCCTCCTACGGGCCGCCGTCCGCCGGGACGTATTCGCCCTCCGGGTTCACGTGGCCCGACTGGGGAAGGTTCATCGGGAACTCCGGCGTGGTGCACGCGTACTCGGTGCCCTCTCCGCACATCTCGTTGGTGAGATAGCTCGGGTAGCCGTCGGGAGTCGCCCCCGCATGGATGCTCGCATACCACATGGGGATCGTGTAGATGAGCATGACGAGGTTGGCGAACCCGATGATGGCGAACAGCCGCAGGGCCGTCTTGCGTTTCATGCTCGCCTTCACCCGGTCGATCCCGCGGTCGAGGAACGTCCGGCCCTTGTCGTCACGGAAGAAGCGGATGGCCCCCATCGCCACCCACACCATGGGCCAGAAGAACGACTCGTAGAGCGGGAACTGGAAGCGCTCACCGCCGAAGATCGACAGCCCGTGGATCGCGCCCGAGTACGCGTAGAGCTCGGTACGGATGAAGATGCACTCGGCAAGGACGTCCCAGAAGAACAGCACGATCCACGCCGCGAAGAGCAGCCCGAAGATCGACGTCTCCGGCCGGCGTCGCTTGACCGCCCGCATGATGCCGAAGGCCATGAGCGCCGAGAGCGGCCCGAGCCAGAGGTAGATGACCCCCACGAAGAGCAGCGGCTCGGGCAGGTTGCTCCCGTTGGGGCTGACCCAGCCGGGGATGAAGTTGACCCAGGAGCCGAAGTTGATGAGCTCGGAGTTGTAGAAGAAGTTCTGGCGGAAGTAGTTGATGAGCGGGTCCTGCCAGTAGAGCGACGCCCACGCGATGACGAGCATCGCGTCGAAGCTGAGGCGGTGCTCCCGGATCGACTGGCGGACGATCCAGATCACGAAGACGGCCGCCAGCGCGATCGAGAGCACCTGGAAGAGAACGACCCACACCCCGGTCGCGGTCGGCAGGGCGTCGGGTCCGCGGGTGATGTGGTGGAAATCGTCGGAGGCGATCCAGCGCGCCCAGATGTAGATCGCGAGGCCGGCGAAGAAGACGCCGAGGCCGGCCCACCACAGGATCGGGCGGCTCTTCTTCCCCTCGAGCGGGGGTGGGGCCTCGGTCCGGGTCTTTGCCGGAGACGCTTCGGGCGCGTGCGTCGCCATCGTTCCCCCCTCGCCGACGGTGCCGTGAGCGCTCGATGGTATAACTTCGCTAACTCTTTCGCACGGGCCTGGACGGAGGCGATCGTGGAGCTCGGACTCGACGGCAGGGTGGGCCTCGTCACCGGCGCGAGCCTCGGGATGGGGCGCGCGACCGCGCTCGGGCTCGCCGACGAGGGGATGCGCCTCGCCCTCGTCTCCCGCACCCGGGAGCGGCTGGAGAAGACGGCGTCCGAGGCCGCGGAGCGCGGCGCGGAGGTCGAGATCTGGGCCGAGGACCTGACCCTGCCCGGCGTCGGTGAGCGCGTCGTACGCGCCGCGCACGAACGGTTCGGCGCGCTCGACGTCCTCGTGAACACGGTCGGGCCGACCGAGCGCTCGGAGGGGATCCTCGACCAGGACGACGACCTGTGGGCGCGCACCTACCAGGGGTTGCTCTTCTCGGCGGTTCGGACCTGCCGGGCGGCCGTGCCGATCATGCAGGAGCAGGGTCGGGGCGCCATCGTCAACATCTCCGCCATGTCGATCCGACACTGGATCCCGCAGCTCGCGCACTACTCGTCGGCCAAGGCGGCGCTCGCCCACTACACGAAGAACCTGGCCCGGGAGTTCGCCCGGGACGGCATCCGGGCCAATGCGGTGATGCCGGGCATGATCGCCTCGGAACCGGTCCGGGAGCGGATGCGCGAGGCCGCGGCCGAGCGCGGAATGACCGAGGAGGAGTACTTCGAGGACGCCAACCGCCGCCACGGCGGGGTCACGTGGGCCGGTCGCCTCGGCCGGCCCGACGAGATCGCCGACGTGGTGACGTTCCTCGCCTCCGATCGGGCCTCCTACGTCAATGGCGCCTACGTGAACGTGGACGGCGGCTCCGCGTTCTGAGCGACGAGCAACCGATGCCCAGCGTCATCGTCGTCGGAGCGGGGATCGCGGGACTCGGCGCGGCTCACGAGCTCGACCGCCGCGGCCACGACGTCAAGGTTCTCGAGGCCGCCAAGCAGGTCGGCGGCCGGATGCGCTCCCGGGAGTGGCACGGGACCCACATCGACCTCGGCGCGGAGTTCATCGCCACGCCGGGGATCCCCGACGATCTCCTCGCCGAGCTCGGCATCCTCTCGACCAGGCAGCCCTACCCGGGCGGGAAGGTGGCGCCGAAGATCCTGCGGGAAGGCCGCGCGCGCGAGTTCGACTACACGAACCCGACCGGCGTGCTCCGGTACCAGGGGATGTCACCGCTGGCACGTCTGCGCCTCGTGGGGATGCTGCCCGCGTTCGTCCGCCAGGCCCGGCGCAGCGTCGGTGCCCCCTTCGAGGTCTGGCGCGGCGCCTGGGCGGACGACGAGTCGGTACAGACCTGGCTGAGCAGGATCAGCCCCGAGTTCCTCGAGTACGCGATCGAGCCCTTCTTCGAGCTCTACTGCGGCTGGGAGCCGCACAACCTCAGCAAGGGCGCGTTCCTCGCGATGATGCTGATCCCGCGGCTCCCCGAGATCCACACCTGGCCCGAGGGGCTGGGCACGGTCACGCGGGCGTTGGCCGACCAGCTCGACGTCACCACGGGCGCCCGAGTGACGCGCGTCGACGTCACCCGGGACCCGCCGGCCGTCGAGTACACGGTCGGGGGCCGCGACGAGCGGGCCGAGGCCGACCTCGTGCTGGTCGCGATCCCGGGGTCGCGTGTCCTCGACGTGGTGGACGGGCTCGACGACGAGCGCACGCGTTTCTTCTCCCGGGTCGAGTACGTCCCCCACGAGCTGCCCTTCTTCACCGTCTCGCGTCCACCCGAGGGCGTTCCGTCGCCCGGGGTCTTCGTGCCCCGCCGGGAAGACCGCGACGTCGCCGCCATCGGCTACGACCGGTCGAGCACGAGCGCCGACGTTTGGTTCCTGCGCATCAGCATGAAGACCCAGGCGATCCGTGATCATCGCGACACTCCCGACGACGTCTGGGCCGAGTGGATCGTGGACGCGGGCGCTCGCCTCTACCCCGACGTGCGCAACGTGGTGACCGACGCCTTCATCTCGCGCTGGCGCGACGCGCTCCCGGCCTTCCCGCCGGGCTCCATCCGCCGGCTCGCCGACTTCATGGCGCTGCCGCCCCAGCCGGGGATCGCCTTCTGCGGCGACTACCTCACGACCGGGGCGACGAGCGCGGCGTATCAATCCGGGATGCGAGCGGCACGGGAGATCGACGGCCGCCTGGCCTCGTGAGGGGAGTGGCGCGATGGCGAGGGTGATCGTGGTCGGAGCCGGGATCGCCGGGCTGGGCGCGGCCCAGGAGCTGCAGAAGGCCGGTGTCGACGTCAGCGTCCTCGAAGCCGGCGACCAGGTCGGCGGACGCATGGTTTCGACGCAGTGGCACGGCGCCTGGATCGACCTCGGTGCGGAGTTCATCACCAGCGTCGACGATGACTTCGACGTGCTCGCGAGCGAGCTCGGGATGCGCGACGACAAGCTCGGGTACCCGACCGAGTCGGGCAAGGTCGAGTTCGACGTCTGGCGTGACGGCGTCGCGCACCACCTCTCCTACACCGAGCCGGCGAGCTTCCTCCGCTACGGCGCGATGGGGCCGATGGCGAAGCTGCGGATGCTCGGACTCCTCCCGACGCTGGTCCGCCAGTTCCGGCGCAACGGCTCCGAGCCGTTCGAGCCGTGGCGGGCGGCGTGGTGCGACGACGAGTCGGTCGAGACGTGGTTGAGCCGCGTCGACCCGGAGTTCCTCGAATATGTCGTCGAGCCGTGCTTCGAGCTCTTCTGCGGCTACGAGCCCCACGATTTCGGTCGGGGGATGTTCGCCTACCTCACGACCATGTTCCAGGACACCGAGATCTTCACGTTCCGCGAGGGGCTGGGCCAGCTGACGCGCACGCTCGCCTCACGCCTCGACGTGACGACAGGTGCGCGGGTGCGGCGCGTGGACGTCAGGGGTTCACCGGTGACCGTGGACTTCGAGCTCGACGGCGCCCCGCAGCGGCGCGAGGCCGACGTGGTCGTCATGGCCACACCGGGGACGAAGGTGGCGTCCGTCGTGGACGGCCTCGACGACCCGCGGCGTCGGTTCTTCGAGCGGGTGCGGTACACGCCGCACGAGCTCTGCTTCTTCCGCCTCTCCGGGCGGCCGGGCGCAGACGTGCCCACGAGCGTCTTCTACCCGCGCAAGGAGGAGCCGGAGCTGCTCGCGCTCGGCTACGAGCGGTCGACGACCACGCCCGACGTCAGCTTCTTTCGCGTCAGCATGCGCACCGCAGCGATCCGGCGCGCCCGCGCCTTCGACGACGACGCGTGGGCCGCGGAGATGCTGCGCCAGGTCGGCGCCCGCTTCCCGCAGGTGCCTTCGCTCGTCGTGGACCACAAGCTCGCCCGGTGGGAGGACGCGCTGCCGGTGTTCTGGCCGGGGTACTGCCGGGCGCTGGACGACTTCGTCCACCTGTCGCCCCAGCCCGGGATCGCGTTCGCGGGCGACTACCTGGCAGCGTCGTCCACCGGCGCCGCCTACCGTACCGGTCGACGCGCGGCCACCGACGTGCTCGCGCGGCTCCCGCGCTGAGCGCGTCTAGGGAGCGGCGGGCCCGGCGTCCACGGCCGGCGAACGCAGCTGGGCGAGGAGGCCACCGTCCACCGCCAATGAGACGCCGGTGACGTACGCGGCGTCCTCGGACACGAGGAAGGCGACCGCGGCGGCGACGTCGTCGGGGTCGCCGAGCCGCCCGAGCGGGACGACGCGCTCGGGGCCCGCGTCGGTCTCGGCGCCGACCGGGGTCCGCCCCGGCACGTCGATCGCGCCGGGAGCGACCGCGTTGACGCGGATGCGGTAGGGCGCGAGGTCGAGGGCGAGCGCACGGGTCGCAGCCTCGAGGCCACCCTTGGAGGTGTCGTAGGCGACCCGGTTGCGATGGGCCCGTACGGCTCCTGCGGTGGTGACGTTGACCACGCACCCGGGCAGGCCGTGTTCGACGAGCGTGCGTACGCAGCGCGCGGTGCACAGGTAGGCGCCCCGGAGGTTCACCGCCAGGACCCGGTCCCACGTCGCGACGTCTGTGCCGAGGAAGTGCTGCTCGACGCGCGGACCGTGCGCGAGCCCCGCGTTGTTCACGAGGACGTCGACGGGGCCGAGGTCGTCCTCGATGCGCGCGAAACAACGGTCCACCGCGTCGTCGTCTGCCACGTCGCTGGCCACGAAGATTCGCTGTCCCTTGCACGTCAGCCAGCGGCCGC
>CAYRHS010000110.1:0-10335 GCA_964424125.1 uncultured Burkholderiales bacterium
GCGACGAGGCTGTCGGGGGGATCGAGGTCGGCGATCACCACCGGCACGCCGGCGCCGCGCAGGCGCCGGGCTACGGCGGTGCCGATCCCCCCGCTGCCGCCGGTCACCAGCGCGATCCGCCCGTCGAAGCCGGCGTCGTTCGCGGCTCCGGTGCCGTCGCTCACGCGTGTTGCCACCAACGCAGGGGGGCTCCGCGGCGGTCCTCGACCACGTGGTCGACCAGGTCGCCGACGAGCTCGTCGCGCGCCGATCGCCGGCTCGGGTCGTCCCAGCGGTTCTCGAACTGATGGGGGTCGTCGCGGAGGTCGTAGAGCTCGCCGACGCCCTCCATGCGCGGGTAGACCGTCACGACCTGCTCGTCGCGGAACATGGTGCGCAGCCGGAGCTCGGGACGGTAGGCGGAGTCGAAGACCGTCACGACGCGCTCCCGCTCCCCGTCCCGCGCGGGAAGGGGCTCGCCCTCCATCCATTCGGGCATCTCGATCCCCGCGATCGAGCAGAACGTGGGCGCGAGATCCACGAGCCCGACGGGATCCGTGACCGTTGCCGGGTGCCCACCGGGTCGGTGCCACGCCAGGGCCACGTGCATCAGGGCGTCGACGTGGAAGGGACCCTTGAGCAACAGCCCGTGGTCCCCGAGGAGCTCGCCGTGGTCGGAGGTGAAGAAGACGTGGGTGTCCTCGTCCCGGCCTCGCTCGGAGAGGAAGGCGAGAAGCCGCCCGACGTTGTCGTCGATCAGCTCGATCATCCCCGCGGTGAGGGCGGTGATCTCGCGGAGCTGGTCGTCGGTCACTGTCGCGGGGTGGGTCCCGGCCGCTCCCTCGTGCTGTGAGAACTCACCGCGCCAGTACGCGCCGTACTGCCAGGGCTTGGACGCGAGTGCGGCCTCGATCGCCTCGCGTGAGTCGGGTCGGCCGCGGGGGAGCGGGATCTCCGTCCACGGGTGGCGCCGGCCGTAGTCCGCGGGCGGGTTGAAGGGATGGTGGGGGTCGTCGAACGACGCCCAGCAGAAGAACGACTGGTCGTCGCCGACGTCGCCGATCCAGTCGATGGCACGGTCGACGATCCACGTCGAGGAGTGCAGCTCGGCCGGCAGGCTCGAGTACGTGCACTGCGGCGCGTCGGTCTCCCCGCCCCGCCCGCGGAAGCAGCGGAGGAGCTCGTCCATGTGGTCGCGGTAGGCGTCCCTCCCGAGCTGCTCGCGCAGCCAGAGGGGGTACGTGCCGTGCGCGTGGAAGTGGTCCGCCGACTCCACCCGGTCGAAGCCGCGATAGGGACCCGCCCAGGACTGATCGGCGTCGATGGCCGCCAGGTAGGCGCCGAGCGTGTTCGAGGGCTCGAAGTGCTGCTTGCCGATGTGGGCCGTCACGTACCCCGCGTCCGCGAGCACGTCCGCGATCGACGGCGCGTCCTGCGGAAGGGCAACGCCGTTGGACCACACCCCGTGCGTGCCCGGGTACTGGCCCGTCAGGATGGTCGAGCGCGACGGCGTGCAGAGCACGTTCTGCACGTGCGCACGGAGGTAGTCGGTCGCGGTGGCGAGCAAGCCGTCGATCGCCGGGGTCGAGCACACCCCGCTGCCGTGCGCGCCGAGCGAGTCGAAGCGTTGCTGGTCGGTCGTCACCAGCAGGATGTTGGGACGCGCGGTCCTGCGTTCCCGGGGCTCCGGGCGTCCCGGTCGCGCGTAGGCGAGCGGATCAGCGACCGGGCTCGCTTCGGGGACGTCGTCGTCGGCACGAGCGCTCTCGGCGGTCGCCCGGCGGATCTCGCTTTGCAGATCAGCGGCCGCCGGGTTGTCCGAGGCGGCTTGCTCCAGCGCGAACAGCTGCGACGCGTCCCCTTCGAGGGTGATCGTGCCGTCCGCGAACGCGCCCATCGCCGCGCCCAGATCGTGGTCGACGAACATCGCCACCGCGATCTCGAACGGCACGCGCAGGCGGGCGTCGGCGTCGGCGAGCGCGCCCTGCCCGAGTGCGAGCCCGCCCGGCGCGGGCGCGAGATGACACTCCGTCGTGCCGTCCGGTCCGTCCACGACGGTCACGTTCACCTTGATCCCAGCGAGGTCGGGCGGCACCGGGACGTCCGGGTGCTCGTGCTCGAGTCGGTCGACCTCCGCGAACCACTCCGGGCTCAAGAACGACGGCATTCGGCGATCACCTCCGGAGAGAGATCATCGCGCTCCTTGAACCGGCTGCGCCCTGCTGGAAGGCTGCGACGACAGCCCAACGAGAACGGAGCGGCCCGTGAGCGACGACGTCGGCGCCCGGATGCAGGAACTGAGCGAAGAGGCGGTCGGCGACCCCGCGGTGCTCGACGAGCGCGCGCCCATGGACATCGAGGTGGCGCCGCTCGGCGCCGGGGTGGCCCTCGACGTGCTCGCCCGGCGCCTCCCGAAGGCGGTGCTCCACCTGCACTTCTCGGGCTCGGTGCGTCCCTCCGTGCTGCGGCTGCTCGCGCACGAGCGCGGGCCCGCGCTGGACACCGACTCGCGCCGGCCCGACGGGATCTACGACTACCGGGGCTTCGGAAAGTTCATCCTCGACATGCAGCGCTCGGCGCAGCTGCTCTCGGCGACGCCCGACGTGACGCGACAGGTCGCCCTCGACGTGCTCGGGGCCGAGGTGGACTCGGGCGCGCGGCACGTGGAGCTGATGGTCACGATCGGCTACTACCAGGGCATCGGTGTGGACGCCGGTTCCTTCCTGGCCGCGATCGACGATGCGTTCGCGACTGCGGCCGAGGTCTGGGACCTGAGCGGCGGGATCATTCTCGAGTTCGACCGGGGTTCGGGGCCCGAGGCGGCGCTCGGCGTGGCCGAGCTCGCGGTCGACGCCAGGGAGCGGGGCCTCCGCGTGCTCGGGGTGGGCAACGACGGTGACCCGTTGACCGTGCCCTTCGCCGACCTCGGCCCCGCGTACGAACGCGCCCGAGCCGGGGGTCTCCGGCTCTGCGGCCACGTCGACCTGCCCGACGACGTCGCGCCCGCGCTCGACCTCGGGCTCGACCGCCTCGACCACGGCTACGCCGTCCTCTACGACCCCGCCCTGCTCGCGCGCGCCGTGGAGTCGCAGGTGCCGCTCACGATCTGTCCCACGAGCAACATCCTCCAGATGCCGGGGCTCACGCCGGACTTCGACGCCCACGCGCTCGCCGGACTGGTCGAGGCCGGGGTCAACGTCACGCTGCACCCCGACGACCCGCCCATGTTCTTCACCGACACCACGCAGGAGTACCGGGCCGCGTCTCGGACGCTGGCGGCGGGGCCGGCTGACCTCGCGACGATGGCGCGCCGCTCGCTCGACGCGGCGTGGATCGACGACGACGCGCGCCGGGATCGCTGGGCGGCCGAGATCGACGCGCTGCTCGCCGACCCGCGCTGGAGCGACGGCTGGTCGCCGACCTGAGCCTCGGGTCAGTGGCTCGACTCCATCAGGAGTTGCCCAGAGGCCGAAGTCGTGGTCGGCGGCGAAGGTGGAGACCGCGCCGACGTTGCCAACTGCGAGGAACCGCCGAAGACCGCAATGCGTTGCGAGGGGCGGTTTCGCAGGCCATGGGGCCCGTGCGGCAGTCGCGGGGTCTCTCGGGTCCGTAGGATGGAGAGTGCGTGGTCGAGGGAAACCGGCGGAGCGGGGGCACATGATCACGGATCACGAGCTGCGGGCCCGGGTGGCGGCGGCCAACGCCACCCAAGGCAGCGACGGGCTCCAAGGTCGACCGGCGGCGCGCAGCGCACAGTTGCTGAGGCTGCGCGTGCACGCCGCGCTCGACGACGTGGCCGGGGCCGTCGGGAAGTGGCTGCACACGATGGGGCACACCGACCTTGCACGCGTCAGCCGCGAGACGGACCGAGCACTGACGTTGTTCGAGCGCCAGGGCTGGCTCGCAGAACCGGCGGCATACCACGGCGTACCCCAACCGCTCACGCGGCCCGTCGTCGAGCCCCAGGTGCATCGCGGTCGGGAGTTCGACCACGTCAGGTTCAACAGCGAGTATCGGATCCACCGGGACGAGCCGGGCGGCGACCGGTGGTCCAGCCATGAGTACCGACGGAACCGGGTTGCCCACGCGCGCGTGCTCCGTCACGACGATCCGACCCGTCCCTGGGTCGTCTGCGTCCACGGGACGGGGATGGGCTGGAACACCGCCGATTTCCGCGCCTTCGACGTCGATCGCCTCCACCGCGACCTCGGGCTCAATGTCGCTCTCCCCGTGCTCCCGCTGTCGGGGCCGCGCCGGCCTCGGGGTCGCTTCCAGATCCAGTTCCCGACCAACGACCACCTCGACAACGTGCACGGCCTCGCGCAGTCGGTCTGGGACCTCCGCCGCCTGACGAGCTGGATCCGTTCGATCGGCGGTGAACGCATCGCGACGCACGGCGTCTCCCTCGGCGGGTACGTGGTGGCGTTGCACGCCGCGTTCGAGCCCGACCTCTCGTGTGCGATCGCCGGGATCCCGGTGTCGGACTTCATGACCCTGTTCGCGGGCCACCAGCCGCGCGACCCGTTCGTCGAGGTCCAGGATCTGGTCGCACGAGGGTCGACGCTGCACCGGGTCGTCTCTCCACTCGAGTTTGCGCCGACTCCCGCGGTGGACCGCAGGTTCATCTACTGCGGCCTGGGCGATCGGTTCCTCGATCCGGTCGAACAGGCGTACGCGCTGTGGGAGCACTGGGACGAGCCGTCGGTCCTCTGGTACGAGGGCGGCCACGTCGGGTTCGCGCTCTCGGGAGTCGTGCGCGACTTCGTGACCGAGGCGCTCCACCGGTCGGGGTTGCTCGAGCACCTGGAGGAGGGTGTCGACCGCAAGTAGGGTCCTGACCGCAGCGAGCTCCGGCTGCCGGCGACGGTGGGGGACGGGCGCGTGAAAGACCTCTCGGCGCTGGACACGCTCTTTGTCAGCACCGACACTCGTCGATACCCGATGCACGGGTTGGGGTTGATGATCCTCGACCCGTCGACGGCGCCCGGGCCGCTGACCTACGAGCGGATGAAGCGCCACTTCCGCGCGCGGCTGCCCCAGCTCCCGCCGATGCGCCGCCGGCTCGCACGGGTGCCACTGGGGATCGACAGGCCTGTGTGGGTCGAGGACCCCGGGTTCGACCTCGACGCGCATTTCCACCACGTCGCGGTCCCCCCGCCGGGAGACGATCGTGAGCTCGCCACGCTCGTCGCCGACATCGGCAACAACCCGCTCGACGACACACGTCCGCTGTGGGAGTACTGGTTCGTCGAGGGCCTCGCGGGCGGGCGCGTCGCGGTCCTGATCAAGATGCACCATGCGTGTATCGACGGCATGGGTGGGATCGAGATGGTCCAGCACCTCTTCGATCTGGCACCCACGCCCGAGCGGGAGGAGCCGGTCGACACCTGGGAGCCCGAGACCATCCCGTCGCAGGCGCAGATGCTCGCCCGGGCACTTCCGACAGCCGCGCTGTGGCCCTTCCGGGCCGCCCGGAGCTCGCTCAAACTAGGGAGCGGCCTCGTCCGAGGACGCCGCGCCCGCGCGACCAGCAGCGCCGACGCGGGCAAAGCCTTCTCGGGTCCGAAGGTGTCGTTCAACGAGATCGTCCCGGGACGACCGCACAAGGCCTTCGCCTGGGCCTCGGTCTCGATGGAGGACGTGAAGACGATTCGCGTGGCGTTCGACGCCAAGGTGAACGATGTCGCGCTCGCGTTGTGCGCGGGCTCCCTGCACCAGTACCTCGAAGCACGCGACGAGCTCCCCGCCGAGCCACTGACGGTCGCCAATCCCATCAACATCCGGGAATCAGACGAGAACGGGGTCTACGAGAACAAGGTCGCGATGATGGCCCCGAGGTTGCCGACGCAGCTCGGCGATCCGGCCGAACGGATCCGAGCGGTCGTCGCGTCGACGACCGACACCAAGACCGCGAGTCGCGCGAGCGGTACCAACCTGCTCGAGGACTTCTTCGGGATCATGAGCCCGGGAATGGTCGACGTCGCGATGCAGGTCTACACGACGACCGGGGTCGCGGGAATGCTCCCGGCTCCGTACAACCTCTGTATCACGAACCTGATCGGTCCGCCGATCCCGCTCCATTTCGCAGGGGCTCGGCTCGAGGGCTTCTACATCGAGATGATGCTCCTCGACACGATCGGGCTCGTGATCGCGCTCATGAGCTACGCCGGCCGCCTCCAGTTCGGCATCACGGCGACGCGGGAGCTCACGCCGCACGTGTGGTCGATCGCCGAGGGCATCGAGGAGGAGATGGGCCTGCTGCTCGAGGCGGTGGGCACCCAGGCCGCGGGTTGACCCGCGTCAGCCGTCCTCGTTCCCGAAGATCCGCTCCAACGCGATGGGCGCCACGAAGGCCGCCTCCCGGTCGACCTGGGCGCGCAGCTGCGTGCGGATCGGGGCGCACAGGCGACTCGACTCGGCTTCGTCGACGTCGGACGCGGCATGGACGGCGCTCAGCCAGCCGTCGAGGACCGACTTCAGCCGCTCGTTCTCGTCCGTCAGGGCGTCGACGGAGACGTAGGGCCCGTTCTCGGGGATTCCGGCCAGCCGACGCGTCACCTCACGAGCCGCACCTTCGAGAGGAGCTGGTACGTCGCCCAGCAATCCCAGCAACGCGCGCTTCTCGCCGTTGTCGGCGGCGAGCGCCTCGCCCTCGGACTCGAGGCGGAGGATCACGTGCTCAAGCAGCATCACCACGTTCGCGCCCGCGCTCTGGGCGTGGGGGCCTTCGAGCTGGGGGACGATGAGCTCCTCGAGGTTGGCGACCACCCCGCGGAGGATCTGCGCGCTCGTGGGTCTCACCCCGACCTCCTAGAAGCCGGCCACCCGGGCCAGCATCGACTGCATCCCTACGGTGAGCAGACCCAGTGACGCGACCTGCAACCGCAGGTCCGCTCCGCTCGCGAAGCCGGGCACCCCTCCTTGCAGGCCGACGATCGTCCGCATGCTCCAGAGCTGCGCGTAGAACTGGAAGATCTCCAGGTCCACCGAGGTGCCCGTGACCTCCTCGTAGTACGCGAGCGCCTCCTCGACGCCCCAGAGGTGGAAGGTCGTGCCCGCGGCCACGGCCAGGTCGAGCTCGGGCGCACCGAGGCTCGCCGTCTCCCAGTCGGCCATCGCCACGATGCGCTCTCCCTGCCAGATCTCTTCGCCGATCCCGTTGTTCTCCTTGCGGATGACGATGCGCTGTGCCGGCGGGGCCTTGGCCCGGAGCGTCGTCAGCGCCTCGGTGAGGAGCGGGTACGGCTCGGTTCCGTGTTTCCGCGCGTGCGCGAGGTGCCAGTCGATGTCGGCGGTGGCGGCGTCCGCGGGGGTGGCGGGAACGTAGTTGGCGATCTCGCCGAAGCCGAGCGCCTTCCAGTCGAGGGAATGGATCAGCGCGAGCTTGTCGACGAGCTCCTTGACGACCCGCTCTCGGGTCGCGTGGCCCTCCGGTCCCTCGTCACGGATCCCCGCGGGCTCGACCGTTCCGTCGATCCAGGCGCGCACGAAGAACTCTTTGCGGAGCCAGGGGTTACCGGCGGGCTCGCGCCAGAGCAGCGGCTGGGTCGGGACGTCGGTGCGGGCCAGCATCTCGTAGACGTCGGCCTCGAACCCCAGCGTGGTGAGCCCGAAGCCGCCGCCGGGCGGGTCCATCCGGAACACGTATCTCGTGACGGCGCGATCGTCGCCGCTCGAGGTCGTGACGAACCAGGTCTCCCTCGACATCCCGGGCCACGAGCGCTTGATCACGTCGACGGTGAGGTCCTCGGCCTCTGGCACGCGCTCGACGAGATACCGCCGCACGGCCTCCGGGTCGGGGGGTTCGTAGATCACTCGGCGCATTGTGCTCACAGGTTCCGAGCGCCACAAGCGGGAACCGGCTGGGGTCGGGGCAGCGGCTTCGCGCAGGCGAGCCGTCTCGCCCTTGGGCCCGGCGGACACTCGCCGCTACGTTTCGAGCGTTGGACCGAGGAGAACGAGACCGACGCATCGCTGCCTTGCGCGTCTCGGGCAGGACGCTCGAGGAGATCGGCGCGGCTGTCGAACTCTCGCGGGAATCGGTCCGTAGGGTCCTGCTCACCCGATATCCCGAGGCCGACCAGCGTGGTCGGGAGGCGATCGTGGCGCACCGCGCGGAGCGAGCCGAGATCAATCGTCTCGCTCGCAAAGCCGCTCGGTTCCTGCCCACGCTTCGAAGATGCGAACAGTGTGGGAACGAGTACGTCGCCCGGCAGCCGCACGCCCGGTTCTGCTCGACGAGCTGTCGCAGGAAGGCCCGGCACCGGCGGAACCGGGAGTAGCGCTGGAGACGCGTGTCGAGCACGGGGAAAAGGACCCAACGATTGAGCGAGAAGATGCGGTTCAACGTGATCTGCACGATCGAGGCTGTTTGGCCCGAGGGCGGTCTCGCGGCCAAGCTCGTCGAGGAGATCATGAACGGCGCCTGCGCGGTCGCCTTCGCCTGAGCCACGCCTCGGCGTCGGGCGGACGCTCGCCCACGCGCGGAACTACGTGCGCAACAGCCGCTTGGCGATCACTTCGTTCCTATCGGACTCGTATGCGCTGTGCGAATCGTCGCCCTGGCGTGCTCATCGCGCACGGTGCCGCAAGGCTTTCGGGCGCGCTCTGAGCCGCCGGCACGACCCGCGCGGCGGCTCCGGCTCACTCGGCGTATCCTCCGCGAGCGCGCCCACGAGTCCGTCGCGACGCCACCGCTTGACTGTGCAGGCCCCGCAGCCGATGTCACCGCTACCTGGTACGGGGTCGACCCTCCCTCCTATCCCGAAAGCGCCGATCACCCTGCAAGGAGGCGCACGATGAGAAACCTCTTGGTGGGTCGCTTCCGCGACGACGCCTACACCTTCGTCAGCTCGCTCGTCTGCCTCCTCGCGGTGGTCGTGACAACGCACGACATCACGCCGCTGCTCCGCTCTTAGGCGCGTATCCCCGACACACCGCGATATCGCAGACCTACTCCGGGATCCCAGAGGCGTCCGCGCAGCCCAGAAGCGGTGGTGTCAACTGCGGCGTTCCTGGCGCCGCTCCTTGCGGCGACGGTGGCGACGCAGGACGCCCAGCCCGAGCCACAACACGGCCCCCAGCGCCGCCGACACGATCACGAGGACCCACAGCGGCCACGTGAAGTGCCACGACAGGAAGTCGAGCCGGACGTCCTGGGTGTTCTGCAGGATGAAGATCAGCAGGAGGCCCCCGCCAGCGAGCGACGCGATCGCGCCGAAGCCGAGCCGGAAGCCCTGGCCATCGCTACTGTCGGCCGGACGCTCCACCATGGCAGTTTCTCCTTGGATGGGGATGACGTGGCCCCTGTTGCCCTTGTCGGTCCAGGTGGCTCAGCGCAGCAGTCGCTTGGCGATTACTTCGTTCATGTTGGGCTCGTATGCGCTGTGCGGATTCCCGACAGCCTAACGGCTGCAACGGCGGGGGAGAAGCGAGAGTGGCGCCGTGTTCAAGGGGGCCGCGCCGCTACGTTCCGGTGTTTGGACCGAGGAGAACGCGACTGCACATCGGCGCGCCGCGCGTCCGGGAGCGTGAGTACGTCGCCCCGGGAGATCAGGTTGGGGTGGCCGGAGTTGGCGTTCTCGTACCCCCGTCGCGGCGCCGTCGGGGACCTTCTCCTCTACCCGCCGGCCTCAACGCGGCAGATGCTCATTGCCGGATGCTGGTGGGTCGCGTTACCCGTCGGTAGCAGGCGAAGGGAGCACCGATGCGGGTTCGTCGGGCCAGGACGCTTCTGATCGGAGCGGCGATCGCCGCGCTGCTGGCGACCGGCTGTGAGTGGCACTTCGAGACCCTCGACGGCAACGGTGGACCAAACGGCCGCACCATGAACAACGTGGGTAGCTACAACGCGCCGCTGCTCTACAACGGCCGCCCCCACGTCTTCTACCACGACGTCACCACGGGTGACCTGCGCCATGGCTACTACAACGGCCAGGCCTGGGCCTTCGAGACCCTCGACGGCAACGGCGGACCCAACGGCCGCACCATCAACGATGTCGGCCAGTACAACGCGGCGGTGCTCTACAACGGCCGGCCCCACGTCTTCTACTACGACAACACCAACGGTGATCTCCGTCACGCCTACTACACGGGCTCTGCCTGGGAATTCGAGACGCTCGACGGCAACGGCGGTCCGTTCGCGGCGGTGGTTCTCTACAACGGCCGCCCCCACGTCTTCTACTTGGGGCCGGGGACTCTGCGCCACGCGTACTACAACGGCGTGTCTTGGGCCTTCGAGACCCTCGACGGTGCCGGCGGACCCAACGGACGCATCAACGCCAACCTCGGCGCGTCCAACGACGCGGTCCTCTACAACGGGCGCCCCCACGTCTTCTACTACGACGGCACCAACGG
>CAYRHS010000111.1:0-10250 GCA_964424125.1 uncultured Burkholderiales bacterium
CGGGCGAGCCGTTCAGCCTCGCCGAGTTGCAGCAGGCGTTCCGCAACCGGGGCATGCCGCTCGAAGCCCTGCGCCACGACCTCACGCCCACCGGCCTGCACTACCTCCTGACGCACTTCGACATCCCGTCGCTCGACCGCGACCATCGGGTGACCGTCACGGGCAACGTCTCGCGAACGTTGTCGCTGAGTGTGGACGATCTTCGCGAGATGCCCGCGCAGACGATTCCGGTCACGCTCGAGTGCGCGGGTAACGGCCGCTCGCTCATGGAGCCTCGCGCCATGAGCCAGCCGTGGCTGCTCGAGGCCATCGGCACTGCCGAGTGGACCGGGGTCTCCCTGGCCGAGGTGCTGACACGAGCCGCTGTCGAGCCCGGGACGGTCGAGATCGTCTTCACCGGTGCCGACCGCGGCATCCAGGGCGACGTCGAGCACGACTACCAGCGCGCGCTCCCTCTCGAGGAGGCGCAGCGGCCCGAGGTGATGTTGGCCTACGAGATGAACGGGCGTCCCCTCGAGCCGCAGCACGGGTTCCCGCTGCGTCTGATCGTCCCGGGTTGGTACGGGATGACGTCGGTCAAGTGGCTGCAGCGCATCGAGGCGATCACAGAACCGTTCGAGGGCTATCAGCAGGCAGTGGCCTACCGGTTCCAGGAGCGCGAGGACGAACAGGGCGACCCGGTGTCGCGTATCCGGGTCCGCGCGCTGATGGTCCCGCCGGGAGTGCCCGACTTCCCCGATCGCACACGGTTCGTAGACGCCGGGACGGTCACCCTGCGCGGCCGCGCGTGGTGCGGTACCGCCGAGGTGGCGCGCGTGGAGGTGCGCGTCGACGGTGCATGGGCTGATGCCACGCTCGAGCCCCCGCTGGGTGACTGGGCCTGGCGAGGGTGGACGTACAGGTGGGATGCGACACCGGGCCTCCACGACCTCGCCTGCCGGGCGACCGACGTGGACGGAAACGTGCAACCGAGAACACCGGACTGGAACCTCCAGGGAATGGCCAACAACCTGGTCCAGCGGTTCGCCGTCGTCGTTCGCTGAGTCCCGTCGCCACGCGACGTCGGTGTCCGCCACCTGAAGATCAGACGTTCCGTCCCCAGATCATCGCGACTGTGGGGAGCCACGGACGGCCTTCGGACACTTCGGGTTCGGAGGTTCCGGCACGTGGGCCGATCCGTCCCTCGACGTGGCGATGGCGACGGTATCGTCGCCTCTGCCGGCCGGCCTAGCCTCCGCTCATCTGGTCGACCTTCGGTAGACCCAGACCGCGACCGGCGCGGCAACGAGTGTGATCCCCGCGCACCACACGATGGCCAGGCCGACCTGGCCGGCCACGGTCTGACCGGGCCCCAACGCGCCTTGGCCGAGCATCAGTCCGCGCGCGGCCTCGGCCACGACGGTGACCGGCTGGTTCTCGGCGAAGGGTTGGAGCCACGAGGGCATCGTCGACGGGGGGACGAAGACCGCGCTCGCGAACACCAACGGGAACACGGGGAGGAAGACGGCGGTCTGCGCCGCTTCGGGATTGCGCACCTTCAGGCCGATCGCGGCCATGACCCACGACATCGCGTAGGCGAACAACAGGACGACGGCGACCCCGGCGACGAACTCGACGAACGAGGTGGAGTACCGGAAGCCGATCGCGAACCCGAGGATCAGCATCAGGCTCATCACGAATGCGTTCCTGATGAGATCGGCCAGGGTTCGGCCGGCGAGAACAGCGGGACGGGCCATGGGCAACGAGCGGAAGCGATCGATGGCGCCGTTCGAGAGATCCTCGGTCAATCCGAGCGCGGTCTGTCCGGCACCGAACGCCGAGATCTGGACGAGCAGACCGGGGAGCAGGAAGTCGAGGTAGTTCCCACCGGCGGCAGCCGGAATCGAAGCGCCGATCGCTCCCCCGAACACGTAGTTGAACAACAACAGGAACATGATGGGTTGGATCGTGGCGAACACCAGCAGCTGTCGCAGACGGACGGT
Source organism: uncultured Burkholderiales bacterium (assembly GCA_964424125.1). Taxonomy (GTDB): domain Bacteria; phylum Actinomycetota; class Acidimicrobiia; order IMCC26256; family JAOSJL01; genus CAYRHS01. The sequence goes on from CAYRHS010000111.1 coordinate 1,983, forward strand.
GCGGAGCAGGTTGCGCTTGACGATCACCCACGTGTCGATGAACAGCCGGCCGGGTCGTGTGACGACATCGGTGAATGCGGTCGCGGTCACGGCTCCGGAGTCTCCACGTGCGGTGTTCCCGTGAGCGCGAGGAAGACGTCGTCGAGCGACGGCCGCTCGAGGGCGAGGTCGAGTGGGTCGATGCCTTCGTCGTCGAGTCGCCGCAGGATCGCGAGCAGCGTCCGGTTACCCTCCGCGGCCGGGAAGTCGAACTGTCCACCGGTCTCCGAAACGCTCCCGCCGAAGCCTGCTGTCACGAGCCGCGTTCTCTCCACGTCGGGCTCTCTGACCCGCAGCCGAATCGCGTTGGCTCCGAGCGCGTCCTTCAGCTCGTCGGCGGTTCCTTCCGAGATGATCCTGCCGTTGTCGATCACGCCGATGCGATCGGCGAGCTCGTCGGCTTCGTCGAGATACTGGGTCGTCAGCAGCACCGTCGTACCCCGCGAGACCAACGCGCGCACCAGCGTCCAGATGTCGACCCGGCTGGCCGGATCGATTCCCGTCGTCGGCTCGTCGAGGAACAAGACCTCGGGTCGACCCACGAGCGAAGCGGCGAGATCGAGGCGCCGCCGCATCCCGCCCGAGTAGCCCGCGGCCCGCCGATCGGCGGCGTCTGCCAGGTTGAACCGCTCGAGGACCACATCCGCCCGCCGGCGGGCATCGCGCCGACCGAGGCCGTAGAGGCGGCCGACCATCTCGACGTTCTCCCGGCCGGTCAGGTAGCCGTCCACTGCCGCGAACTGACCGGCGAGACCCACCCTGCGCCGCACGGCCCGTGCGCGGTGCACCACGTCGTCCCCACCCACGGTGGCAGTCCCGCTGTCCGGGACGAGCAGGGTCGCGAGCACGTTGATCAAGGTCGTCTTGCCTGCACCGTTCGCACCGAGCAGTCCGTACACGGTCCCCGTGCGAATGGCGAGACTGGCGCCATCGAGCGCCTTGACGTCGCCATAGCGCTTGTGGAGATCGTCCACCTCGACGATCGGATCGGTTGCGTCGGCCACCTTCACGACTCCGGATCAGCGCCAGCCAGCGACGGCGCGGGACAACAGGACCCACTGCTTCCTCATGCCATGCAGCGCTACAACGAGGACGGCAGGTCGCCGATTCCATGTGCGCCCGAGCCCGCCCCCGGCGCGCTCGCGGGTCGGGAGAGCGCCTGCAGCAGATTCGCGTTCATCTTCACGTGCATCGGATCCTATGGCCCGCCGCCGGTGAGCTGAGGACCGGCGGACAACGGAGGCGACGGGGTTCGAAGCGGCGCACACCGCGTGGCCCGAGGTCGTACCCTCAGAACATGCGCGATGTGATCGAGGGCTTCGCTTACCCGCAGTTCAGCAGCGTCGAGCGGACCTTTCATCGCCAGATCGAGCGAACGAGCGGTGGCGCCGCGGTCGCGGTGTACTGGCGGGGAGAGCTCGTCGTCGACCTCTGGGGAGGATCCCGAACAGGGACGGGCGACCCGTGGGAGCGAGACACGCTCGCGATGTGCATGAGCACGACGAAGGGCGTCACCGCAACCGCGCTCCACATCCTCGCTGATCGGGATCTCGTCCACTACGACACGCCGGTCGCGCACTACTGGCCGGAGTTCGCGCAGAACGGGAAGGGCGCCATCACGGTCCGCCACGTGCTGAGCCACTCGGCCGGCCTGCACCGCCTCTCGACCGTCGTCGACGATCCACGCGACCTGCTCGACTGGGAGCACGTGGTCAACGCCCTCGCGTGCGCCGAGCCCGCCTATCCCGCGGGAACGGCCGTCGGGTACCACGCGCTCACGTTCGGTTGGCTCGTCGGTGAGATCGTGCGAAGGGTCTCCGGGCAGCCGCTCGACCGATTCGTGCAGGACGAGCTCGCCCGACCACTCGACCTCGACGGCCTCCATATCGGCTGTCCCCCCGAGGTCCGACACCGGGTGGCCCCGCTGGAGCCGCTGCGGTTGCCCCCCGCACTCCCGTCGCCGCTCCAAGCGATGGCTCGTCAGGCCGGCGTCCGGCTCGGACAGGTTCTCACGGTGGCCGGTGTCCCGTTCAGCCCCCGACGCATCGCCAGCCTCGCCCCTCGCGGCATGGAGGACGTCCTCTACGGGCGGGAGGTCATGGACGCGCTGATCCCGGCCGCGAACGGCTTCTTCGACGCCCGATCGCTCGCAAAGATGTACGCGATGCTCGCCGGTCGGGGCGCGCTCGGCGACGTGCGCCTGGTGTCACCCGAAACCGTCGATCGGCTCTCGACCGTCCAGAACGACCGGCCCGACCGGGTGGTCATGCTCCCCATGCAATGGCGGCTGGGCTACCACCGCGTCATCACCAGCCGCGGGCTGCCGCGGACGGGCTTCGGCCATTTCGGCTTCGGGGGTTCCGGCGCCTGGGCCGATCCATCCCTCGACCTCGCGGTCGCGATGGTGTGCAACCGGGGAGGCGGAACGCCGATCGGGGACCTCCGCATGGCACGACTCGGCGCGGATGTGATCGGAAGCGCGCGCGCCGCAGCCTGAGGGGCCCGGGGAACCCGCCGCGTGCAGTCGCGTCGTCCCTTCTCCGGGCGTATGCTCGGCGCCGGCAGCAACACCAACCGCCTCGGCGGCCGTCAAGCCGCAGACCTGTCGGAGGCGCCGTGGCCAGAGCGATCATCCTCACCGTGGACGACGACCCGGCCGTGTCAGGAGCCATCGCCCGAGATCTGCGTGACCGCTACGGCTCCGAGTACCAGATCGTGCGGTCGAGCTCGGGTGACGAGGCGCTGGACGTGCTCGACGAACTGGCCCGACGTGATCAGCCGGTTGCGCTCATCGTCTCCGATCACCGGATGCCCGAGATGACCGGCGTCGAGTTGCTCGAACGCGCCAGGGTGCTGGCGCCCGACGCCGGGCTGGTGCTCCTCACTGCCTACGCCGACTCCGACGCGGCGATCACCGCCATCAACGAGGTCGGTCTCGATCACTACCTCATGAAGCCGTGGGCTCCTCCCGACGAACGGCTGTATCCCGTGTTGGACGACCTCCTCACCGATTGGGAGCGGACCAACGCTGCCCGCTTCGCGGGGGTGCGGGTGGTCGGGCACCGGTGGTCCGAACGGAGTCACGACGTCCGGCTGTTCCTCGCCCGCAACTACGTTCCCTACCAGTGGCTCGAGCTCGAGCGAGACCCCGAGGCCCGACGTCTCTTCGACCGGGTAGCAGAAGAGGGCGACGAGCTTCCCCTCGTCGTCCTCCCCGAGGGGACGACCTTGCGTTGTCCGACGACTCTGGAGCTCGCCGACGCTCTCGGGCTCCAGACCCGCGCGGAGTCGACGCTCTACGACCTGGTCATCATCGGCGCGGGACCGGCGGGGCTCGCGGCGGCCGTGTACGGAGCGTCGGAGGGTCTGCGCACGGCGGTCGTGGAGCGTGCTGCCCCCGGAGGTCAGGCCGGCCAGAGCTCGCGCATCGAGAACTACCTCGGGTTCCCCACTGGCCTGAGCGGTGGCGACCTCTCCCACCGTGCCGTCACCCAGGCTCGCCGGCTCGGGGCGGAGATGGTGCTCGCCCACGAGGTGACCGCGCTCGAGCAGCGGGGATCGATCCACGCCGTTTGCCTCGAGGACGGGTCGGAGATCGAGACGCGCGCCGTCATCATCGCCACCGGCGTGTCGTACCGGCTGCTCGACGCGCCCGGTTTGGCCGAGCTGACCGGTCGCGGCGTCTTCTACGGCGCCTCTGCCAGCGAGGCGCGCGCGACCGAGGGCGACGACGTGTACCTCGTCGGTGCGGCCAACTCCGCCGGGCAGGCCGCGCTGCACCTGGCCCGCTTCGCCCGCAAGGTCGTGCTCGTGGTCCGAGGCAACCGGCTGGAGAAGTCGATGTCGCACTACCTCGTCGACAGGATTCACGACGCCGACAACATCGAGGTTCGCTTGGGGACGGAGGTGGCCCGCGGCACGGGTACCGACCATCTCGACTCGCTGACGCTGCGCGATCGGGCCACCGGCCACGAGGAGGGGGTGCCGACCAGTTGGCTCTTCGTCTTCATCGGCGCGTCCCCCCACACTGATTGGTTGCCCGAGACCATCGCTCGGGACGCACACGGCTTCGTCCTCACGGGATCGGATGTCGCCGCACTCGACGGCGAGTCCAGTCCGAGATCGCTCCCGCGAGTGCCCGGCCTGCTCGAGACGAGCTGTTGTGGCGTGTTCGCGGCCGGTGACGTCCGGGGAGGCTCGATGAAGCGCGTTGCCTCGGCCGTCGGAGAGGGCGCGAGCGCCGTTCAGCAAGTGCACCTCCACCTCGAGGCGGTCTGATGCCGCTCGACGAGCTCCACGGCACCTTTCTCACCAGCGGGTTGAGCGATCCCCAACTCGTGGACCTCTACGAGGCCGGCGACGAGGTGCAGTTCGATCGGGGCGAGCTTCTGTTCGCGGAGGGTGAGCCGGCCGATTACCTGTGGATCCTGCTCGCGGGCGAGCTGGAGCTCTCGCGCGGGAGTGCAAAGGAGCGAATCGTGCTTGCCACGATGTCCACACCCGGGCAGTGGGCGGGTGGCTTGCGCGCGTGGGGCGACACGGCCGAGGGCGCCGGCTACCGCGCGAGCGGCCGCGGGCTGAGCCACGGGCGTTGCCTGCGGGTCCCGTCCGAGGACCTCGGTCGGCTCGTCGGAGAGTGGTTCCCGTTCGGCAAACACATGATCACCGGCATCTACCAGACCGTACGCGGGATCGAAGCGACGGTCCGCCAACGCGAGTCGCTGGTGGCGCTGGGCACGCTGGCTGCCGGCTTGGCGCACGAGATCAACAACCCTGCGGCGGCGACCCTGCGCGCAGTCGACGCCCTCCGCGCGACCTGTGACGCGATGGTGTCTGCGCTGCGGCAGCTGGCGGGGTCCGCGATCACCCCCGAGCAGTGCGTCGACCTCGAGACCCTGCGTGTGGAGCAGGCAAGCGCCCCGATGCCCGAAGGTGGTGCGCTGGCGGCCGCCGACCGTGAGGACGGCATCGGTCGTTGGCTCGAGCAGCGCGGAGTCGAAGACCCGTGGCACCTGGCGCCCCCGCTCGCCGCTGCCGGAGCCGGGCTCCCATGGTGCGAGCGCGTCGAACAGGCCGTGGGCACCGACGCAGTCGGTCCCGCGTTGCAGTGGGTGGCGAGTACAGCTACCGCCGGGGCCCTGCTCGAGGAGATCCAGGAGACGACGAGCCGGATCTCCCAGCTCGTGGAGTCCGTGAAGTCCTACTCACAGATGGATCGCGCATCGCTCCAGCGCATCGACGTATCCGACGGCATCGAGAGCACGCTCGCGATGCTGAGCAGCAAGCTCACCGGCATCGAGGTGGAGCGCGGGTACGACCCCGAGCTCCCCAAGATCGAGGCGTACGCGGGTGAGCTGAACCAGGTCTGGACGAACCTGATCGACAACGCCATCGATGCCATGCAGGGTCGCGGCGTGTTGCGGCTGGTCACGCGTTCCGACGGCGCGGATGTGATCGTCGAGATCTCCGACACCGGCCACGGGATGCTGCCGGAGGTCCAGGCTCGGGCGTTCGAACCGTTCTTCACCACCAAGGACGTCGGCAAGGGAACAGGCCTCGGGCTCGACATCTCCCGGCGCATCGTCACCGAGCGCCACAGAGGGGAGATCTCCTTCGACTCCAGCCCGGCCGGCACGACCGTGCAGGTGCGACTGTCCCCGTCGCGCTGACCAACCCGTTCCCGGGGTCGACTCGACGAAGTCATGTAGAACAACCCAGAGAGTTGGACGCGGAACACAACCGCGTACAGCACCTCGAGTGGCCCGGCCTCGTCGCTGTTCGGGACCTCGTGGGAGGCTCGGGAGCGCGACTACGGACGCGCCGCGACGATGAGCACGGCTGGCATCGGAACGGTCAGCTCGTCGCCGTCACGCATCGCCTCGACCGCGTCGCACATGGCGGAGACGATCGCCTCCTTCGCTTCGGTGGTCTGGGCCTCGAAGAGCGCTCTCGTGCGAACGGTCGCGCTCGTAAGGAGGTCCATCGCCTGGGAAGACTCCTCGAGCCGAACCCTGAGCGGCTGCTCGGTCACGCCGACGTGGGTGAACCCGATCGAGGTGAGCACATCGACCGCTTCCTCCTCGACGGCGAAGCGGAACATGTCCGGCCCGTCGGGCATCGGCACGTCGAGCGAGCCGTGCTCGAGCACGGCCGCGAACACCACCCCGAAGAACGGGACCTTGTCGGGAGTGCACCACGTCGTGAACGCCATCCGGCCCCCGTGCCCGAGGACCCGGAGGACCTCTTCGAACACCCGCTCCGGCTCTGCGAAGTGCGGAAGCCCAAATCCCGACATCACCCCGTCGAACGAACCGGCTGGGAAGGGCAGCTGTTCTGCGGGCGCCCGGCGGAACCGTGCGCCGGGCACCTCCCGGGTCGCGACCTCGACCATCGCCTCCGAGATGTCGGTCCCGACGACGTCCGCGCCCCGGTCGGCGGCCGCCCGGCTGGCGGCTCCCGGGCCGCAGGCGACATCGAGGATCCGTCGTCCAGGGCCCGCGCCGACCGCGTCTGCGAGCGCGGCCGCGACTCCTCCGGTGAGGTCGGCGACGACGTCGCTCCCCGAGTAAGCCTCGGCGACGTCGTCCCAGCCGGCCGTCTCGAACTCCCGGAACGCCCGGGCGTCGAACTCGCTCACGGGGTCGTCCTTCCTCGCTCGTCCAGGAAGGAAACCAACACGTCGTTCACCTCGTCGGGCCGTTCGATCGTGCACAGGTGACCGGCATCCGGGACGACGAACAGCTCCGCGCCCGGGATCGCGTCCGCGAGCGCCCGCGCAGTCGCCGGAGGAAGCGCCTTGTCGTGCTCGCCGACCACGACGAGGGCCGGCAGGTCCACCGCACGAAGATCGTCGAGCACGTCCTCGCGGGAGGAAATGGCCTTCCCGAATCGGATCAGTGCCGCTGCATCGTTGCTCGCGATCCGCTCCCGCCAGGACGCCGCCTCTTCCCGGCGGCGGTCGTCGCCGAGGAAGGTCGGGCCGAACATGAGCTTCATCGTCGGGCCCATTAATGGTTCGGTTCCGAACAGCCGTAGCGCGGTGAGCATCCCCTTGTTGCGAACCCGCGCGACGAGCCGTTCGCTGCGGGCATCGGTGTCCATGAGCACGACACTGCGCAGCCGGTCGGGATGCCGGAGCGCGATCCGCATGCCCACGAAGCCGCCGGTCGACAGACCGACGAAGTGACAGGGCGCGGCATCCAGCGAGTCGACCAAGCCCACCGCGTCGTCCACCAGGTCGTCGAGCGTGTACGGGCTCTCCGCTCGCGCGCTCGCTCCGTGGTCACGATGGTCGAACGCGATCACGCGGTACTGGTCGGCGAGGGCGTCGATCTGGGCAGCGAACTGGCGGTGGTCGACCAGGAAGCTGTGCGACAGGACCACGGTCTCGGGACCTCGGCCCGCATCGACATAGGCGAGCCCGGTTCCGTTGACGTCGATCCGCTCCATCCGCGACTCCCGGCGCCCGGCGCCCGGCGATTGCCCCGCCGAGTGGAACCGATCGACGTGCCGCTGTCAATCGGCAAGCGGACGAGTAACGACCTCAGCCCGCGGACCTTCGTCACCAGTCGTCAGGCGTGATCTCCGATACGGGAAGAGCACAGGTGCGCCACTGGGTTCCCTACTCGGATCGTCCCGACGGCGACGGAGAGCTCGTGCCTTCTTCGATGGTGAAACTCGTACTGGCCGCAGCTCTGGGTGGCGCGCTGGGGGCCGCCCTCGGCTGGTTCTGGCGAGGTGCCACCCGAACGACGGGCCTCCTGCTACTCGCGGCGCCGCTCCTCCTGGCGCCTGTGGCCTTCGCGCTCCTGATGATGTGGGAGCCGACGGCCCTGTTCGTGATCGCGTTCGAAGTCGCGATCATCACGGCCGTCGTCGCGAGGGAACGTCGAGCGCCGGAGCGTTCGGCCGCCGCCCGACGGTCGATCCCGCGCTGAAAGGCCGTCAGGCCTCGGTCCTCGGCCAGCTCGTGGATGCGGCCGCCGGCGCACGCGTCCTCGTCGAAGCCTTTCGGGAGGACGGCGCCGAACCGCATGTCAACAGCGACCACTTCAAGCGGGCCATGCGGGACATGCCGCAGGCGCTCGCCGAGACCCCGCACATCATCAACACCACCATCGCGGGCGCCAACGATTGGTCGAGCATGGCAGAGCTGAGCATTGACTGAACTGGGCCTCGGTGGAGACGATGGGACTCGAACCCACGACCCCCTGCTTGCAAAGCAGGTGC
>CAYRHS010000112.1:0-10154 GCA_964424125.1 uncultured Burkholderiales bacterium
CGCCGCCCGGCTGGCGGCGCTGCATCGCGATGACGGCGTCAACGCGAGCGCTGTTTGAGCGCTCGTTGCGCCTCCCGCTTGTCCTCACGCTCCCGGATGGCCTGTCGCTTGTCGTAGCGCCGCTTCCCCCGGGCCACGGCGATCTCGACCTTGACCCGACCGTCCTTGAAGTAGAGGCGTAGGGGCACGAGCGTCACCCCCGCCTCTCCGGTCCGGCGCTGGAGCTCGTCGATCTCGCCGCGATGGAGCAACAGCTTGCGCTTGCGTCGAGGCTGGAGCTCGTCGGCACGAGCGTACGAATAGGGCGTGACGTGCAGCTCGTGGAGCCAGACCTCGCCGTCGTCGACGCGGGCATACGCGTCCCTGAGGTCGGCCCGACCCTCCCGGATCGACTTGACCTCCGCGCCCTCGAGCACGATCCCGCACTCGTAGCGATCGCCGATCGCGTAGTCGTACCGGGCCTTGCGGTTCGTGATCGTGGGAGGCGCGGATTTCCCCATGTGCGCACGGTAGCGGGCGGTCAGCGGAACACGTTCCGGTAGATTGCGCGGACCTCAGGCCGGTCGCCCTGTCCGAGCCTGCTCGAACGCATCCGACTCCATTCGACACCGAGATCGACACCGAGGGCCGATGAGCTCGATCACCGCACCACTCCCGGCCGACGTCCGGCGTGGGCCGGTCGGATCGCCGATCCGGCGCACGGAGGACGAGCGGATCCTCACCGGGGCCGAGCAGTACCTGGACGATCTCCCGCTGGAGCGGATCGCCCACGTAGCCTTCGTGCGCTCGACCATCGCGCACGCCCAGATCACCGAGCTCGACACCGCCGAGGCCGCCGCGATGCCCGGGGTCCTCGGGGTCTTCACGGCCCGCGATCTCCCCCTACCGCCGCTCCAGGCGACGCCCGTGGTCCCGCCTGTGTTCGCGCGCCCGCCCCTGGCCACGGACGTCGTGCGTTTCGTCGGCGACGCGGTGGCCGTGGTCGTCGCCGAGTCCCCGGCGGCAGCGGTCGACGCGGCCGAGCTCGTCGTCGTCGACTACGAGCCGCTGCCCGTCGTCGTGGACCCCGAGTCCGCGCTCGCGCCCGACGCGCCGGTGCTCTTCCCGCATCACGATTCGAACGTCGTCGTCGAGTTCGACTTCGACGATCCCGACGTGTTCGCCGACGCCGAGGTCGTCGTCGAGGGCCGGTTCGTCAACCAGCGGGTCGCGCCGGTTCCGCTCGAGACGAACGCGTTCATGGCCGCCCCGGAGGGTGACCGCTTGGTCTGTTGGGCCGCGACGCAGAACCCCCACGTCGTCCGGGACGGCGTCGCAGCCGCGCTCGGGCTCGACGCCGACGACGTCCGGGTCGTCGCGCCCGCCGTCGGCGGAGGGTTCGGGGCGAAGGCCTTCCTCTACGTCGAGTTCGCGGTCGTGGCCGCGCTCGCGCGCCGGCTCGCACGGCCGGTGAAGTGGGTCGAGACCCGCTCCGAGAGCATGGTGGCGCTGACACACGGCCGGGGTCAGGTCCAGCACGTGGAGCTCGGGCTCACTCGGGACGGTCGCTTCGTCGGACTGCGCGTGGACGTCGTTGCCGACGGGGGTGCCTACCCGAGCACGGGTGCGTTCCTCCCGTACCTCACGAGGAGCATGGCGAGCGGCGTCTACCGGATCCCGCGCATCGCGTGGCGCTCACGATCGGTCGTGACGAACACGGCGCCGGTGGCGTCGTACCGGGGCGCGGGACGGCCCGAAGCGACCGCGCTCGTGGAACGGATCGTCGACCTCGCCGCGCGTGAGCTCGGGCTGGACCCGGTCGAGCTGCGCCGCCGCAACCTCATCCCTCCCGACGCGTTCCCCTACGAGACCCCGGTCGATTCGACATATGACGTCGGTGACTACGAGGCGGCGCTCGACCGGGCGTTGCGCATAGCCGACTACCCGGCGCTCCGACGGGAACAGCGAGAACGTCGTGAGCGCGGCGACGTCGTGCAGCTTGGGGTCGGCATCAGCTGCTATGTGGAAGTCACGGCCGGAGGCCTCTGGCGAGAGCACGGCGCGGTCGAGGTCGAGCGCGACGGCACCATCACGGCCCGTGTCGGTACGTCTCCCCACGGTCAGGGCCACGAGACGGCGCTGGCCATGATCGTCGCCGGGCACTTCGGCGTCCCGATCGAAGCCGTGCGCATCGTGCACTCCGACACCGACCGCATCCCCCGCGGCATGGGCACGATGGGGTCGCGGACCATCCAGATCGCGGGCTCCGCGCTCCACCACGCGAGCGAGGAGGTCGTCGGGCGCGGCCGCGAGCTCGCCGCGCACGTCCTCGGAGCGCCTGTCGACGAGATGGTGGTACACCCGGGCGGAGGGATCGGCGCACCACCGCCCTCGGACCGGGTGCTCTCGTGGGCCGACCTCGCGGCCGCGGCCGACGACGAGTCGTGCCGGCCGGCCGGGATGCAAGCGGGACTCGCGCACGACCTCGACCACGACCAGGGCGGAGCGACCTATCCCTTCGGGGCGCACGTGGCCGTGGTCGAGGTCGACACCGAGACGGGACGTGTGACCTTGCGCCGTCACGTCGCGGTCGACGACTGCGGCAACATCATCAACCCGCTCTTGGCCGACGGCCAGGTCCACGGTGGCGTCGCGCAGGGCGTCGCGCAGGCGCTCTTCGAGGAGTTCGTCTACGACGAGGACGGCAACCCGCTCACGGCGAACCTGATCGACTACGAGATGCCGAGCGCCGCGGAGCTGCCGTCCTTCGACGTCGCACACACGGTCACGCCGACGCCGATGAACGCCCTCGGCGCGAAGGGGATCGGCGAGTCGGGCACCATCGGATCGACGCCCGCGGTCCAGAACGCAGTGGTCGACGCGCTCGCGCCCGTGGGTGTGCGTCACGTCGACATGCCGTGCTCACCGCAGCGGGTGTGGCGCGCCATCGTCGACGCGAAGGAGTCGACGGAGGGACAGACGTGAGCTTCGCGCAGCCGACGCTGCGGCTCAGCCGTGAACAGTTCGACGCGGTCGTGGCCCACTGTCTCGACGGGCTCCCCGACGAGGCCTGCGGGCTGTTCGCGGGCCCGGCGGACGAGGCAGGGGAGGCGACCGGGGACGTCGAGGTCGTCTACCCGACCACGAACGCAGACGGGTCGGCCCGCACCTTCACCGTCGACTCGCGGGACCTGATCAAGGCGATGCGCGACGCCGAACACCGGGGGCTCGCGCTGATCGGGGTCTTCCACTCGCACACGCACACCGATGCGTACCCGTCGCAGACCGATGTGCGTCAGGCCTCCTACCCCGAGTGGGTGTACTCGATCGTCAGCCTGCGCCATGCCGAGCCGGTGTTGCGCGCCTACCGAGTCCGTGACGGCGAGATCGCCGAGGTGGCGGTCGAAGTCGCCTGAGGCGGAATCCCGACTCGCAGGTCGGACTTGTACACTCGGCGAGAGCTTGGAAGGAGGCCGAGGCCGTGACCGTCGAGGTGAAGCTACCGACCGTGCTGCGGTCCGCCGTGGGCGGCGAGGCGTCGGTCGAGGCGGACGGCGCGACCGTGGCCGACGTGTTCCGGGACCTCGTCGAGCGCTACCCGGCTCTGGACGGGCAGCTCATCGGCGACGACGGGGGCGTGCACAAGTTCGTGAACGTGTACCGGGACGACGAGGACATCCGGTACCTCGACCAGCTTCGCACGAAGCTCTCCGACGGCGACGTCCTGTCCATCCTCCCGGCCGTCGCCGGCGGCTGAGTCGCCGGCCCCCGGCGGCCGTGATGCGCTACGAGTCGATCCTCGGCACCATCGGCGAGACCCCGCTCGTCGGGCTGCACGAACTCTCGCCCAACCCCGACGTGCGGATCTACGCCAAGCTCGAGGGCCAGAACCCGGGCGGGTCGGTCAAGGACCGCGTCGCGCTGAAGATGGTGGAGCTCGCCGAGCGGGACGGGCGGCTGAAGCCCGGCGACACGATCCTCGAACCCACGTCGGGCAACACGGGCATCGGCCTGGCCATGGTGTGCAAGGTGCGCGGCTACCCGCTCCGGGTCGTGATGCCCGAGAACGTCTCGCCGGAGCGCCGGGCGCTCCTCGAGATCTTCGGGGCCGACTTCGTGCTCTCCCCGCCGGACGAGGGCAGCAACGGCGCAATCCGAGTCGCCGAGAAGCTCGCGGCCGAGAACCCGCAGCTCGTCATGCTCTTCCAGTACGGCAACGAGGCCAACCCGCTCGCCCACTACGAGGGCACCGGCCCCGAGATCTGGCGCGACTGCCCGGAGGTCGACGCCTTCGTCGCGGGGCTGGGTACGAGCGGCACCTTGATGGGCGTCGGGCGCTTCTTGAAGGAGCAGAAGCCGGCCGTGGAGGTCCTGGCGGTCGAGCCACCGGCCGGCGAGCTCGTCCAGGGCCTCCGTTCGCTCGCCGACGGGTTCGTGCCACCGATCTTCGATCCCGAGATCCTCGACCGGAAGCTCATCGTGCGTCCGCGTGACTCGATCGAGTGGACGCGGCGGCTCCTCGAGGAGTGCGGAGTCTTCGCCGGGATCTCCTCGGGTGCCGCGCTCCACGGCGTCTCCAAGGTGGCGGCGACCATGGACGCGGGGACCATCGTCACCCTGCTCCCCGACGGAGGATGGAAGTATCTCTCGTCGGGTGCTTGGACCGACGACCTGGACGTCGTGACCGAGCGGGCCGAGCGCATCAACTACTGGTAGCCCGATGAGCGGGCTCGGCGAGGGGATCGAACGCGCTGTCGCGGTGTTGCGACGCGGCGGGCTGGTCGCGTTCCCCACAGAGACCGTGTACGGCCTCGGCGCCGACGCCACGAGCCGCGCCGCGCTGCGCCGGCTGTACGAGGTGAAGGGTCGTCCCCCCGACCACCCGGTCATCGTCCACCTGGGCGAGGCCGGCCTGGTCGGGGCCTGGGCGGCGGTAGTCCCGGATGCCGCGCGGCAGCTGGTGGAGGCGTGCTGGCCCGGACCGCTCACGATCGTGGTTCCGCGCGCCGCCGGCGTGCTCGACGAGGTCACGGGCGGACAGGACACGGTGGCGCTGCGCATGCCCGACCATCCGCTCGCCCTCGGGCTCCTGCGCGCGTTCGGCGGAGGCGTCGCGGCGCCGTCGGCCAACCGCTTCGGACGCGTGAGCCCGACGACCGCCGACCATGTCGTCGCGGACCTCGGTGACGACGTCGACTTGGTGCTCGACGGTGGCCCGTGCCGCGTGGGTGTGGAATCCACGATCGTCGACTGCACCGTCACCCCGCCTCGTGTGCTGCGTCCCGGAGCCGTGAGCGCCGACCGGGTTGCCGAGCTCACCGCCGCGTTCGACGAGCGAGCGCCTTCGACCCGGGCGGTTCGCACCCCCGGGACGCTCCCTGCGCACTATCGGCCGCGCGCCCGCGTCGTCGTGAGCAATGCCGCGGCGGCGGGGACGGATCTCGAGCACGCGCGTGCGAGCGGCACGACGGTGGGGCTGCTCATGCCCGACCCGCCCTCCGGGCTCCCGTCAGGCGTCCACGTCCTCCCGGTGCCCGCCGACGCCGACGGCTACGCGCGAGTGCTCTACGAGCGCCTCCGCGAAGCGGACCGCCGGGGCCTCGACGTCGTCGTCGCGGTTCCCCCGCCGCCCGACGGACTGGGCACCGCGGTGCGCGACCGGCTCCAGCGCGCGTCGGGTGAGGAGGGGACGTGAGCGACGCTGCGTCCGGGGCGCCGATCGGCGTGTTCGATTCGGGGCTCGGCGGCCTCACGGTGCTGCGGGCATTGCTCGACCTGCTCCCCGGCGAGGAGCTCGTCTACGTCGGTGACACCGCTCGGTTCCCGTACGGCCCGAAACCTCAGGCTGACGTACGGCGCCACGCGCTCGAGCTCGGTGACTGGTTCCGTGATCTCGACGTACGCGCGCTCGTCGTGGCGTGCAACAGCGCGACCGCAGCCGCGCTCGACATCATGCGCGAGCGATACCCGTTCCCGGTCGTCGGTGTGATCGAGCCGGGCCTCCGGGCGGCAGCCGCGGTCACGCGGACCGGACGAATCGGTGTGATCGGCACGGTCGGAACGATCGCGTCCGGCGCCTACCAGCGAATGGCGGCGCGCTTCGCGTTCGACGGGCGGCCCATCGAAGTCGTCTGCGCCGCCTGCCCGGGTTTCGTGGAGTTCGTCGAGTCGGGGGACGTGGACAGCGACCAGGTGCACGTGCTCGCCGAGCGCCTCCTGGAGCCCGTGCGATCGGAGGGCGTGGACGCGCTCGTCCTCGGCTGCACCCACTATCCGCTCCTCGCCCGTACCATCAACGACGTGATGGGACGCGACGTCGTGTTGGTCTCGAGCGCCGACGAGACGGCCTTCGAGGTCCGGCGGATGCTGGCTGCCGGGCGATCGACGGGCGCGGGTCCGGCGCGTGCTCGTTTCTTCACCAGTGGTGATGCCGAGACGTTCCGGCATCTCGGGGCCCGGTTCCTGGGCCCGGAGGTGCACCGAGTGGAGCGTTGGCCGTGACCGGGAGAGGTTGCCCATGGAGTTGACCGTGCTCGGCTCGTCCGGTTCCTTCGGCGCGCCCGCCGCCGGGGGAGCGTGCAGCGGCTACCTCGTCCGCGCCGGCGACACCTCGGTGTGGCTGGACTGTGGCAACGGCACGTTCAGCGTGCTCCAGGAGCACCTGCTGGTCGCCGACCTCTCGGCGGTGGTGATCTCCCACGCCCATCCCGATCACTGCGTCGATCTCTACGGGCTCCACGTGCTCTGCCGCTACGGCATGCAGCGGGCGGGTCTCCCCGTCTTCGCGCCGCCCGGGCTCCGTGACCGACTCGGGGCCCTCGTCGACGGCTGGGAGGACACGTTCGACTGGTACGACGTCGAGGACGGCGACGCGGCGACGGTGGACCCGCTCGGGTTGCGGTTCTCGCGCACCGATCACCCGCCGCCGACGATGGCCGTCGAGGTCACCGGTGACGAGAAGCGGCTCGTCTACACCGCCGACACGGGACCGGGCTGGAGCGTCGAAGCGTTCGAGTCGGGCGCGGATCTGGTGGTGTCCGAGGCCAGCTTCCTCCACGCCGACCGGCGCGCGTCCTTGCACCTCTCGGCCCACGAGGCGGGGGCCGGAGCCCGTGCCGCACGCGCCCGGCGGCTCATGATCACGCACCTGTGGCCCACCCTGGACCCGATGGACTCGGTCGAGGAGGCGTCGGAGGCGTTCGGGGATCCCGTCACGCTCGCCGCGCCGCATATGGTCACCCAGGTCTGAACGCTTGCGTACGGAGGACCACATTGGGAGCTCGCCGCGACGGACGGGAGGCCGGTGACCTGCGGCCCATTCGGTTCACCCGGGACTACACAGACTTCGCGGCCGGGTCGGTGCTCGTCGAGTTCGGGCGTACGCGCGTCCTGTGCACGGCCTCGGTGGAGACCCGCGTGCCGCCGTGGCTGCGGGGCCGGGGCGAGGGCTGGGTGACGGCCGAGTACTCGATGCTGCCGGGCTCCACCACCGAGCGTACCGAGCGCGAGGTGCAGAAGGGGCGGCCCTCGGGTCGCACGCAGGAGATCCAGCGCCTGATCGGGCGATCGCTGCGGGCCGTGACCGACCGCGCGGTGATGGGTGAGCTGCAGATCACCGTCGACTGCGACGTGCTCCAGGCGGATGGGGGGACTCGGACCGCGGCGATCTGTGGCGGGTACGCCGCACTTCACGATGCGTGTGCACGCTTCGTGGAGTCCGGGCAGATGTCCACCCATCCGGTCACCGGAACGTGCGCGGCGATCTCGGTGGGAATCGTCGACGCGCTCCCCATGATCGACCTCGACTACTCGGAGGACGTGCGGGCCGAGGTGGACATGAACGTCGTCATGGCCGACGATCGCTTCATCGAGGTGCAAGGTACGGCCGAGGGAGCGCCGTTCACCCGGAGTGAGCTGGACGACCTCCTGATGCTCGCGCAGGGGGGCATCGCCGAGATCATGGCGGCGCAGTCCGAGCTCGTCGCGACGCCGCCAGAACCGCGTGGTTCGTGACCGTGACGCGGTTCGTCCTCGCGAGCGCGAACCCCGACAAGGCGCGCGAGATCGCGGAGGTCCTCGAGTACGCGGGCGCGGGCCTCGAGCTCGTGCCCCGGCCCGAGGACGTGCCGCTCGTCGAGGAGACCGGCGACTCGCTCGAGGTCAACGCCCGGCTCAAGGCGACCGCGCTCGCGGCCGCCACCGGCCTGCCGGCGATCGCGGACGACACGGGGCTCGAGGTCGACGCGCTCGACGGCGCCCCGGGCGTGCACTCCGCGCGCTACGCAGGTCCCGACGCGAACGACGATGAGAACGTGGCCCGCTTGCTCGCGGAGCTGGAGCGGGCCGGGAACGACGACGGAGCGGCGCGCCGGGCGCGATTCGCCACCGTGGCCATCGCTCGGTGGCCCGACGGTCGGGAGGTTGCGGCGCTGGGCGAGGTCGAGGGTCGAATCGCCGAGCACACTCGTGGAGCCGGCGGGTTCGGGTACGACCCCGTGTTCGTTCCCGACGAAGGGGACGGCAGGACGTTTGCCGAGATGTCGCCGACGGAGAAGCATGGGTTGTCGCACCGGGGCCGGGCGTTCCGGACCCTGGCGCAAGGGCTGCAGATCGTCATGCTGGCCGAGGCCGCGGGATCCGATCCGTCGAACGGAGAGCGCTGATGCCCCTCACGGCGGCTGCGCAACGTGTGGTCGAGGAGTTCGAGCCCGACGGTCACGTCGCTGCCGCCCGCGCGGGTGTCGAGGCGCTCCGCCGGAGCTTCCGGGACATGGTGGATTCCGGGCCGCGCGGCCCCGAGCTCGCGTCGGTCAAGGACGTCCAGCTCCCCGGTCCGGCCGGGCCGCTCGTGGCGCGTGTCTACCGGCCGAGGCTCGACGCCGCGCTCCCCGGCTTCCTGCACCTCCACGGCGGCGGGTGGGTGATCGGGGATCTGGAGGCCGAAGACCGCCTCTGTCGGCACGTCGCCCGCGCGGCAGACGTCGCGGTCGTGTCGCCCGAGTACCGTCTGGCTCCCGAGCATCGGTTCCCGGCCGCCGTGGACGATGCCGATGCCGCGTTGCGGGCGCTCGCGGCAACCGGCGACGACCTCGGCATCGACGGGTCCCGGCTCGCGATCGGGGGGTCGAGTGCAGGCGGCAACCTCGCCGCGGCGTGTGCGCGCCGGGCCCGTGATCGGGGCTCGCCGGCTCTCTGCGCGCAGATCCTGCTCGGTCCCGTCCTCGACCATCGCTTCGACGCGAACTCGTACGTCGAGCACGGCGACGGACCGCTCCTGACCGAGGCCGACCTCCGGTTCTTCTGGGACTGCTACCTCGGTGCCGACGGCGACGATGCCGATCCCGACGCCGCGCCACTCCGGGCGGCTGACCTGTCGGGACTCCCACCCGCGCTGATCGTCGTCGCCGAATGCAGTCCGCTGCGCGACGACGCCGAGGCCTACGCGAAGCGCCTCGCCGATGCCGGCGTGCCGGTGGACCTCCACCGTGGTGCCGGGATGTTCCACGGGTTCTGGGGCTTCCCCGACGTGCTGCCCGAAGCCGCGGATGCCGTCGCCGACGTCATCACGACGCTGCGTTCCGTGTTGCACGAGCGAGGCCGCTGAGATGGCCGTCCTCGACGTCGCCGGGTACGTCGCCGACCTGAAGGATCACGCGGTCGAGCACGGCTTCCACGTGCACGACGAGCGCCACTTCGTCGAGTCGTACTCGTTGCGTCAGATGTGGGAAGTCGATCTCCATCCCGAGGAGGGCTGCGACGGTCCCGTCGACCTGTACCTCACGCTCGAGGTCGATCCGCGCGTGTTGCTCGGATTCGAGGATGCGATCCTCGCGCTGCCCGAAGGCGAGGAGCCCGAGGACAGGTTCCACTTTCCGCAGAGCTTCACCTGGGCGCTCCCTCCGCTCGCGCACGGGCCCGACTTGCTGCTCCTTGCGACCGAGCTCGCCGGCATCGGTGGACCGGACCTACCGCTCGAGGTCTCCGCCATCGACTCGTTCCCCTCCGCGACCGACGCGCCCGAACGGACGCTTCGGATCGTGGCACCGACCCAGGTGTCGCTCCTGCGGATCCGGAACAACGAGGAGCAGCAGTGCGAGCTGCTGGACCGCTGCCTCGCGGTGAGCCGGCACCTGCTCGCGGAGGCGCCCGACTGGCTCGGGTGATCGGCTGCGTCC
>CAYRHS010000113.1:0-10101 GCA_964424125.1 uncultured Burkholderiales bacterium
AGCTGATGCGGATGCTGCGGCGCACGGCCTTCGTCGCCCGCGAGGAGGAGCCCGAGGACGTCTCGCTCTTCCAGCTCCTCAAGCGGCTGAACGACCCGGCCGTCAAGCGGGGCCTCGACCGGATGCTGCGCATGCTGCACACCGTGGAGATCGAGACCGAGGCCGCCGGGCCTCCCGAGACCGCCGCCCCGGGCGCACCTGCGCCCGGCGGCGACACCGAGTACGACCCAGCAAAGGAGTGACCAAAATGTCGGCACAGACCATCGCCGGCCAGGAAGTCGACCTCGACGAGGAAGGCTTCATGACCGACCCCTCGCAGTGGAACCGGGAGGTCGCGGAGCAGCTCGCCGAGCAGATCGGTGTCGCCCCACTCACCGACGAGCACTGGAAGCTGCTCGAGTTCCTGCGCTCCGACTACGAAGAGGAGGGCGAGACCGCCACGCTGCGGCGTGTGACGAAGCTCGCCGGCGTCCCGACCAAGGACCTCTACCGGCTGTTCCCGAAGAAGCCGGCCAAGAAGATGGCGTACGTCGCCGGGCTGCCCAAGCCGCACGGCTGCATCTGAGCCTCGGTTCGGGGAGCGAGTTCCGGCGCCGTGCGTGCCGGGGAAAGGAGTCTGACCGTGACACAGGCCCAAGCAATGCCGGTCCCGAGCTTCGCGGAAGAGAGCGAACGCAAGCTCTGCATCATCTGCAGCAAGGGAACGCTCGACATGGCCTACCCCGGCCTGGTGCTCGCCAACGCGGCACTCATGGAGGGCATCGAGGTCCACATGTTCTTCACGTTCTGGGGCCTCGACATGGTCAACAAGAAGACCATGAGCCACCTGAAGGCCACGCCCGTCGGCAACACCGCCATGCACATGCCGCAGGCGATCAGCCCGCTGCCGGGGATGACGGCGATGGCGACGCACATGATGAAGAAGGAAATCGACAAGCTCGACTTCCCGCCCATCGACGAGTTCCTCCAGCAGGTCTCCGACGCGGGCGCCCACCTGTGGGCGTGCAAGATGTCGGCTGACATGATGAAGCTCGACCAGGACGAGATGTTCGACGAGATCGAGGACATCATCGGCGCCACCGACTTCATGGAGATGAGCGACGGCGCGCAGATCATCTTCATCTGATCCGAGCGACGAAGGAACGGCGATGAGCGCAGTCAGCGCGCGGGAGCGGGCCATGGTCGACGGGGCGCGGACGGGACCGGGCGCCGGTACCGGCACGAAGCGCCGGTTCGGCTCGGCTCCCGCGCGGCGCGGGTGGCTCGTCGTGGTGCTGGTGATCGGGCTCGGCCTCGCCGCCGCGCCCGCGATCTTCCAGATGTTCACGCGGGCGCCCAAGGGCGGCGACATGATCGACGCCTTCGAGCCGTACATGACCGAGGCCAAGATCACGCAGTTCCAGAACTACATGGTCGAGATCGACGCCGCGGTCACCGAGATGCAGGACGAGCTCGAGCCCGCGCTCGTCGACGAAGCCGGGGTCGACGCGGCCGCGATCGACGAGGACTACGTCTCCTACGCCGACTTCCGGGACCAGTGGGCCACGATCGACGCCGACATGACCGAGATGCTCGACACGATGCAGGCGAACATCGACAACTACAACGCGGTCGCCGCCCTGCCGCCGTTCCCGCTGTTCCCCTGGTTCTTCGTGATCCCCGGCCTGCTGATCGCGGGGTTCGCGGGATGGGCGCTGTGGCGCTCCGGGCACGGGCGGGCCAGCCGCGCCGCGGTGATCGTCCTCCTCGCGCTCGGGGTGGGCCTGATCGCCGCGCCCGCCGTCTTCCAGATGTTCACGAGGACGCCCAAGGGCGGCGAGATGCTCGACGAGATGCGCTACCTCATGCAGGACGAGAAGGTCCAGACCGTGCAGGGCTACTTCCTGGTGATCGGCGCCGGGGAGGGCACGGTGCGGACCCAGATGCTGCCGACCTTCGACGAGGCCGGCGCGACACCTCCGGCGCTGCCTGCCACCGACCAGTTCATCGAGGAGTGGCCGACGATCTCGAACGAGATGGCGCCGATGATCGGCACCATGGCCGACAACGTCGACAACTTCCAGGCGGTCGACGATCTTCCGCCGTTCCCCCTGTTCCCCTGGTTCTTCGTCGTGCCCGGCTTGCTCGTCGCCGCGTTCGCCATCGTGGCGGGCCGGCCACACGACGACCGGGGTCGAGCAGGGGGCTCGGCGGTCGCGTCACCACCGTCGGCCGACGAGGTCTGAGCGTTCCGAACGAGGAGGCACCCATGAGATCCCACTCCCGATGGGCGGCGCTGGTCGCGCTGCTCGCGGCCCTCGTCCTGGTGGCGGCGGCGTGCGGCAACGACGACGACAGCAGCGGCGACGATACGAGCGAGTCGACCGACCAGGGGGCCGGCGGGGACCTCGTCGGGACTTTCGAGATCACGGCGGGTGAGTGCGCCGACGCCGGTGTCACCGCGGGCTCGTACTTCCGCATGGTGCAGTCCGGCGGGACGCAGGAGGACGGTCCGTTCATCGACAACGCCGACTCGACCTGCGGCGACACCACGTGGACCGCGCTGGCACCCGGCACCGACGGTGGCCTCGTCACCGGCGAGTACCAACCGGCTCCCGACCCGGCCTTCGACGAGGCGGGCAACGGCCTGGCCGCGGCGATCTTCGAGCCGGTGCCCTTCTTCGCCGTCGGCTTCGCGGTGGCGACCAACTCCACCGACCCCCAGAGCGGGACCGAGGCCCCGGCTCCGGCCCTCTCGGCCGACGACTCCGGCGCGCTGAGCGGTGACGTGAGCGCGGTCGGCGTCGACTGGAACGACCAGAGCTTCAACCAGGGTGCGCCCAAGCCGGACGGCTCCCTGTCGGGCGGCACGACCGCACCGTCGGGGACCTACGACGCCGACACGGGCGCGTACACCCTCGACTGGGCGAGCCAGATCGTCGGCGGCCCCTTCGACGGGTTCACCGGCGTGTGGCACCTGGAGGGCACCTTCACCGCCAGCTGAGAAGGCGCGCAAGCGGGCGGTGGCTCGTACGGGCCGGGTCTCGTACCCGGCCCGTACCGCGCCCCGGGACGGTGGTCACCGGGGCCGCGCCCGGATGGCAGACTGAGCGCCTGGGACACGGCGCCGAGGATCTCGGTCCCCGGCGCCACCGACGGGAGGCACGACCACGAGGCGACTGGCCGCAGTCACGGTGCTCGTCACCGTCGTCGGGGTCCTCGGGCTGGCGGGGTCGCACCAGCCGGCGCGCGCCCAGGACCCGGGCTTCACCTTCGTCGAGACGCCGACCCCGGACGGGTTCTTCGCCAACTCGGGCCCCTTCGGCGGCAGCGCCGAGCTCGGCGGCACCCAGCTGCTCTGGAGCGGGGTCCTGATCGAAGGCGATCGCTCGCCGCTCGGCGCGACGTGGACCCGCACGGGCGGCACCTGGACGCCGCACTGCGGGACCGAGTTCGCCGGCGCCACTGATCCCTGCGCGCCGGGCGTGCGCGTCTACCCCGGGGTGGCCTCGGCGAGCAACGGGATCATCCTCTACGGGGGCCTGAACGACGAGCTCGGCCAGGCGTCGACCGGTTACGGCGACACCTGGCTCTTCAACGGCACGAACTGGACCGAGCTCTGCAACGCCGCGAGCTGCGGGCCGGGCGTCCGCTTCGGTCCCGCGCTGGGCGGCAACGGCGACGTCGCGGTCATGTTCGGCACGATCGTCGGGCCCTCGACGCCGATCCCCGCCGACACCTGGGTCTACGACCCCGACGTCGACCCCAACTCCTGGACGCAGGTGTGCGGAGGCGGTGGCGGCCAGCCCGCGTGCGGCCCCGACGGGCTCTCGGGCGCGGCGATCGGCTGGGACGGCACGCAGTTCGTGCTCTTCGGCGGGGGCGACATCAGCGGCTCCTCGCCGAGCGCCTCCGCCGACACGTGGGTCTTCGACGGCGTCGACACCTGGACCCAGGTGTGCGGGGAGGGCATGGACCCCTGCGGGCCCGACCCCCGCGAGCTGCACTCCATGGCGACGCTCGCCTCCGAGAACGGGATCGTGATGGCCGGCGGCGGGATCTTCTTCGAGGGCTTCGGGCTCATCTACCGCGACGTCTGGTTCTGGGACAGCGCCACGATGACCTGGACCGAGGTCCCGGTCCCGTGGGACTCCTCCCCGGTCGACGTCTCCGCGGACCCCGACCCGGCCGGGTGCGGCCTCTACTTCCCACAGGTCATCGGCGGCGACGCCGCGGTCGCCGTCTTCGGCGACTACTTCGGTCACAACTCCCCCGACGAGCAGCCCACCGCCACCTTCGACGCCGGCTTCGACATCCCGGGTACGCCCGCGGTCGGCGTGTGCACGGGCGGCGCCGAGAACCCACCCGACAGTGGCCCCACCACGACCGCACCGCCGCCCACCGAGGTCCCGACCAGTGCGGCCCCCGCGCCGACGCTCCCCGCGACCGGGGCGGGTGGCGGTGGCGGCCTGCCCGGCGTGCCGCTGCTCGTCGGGATCGGGATGCTCCTCGCCGGCGCGCTCGTCCTCGCGACGGCCCGGGGAGCAGCCGCCCGGCGCGGAACGCTGGAAGGGCGCTAGAAGGGGTCGACGTTCGCGTCGGCGAGCGCGCGCAACGCGAAGAACGCCAGGAACGCGGCCGTCAGACCGATGTTGACCACCGGCACCCACGCGTCGGGTCCGCGACGGGGCTCGTCGGGGTCGAGCGCGACGAAGACGAGCAGCAACGCGGCGCTGAGCAGATAGATCGCGAAGACCAGTGTGATCGCGGCCTCGGCCGGCACCCCCCAGTCCCAGCCGACGGCCGCGAAGGCGATGAGGCCCCAGGCCAGGTTGGCGAAGCCGACCTCGATCTGGAAGTTGTTGCGGCGGCGCGTCTCCATCTGCATCCGGGCCGCGTCGCTGCGGTGGTAGATGGAGTGGCGCGCGAACGAGAGGAGCCCGAGCCCGCCGACGCCGAAGAGACAGATCCGTTCGAGTCCCTTGGCCGGGTCGCCCCAGTCGAGGAAGGCGAGGAAGACCCCGACCGCGGTCACGAAGATCGAGAACCCGAGCAGGATGCCCGCGGGCCGCGGGTCCGTGCGCTGCAGGTCCTGGTCCATGGGCGCGGACCCTAGGCGGCTCGTTCGCCGCGATGGTGCTTCTCGCTCCCTTGTGCCCGGAGAGACGGCAGCCGGACCCCGCGCGCGAGGAGCCACCCGACGACGAGCAGCGCCACGTCGACGAGCGGGGCGAACCGGGTGCCCAGGAACGTGCGGCCGGTCGCGGTGGTGGCGTGGGCGAAGCCGCCGAGGGCGAGGCCCACGAGCCCGCGCACCGCCAGGAGCGTGCCGAGCGCCCGCGCCCAGTCCGGGGCGGCGCCCACGAATGGCCCGCGCTGCTCCACCCGGCCGAAGGCCAGCACCAGCAGCACGAGCACCGCCGCGGCGGCAGCGAGCCACACCGGACGCAGGACCCACCACCCGGCCGTGCCGACCTCCGGGAGCGGAACACCCGCGCCGATCAGCGCCCCGCCGGCGGCGACGTAGGCGGTCAGGTGCCAGAGGAAGGTCGTCAGGACGACGACGTTGACGGCGACGACCGCCTGCCACACCCGTGGCCCGTGCAGCCACCGCTCCAGGTGTGGCCGAGCGGCGAGGACCAGCCCGACCTGCCCGACGGTGAGCACGACGATGCAGATCGTCGGCGGGCTCATGTTCGAGAACCGGTCGCCGGGTAGGCCGACCATGCTCACCGGGTAGGGGCCCGCCGTGGTGAGCACCGCGAGCGTGACCGCGGCGCCGACCGCCACGAGCGCGGCCACCCGCCGGGAGATGCGCCCGAGGGTTCCGTCCGCGTAGAGGAACCCGAGCTCCTGGGCGAAGAGGAACACGACCAGGTAGTTGGCGATCGCCACACCCGACGCAGTGTCGGTGAGCCGGAACGCGTCCAGCGCGGCGGCGAGCGCCGGCAGCCCGA
This sequence comes from uncultured Burkholderiales bacterium, assembly GCA_964424125.1. Classification (GTDB taxonomy): domain Bacteria; phylum Actinomycetota; class Acidimicrobiia; order IMCC26256; family JAOSJL01; genus CAYRHS01. The sequence continues at coordinate 5,937 of CAYRHS010000113.1, forward strand.
GCGGCAGCGCCCAGCGCCACCGCCGGTGGATCCGGAGCTGGAGCGGCGCGACCAGGATGACCAGCAGGTAGACGGCCAGGAACCACAGCGGCTGCGCGGCGACGCGGGTGACGGCGCGCACCGCCTTGTCCTCGAGCGGCGCGACGGTGAGGAGCGCGGCGAGGACGAACCACACCGAGGCGAAGACCACGGTCGGGCGCAGCAGCCGGTCCGCCCGCCGGGCCAGGAACGTGCCGAGCTCGCCGGGGCCGCGTCGGCGCAGCGCCCGGTGGTTGGCGAAGCCACCGACGACGAAGAACACCGGCATCACCTGGAGCACCCACGTCACCGGCGCGAGCCAGCGCATGGACGCGAGCGCGTTCTGGCCCGCGAACTCGTTGCCGTCGCGCACGACCGTCGCCATCAGCCAGTGGCCGACGACGACCACGAGGATGCTCGCCACCCGCAGGAAGTCGACCAGCCGGTCCCGGGACGCGGGGGTCGCCGCCGCCACCTCGCGCACGTCGGCGCCGGTCGGGCCCAGTCGCATCACACCCCGAGCACACACCCGCGGGGGCGCTCCGACCAGGGCCGAAGCGCCCGGTACGAGCCCTCAATCCAGGCCGAGGAACACGGAGACGACGCCGGACAGGCGCGTCACCCCAGGCGAACGGCGGCGAACGCGAGCGCCGCGATCGTGGCCGCGGTCCCGAGGTTCGCGAGCACGATCGTGCGCATGTTCTTCGCCATCTCGAGCCGCAGTCGACCCTCCATGCCCAGCATCTCGCCCCGCAGGCCACCGATCTCGCCGCGCAGGCCACCGATCTCGCCGCGCAGCTCCCCGATCTCGCCGCGCAGGCCTCCGATCTCGCCGCGCAGCTCGTCCCGCACCGCGGCCAGGTCGGACTTCGTCACGACGTCGGCCCAGCCGACCGGGGGAAGGTGCTCCATCAGCGTCGTCGCCTCCTCGGCGCCGATCGTCTCCTCGAGCTTGCGGTACAGGGCGTGGCGCGCCCGCTCGTCGATCGCCATCTTCGCTCCTCGTACGGGTGAGCACAACGGACGAGGAGCGAGACGCCCGCTCCCGAGGCGAGCCGCACGGTACCCGGCGGGTGTGACAGCGGCGCCGGCGTCGCGAGCCGAGGTGGACGATGCATGGTGGCCGGACGCTGCCCTCGGATCCGGTGACCGTCGTCATTCGTAGCGAGCGAGGACAGCGGCGGCGAGGCGGCGGCGGCGGTCGGCCAGTTCGGGCGGGTCGACGACCGCCGCCTCCGGCGGCAACCGCAGCAGCAGGCGGTCGAGCGTCGCCTCCCCGTAGGCGGTGAGCTCGACCTCGGTCCTTCCCTCACCGGCCGGTCGGGTCGTCCGCACCCGGTAGTCGGCTTCGAGGAGCCGCAGCGTCCGCCGCGGGACCCGGACGGTGAGGTCGACCGCGTGCTCGGAGAGGTCGAAGAAGTCGGGGAGCTCGAAGTCGTCGGGAACCTCGAAGGTCCCGTCGCCGACCTCGGCGGAGACCATCCGGTCGACCCGGAAGTACTTCAGGGTTCCACCGCCGATCTCCGGGCCGTACGCGTACCAGTTCCCCCAGTTGCAGAAGACCCGGTGCGGCTCGATCTCGCGGTCCGTCGGGTCGGCCAAGCCGGCCTTCACGTACCGGAAGCGCAGGGTGCGGTGCGCAGCGGCTGCTTCGCGCGCGGTCCCGAGCAGTGCCGGTGTCTCGATCCCGACGTGGACGGCCGCGGCGACGACCTCGGCGAGGCGCTCCAGCGCTGCCTCGAGCCGGGGACGCGACTCGTCGGTGCACGCCTGGTACGTGAGACCGGCGGCGAGCAGGTGCAGCGCCAGCTCGGGTGGCGGGGGCGCGGCCGCGAGGTCCCGCAGCCAGTGGGTCTCGTCCAGCATCAGGGTCCGGTCCTCGGTGAGGAAGAACCCGCGGGACTCGTCGATCTCCTCACCGGGTCGACCACCGCGGGCCGAGAGCCGGAAGTCGAGGTAGAGGACGGGTTCGAGCAACGCCCGCAGCGTCTCGGCGTCGATGCCGACCTCGACGGCCACATCCGTGAGCGGCACGGCCCCGCGTTCCTCGGCGAGCGCGAGCGCGGCGAGGACCGCGTCGAAGCGCCGGGCGCGTTCCGCGGCCGCGTTCACGAAGCCACGATCCCCTGCAGGTGGTCGCGGATGCGCTCCACGAGCACCGGCGGTGCGAGCACGACCGCGTGGTCCCGGGCCTCGAGCACCCGGTCGACGAACGCGTCGTAGTGGCGGACCTCGGCTTCGACGAGCTCGCCGTCGGTGCGTGACTCGACGATGCGGCCCTGGAGGCGGGAGGCGAGCGGCAGCGCGTAGTCGGGATCGACGAGCACCCGGCCCGTGACCGGCGGGTCGTCTCCCCACGCGTCCGGGTGCAGGTCGAAGGTCTTGGCGAGATCGAGCTCGGCGGGGATCTCGCAGGAACCCGGCTCGCCCGCGCGCTCGATCAGCCCGGCCTCGCCCGGTTCGATGCGGTCGAGGCGGAAGCGGCGGGGCGCGTCCCGGACCCGGTCGAAGCCCACCACGTACCAGCGACGCCGCCAGTGGCCGAGCGCCCAGGGCTCGACGACCCGCCGGATCCCGGCGTGGAGGAACGCGACCGGGCAGCGATCCGCGATCGCCGACCGCAGGTCGCGGACGGCCTCGTGCACGTGGAGGACCACCGACGCGTCGCTCGTGTCCACGCCGGCGGCGAGCTCGCCCGGGGTGAGCTCGATCCGGTCGTCGACGTGGACCGCCGCCGCGGCCGCGAACAAGGCCCGCCGCTCGGCCGCGGTGAGGAACGGCGGGCGGAGGCGGTACTCACCGGTGTCGCTGACGTCGACGACGATCCCGAACGAAGCGTCGAGCTCGCCGAGATCGCGGCGGACCTTCTTGCGCGCGGCCTCGTAGCCCAGGCCCGCGTAGTCGTCGAGGTCCTCGGTGATGCGTTCGAGTGTCGTGGACTCGTCGCCGGCCGCCTCGCGCTTCAGGTAGGCGGCGAGGCGCAGCAGCCGCTCGGCGACCTCGGGGCTGAGCGGGCGTCCCGTCCCGTGTGCGTCGTCTGCCACCGGCCCTCCTCGCTCCGAGACGCTCATTGTGACGCGCTTTGCGGAACGCCCGTGTCCCACCCCCCTCGTACCGTCGGTCGCGTGGACGACGAACGGCACCCGGTCGTGAACGCGGTGGCCGTGCTCACCGCGCTCGCCGCCGCCGTGCTCTGCACCTGGTACACGGTCATCGCCTTCGTGGGCGGGACGATGCCGATCATCGGCTACGAGACCGAGGGCGGCTTCTTCTTCGGCGTCGTGTGGCTGGTCTTCGTCGACCCGATCGTCGTCACCGTCGCCTGGTGGGCGTCGCTCCTGGTGATGTCGCCGTTCATCGCGGGCGCGTCGGCCCTCGACGCGTGGCGAGCACGACAGCGACGGGACTGAGGAAACAACGATGGCGACGTTCTCCGCGCTCCGGGTCTGCACGACGTGCTGGGAGCTGCGCGGGCCGATCGGCGAGTCGGTCACCGACGAGAACGGCAATCGGGTTCCAGTCGTGGAGCTGTGCCGCTGCGACCGCGAGAAGCGCGAGCGCGCGGGCTTGCCCGACCCGCCCCGCCGACCGGGCTCGGACTTCTCCTACTCGTTTTCCATCTGCCCGTGCTGCGCGGCCGAGCTGGTGTCGTCGGGCTCGCGCTGGTCTTCCTACTTCTGCGCCGGCTGCCGGGCGGTCGTGATCCGCCTCAACGAACGCGCCGGGACCTGCGTGGTGCCATACGGGCCGCACACGCTCCTCAACCAACGCTTCGAGCGGCGCCGACGACCCAAGTCGCAGATCGACGCGTTCCTCGAGGACATCCGCCACCTCTCCAACCGTGCGGGCCTGCTCCGGGAATGGGAGCGGACCCGGATCGAGGCCGTGGTCGCCGGCGCTCATCTGCCCGACGACCCCGACGGCATCCCGGTGCGCGCGTACCTCTCGGCCGCCGGGCGGCAGTGGCCCTCGAAGCAGGCCGCGCTCGACGCCATGCTCGAGTTCTTCGCGTCTGCGGGCCGCCGGCACCAGGATGGAACCGGCCGGCCCCGGTGAGAGACCTGCCTGTGGCCCACACGTCCGAGCCCCGCGAGTGTCCCACCTGCTGGGAGCTCCGGGGACAGGAGATCGCTCATCGTCGGACCGG
>CAYRHS010000114.1:0-10070 GCA_964424125.1 uncultured Burkholderiales bacterium
CCGGCATCCGGCGAGCCGAGAGGACCTGTGGGCCGCTTCGACGACCAGGTGGCGATCGTGACCGGGGCGGGGTCGGGTCTCGGGCGGGCCACAGCGCTGCGCCTCGCGGAGGAGGGCGCGGCGATCGCCGGGCTCGACGTTGCGCGCGACGCCGCCGAGAAGGCGACGACCGAGATCACCGAGCGTGGCGGTCGGGCGCTCGCCGTCGCGACCGACGTGAGCGATCCGGCGTCGGTCTCGTCCGCGGTCGAGCGAGCCGCGTCCGAGCTCGGCCGTCCGCAGGTGGTGGCCAATGTCGCGGGCGTCGGCAGCTTCGACCACTCGACCGATGTGTCGTTCGAGGAGTGGTCGAGGATCATCGGGGTGAACCTCACGGGCACGTTCCTCGTCTCGCAGGCCGCGCTTCCGCATCTGCTCGACGGCGGCGGGAACATCGTGAACGTCGCCTCCAACGCGGGGCTGATGGGCCAACCGTACGCGGCTGCCTACTGTGCGTCGAAGGGTGGCGTTGTCAACCTCACTCGCGCGCTTGCTCGCGAATACCTGGAGCGCGGCGTGCGCGTGAACTGCGTCGCGCCGGGCGCGATGGACACCCCGATGGTGACCGGCTCGGAGAGCGGGTTCCGCCCGCCTCCCGGCGTGCCCGCCAAGAAGTTCGTCGAGGAGATGGCACGGGTGATGACGCCGCTCGGCGCCGCACAGCCCGAGGAGGTGGCGACGCTCATCGCGTACGTCGCCTCCGACGACGCCCGCTACATGACGGGTTCGATCGTCTCCATCGACGGCGGCCTCACCGCGTGACCGTGACCCGTACCAGCGAAGACACCAGGAGCCAGTCATGATCGACGACGCCCGGAGCCTGTGGGAGCTCGTCGAGCGACGAGCGGAAGCGACCCCCGACGCGCTGCTGGCGGTCGACGAGGACGAGCGGACGATGACCTTCGCCGAGTTCCGGGACGCCGCCGGGCGCGCGGCCGCGGGATTCGCCACCCACGGCGTCGGCGAGGGGACGCCGGTCTCCTGGATCCTGCCGACGTGGATCGAGTCGGCGGTGCTCGTCGCCGCGCTGGCGCGCCTGGGTGCCATCCAGGACCCGATGCTCCCGATCTACCGCGAGCGCGAGGTCGGCTTCATCACCCGCCAGACCAGCGCCCGCCTGCTCGTGTGCCCGTCGCAGTGGGCGGGATTCGACTTCGAGGCAATGTGTCGCGGGATCGCTTTCGAGATCGACGGTCTGGAGATCCTCGTCGCGGACCGATCGCTCCCGCAGGGCGACCCCGAGCGGTTGCCGCCCGCGCCGCCGGGAGCCGAACGCCGCGAGGACGACCCCGTGCGGTGGGTCTTCTACACGTCGGGCACGACCGCCGACCCCAAGGGTGCGCGCCACACGGACCGCACCGTCATGCACTCCGCCTACGGGATGATCAAGGCACTCGAGCTCACGGACGCCGACGTCAACGCGCTCGTCTTCCCCTTCACGCACATCGGGGGCATCGGCTGGCTGAACGCGGGTCTGATGGTCGGCTTCAAGCAGGTCGTGATCGAGGCGTTCAATCCGAAGACGACGATCCCCGTGCTCCAGCGGGAGCGCGTCACGATCGCCGGCGCCGGGACGCCGTTCCACATGGCGTACCTCGCCGCGCAACGGGAGCAGCCCGACACGCCGCTCTTCCCGAGCGTGCGCGCCTTCCCCGGAGGCGGCGCGGCCAAGCCCGTCCAGCTCCATCGCGACGTCAAACGGGAGCTGGGGGGCGCGGGCGTGGTCTCCGGCTACGGGCTCACGGAGTGCCCCATCCTCGCGATGGGCTCGATCCACGATCCCGACGACAAGCTCGCCGCGACCGAGGGCCGCGCCACGCCCGGCGTGGAGATCCGGGTCGTCCGCCTCGACGGACAGCGGTCGGGGCCGAACGAGGAGGGCGAGATCCGCGCCAGGGGTCCGCAGCTCTTTCGCGGTTACCTGGACTCGTCGCTCGACGGGGATGCCTTCGACGTCGACGGCTTCTTCCGCACCGGGGATCTCGGGCACCTCGACGACGACGGCTACGTCGCCATCACCGGGCGGGTGAAGGACATCATCATTCGCAAAGGCGAGAACATCTCGGCCAAGGAGGTCGAGGACCTGCTCTTCACCCATCCCAAGATCGACGACGCCGCGGTCATCGGGGTGCCGGACCCCAAATCGGGTGAGCGGGCCTGTGCCGTCGTGGTGCCCACCGACGCCGAGGAGCCACCCACCCTCGAGGAGCTGTTCGGGTTCCTCAAGGACGAGGGCCTCATGGTCCAGAAGATCCCCGAACAGCTCGAGGTCGTGGACACGCTGCCGCGCAATCCCACCGGGAAGGTCCTCAAGCACGAGCTGCGCGCGACCTACGCGGATGCCTAGGACCGACGCGTGCCACTGACCGAGGAGCTGCGGGTGCTGGCGGACCGGGTCTCCAACGCGGGCCGTTGGGGGCCGGACGACCAGCGCGGAACGTTGAACCTCCTCACGCCGGACGCGGTCCTGCGGGGCGTGAGGGCCGTACGGTCGGGTCGCATCTTCAACCTGGCGATCCAGCTCCACTCCGAGGGGCCCCAAACGGGCGGGGTTCCGGGGCGCATCAACCCCGAGCTGGAGGTCCTGGCGGCCGGCCTCTCCGTCACCGGTGACCCCGGTGACTTCACCACGAGCGACGAGCTCGTCCACATGGGAACGCAGGCGGCGACGCACTGGGACGCCCTGTGCCATGTCGGCTACGACGGGCGCCTGTACAACGACACGCCCACCGACGTCGTCACGGAGCAGGGGGCGCAGCGCCTGGGCGCCGAGCACCTCGGGGCCATCGTTTCGCGAGGAATCCTCCTCGACGTCGCGCGCGCGCAAGGCGTAGACCGGGTCGAAGGGGGTCGGCCCGTCGACGGCGACGATCTCGACGCCGCGCTCCGGGGAACGGGGCTGACCGTGGAGGCCGGTGACGTCGTCCTGGTGCGCACGGGCCAGCCGCAGCTGCTCCGTGACGACACCGAGCCCGGGGCTCGTGGCCGTAGGGATGCACCGCGGCTCTCCCGGCACGATCCCGAGGACCGCTACCGCACCGACACCGCGGGGATCTCGGTGCGGGCGATCGAGTGGTTCCGTGACCACGACGTCGCGGCGGTGGCGACCGACACCTACGTGTTCGAGGTCTGGCCCTGCGAGGACCCGGCGGTCTTGCTCCCCGTGCACATGATCGACCTGCGCGACGTGGGTCTCGTCCAGGGCCAACTCTGGTACCTGGAGGCCCTGGCGGCGGACTGCGCGGCCGACGGCCGCTACGAGTTCCTCCTGTGCGCCTCGCCGTTGCCCATCACCGGTGCCGCGGGAGCGCCCGTGGCGCCGACTGCGGTCAAGTAGCGAGTGGGGATCGCGGTCGTCACCGGCGCGGCGGGGGGCCTCGGAGCCGCCGTCGCGGAGCTCCTGACCGTCGCGGGCTCCGACGTCGTGGGTCTCGATGTCCGTGACGCCACCGTCGTCGGCGACCTCTCGAGGCCGCGATCTCGAGCGGATGCCGTCGGGGCGATCCGAGCCGCGGCGGGGCACGCGATCGACCTCCTCGTGTGCTGCGCGGGCCTCGGGCCCACGGTCGACGACCACGGCGCCATCGTGTCGGTGAACTTCTTCGGCACGATCGAGCTGCTCGACGGGCTCGTCGACTCGCTTTCGGCCGGCGCCGATCCCGCGGTCGTGCTGACCTCGTCGAACTCGATCACGATCGATCCGACGGTCGACGAGGAGCTGGTGAGCGCCTGCGTCGAGGGCGAGGAGGACGCGGCTCGGAGTCGAGCCGGACAGCTCCCGGGCCACAGCGTGTACGCTTCGTCGAAGCTCGCGGTCGCGCGGGCACTCCGTCGGCGGGTCGAACGGCTCGGCGGCCTGGGAGTGCGGGCGAACGCGGTCGCACCCGGACCGTTCGAGAGCGCGCTGCTCGACGCGACCCGCCGTGATCCCGAGCTCGGTCCGGCCGCCGAGGCGCTGCCGGTACCCATCGGGCGCACGGGCTCGCCGGCGGACGTCGCGGCGGTCATTGCATTCCTGGCCTCACCTGCGGCGCGTTACGTGCACGGGTCCGTGGTCTTCGTCGACGGCGGCATCGATGCCCTGTTCCGCCCCGACGGTCCGTGAGCGTCGCGATCTCGATCACCCTCTCGGGTTTCGGACGGCTGTTCGGCGAGCACCTCGCGGCCGTCGTCGACGTGGCTCGCGCCGCCGAGGAGGCCGGGCTCGACCAGCTCGTCCTGCCCGAGCACGTCGTCATGGGCCCGCGCCGCGATCGCTATCCGTACGGCCGGTTCCCGTACCCGATCGACGAGCCCTGGCCCGAGCCGTTCACCACGCTCGCGGCCATGGCCGCGGTGACGAACACGATCCGCCTCTCGACCGGCGTGGTCATCGCGCCACTCCGCCCGCCCGCGGTCCTGGCCAAGGAAGCCGCCACCCTCGACGTGCTGGCGAACGGTCGCCTCGACCTGGGGGTCGGGCTGGGCTGGCAGGCCGAGGAATTCGACGCCGCCGGGCTGTCCTTCGAGGACCGGGGTCGTCGTTTCGACGACACGTTGCGTGCGTGTCGCACCCTGTGGTCGGGAGCGGCGGTCGATTTCGCGTCGCCCACGGTGTCGTTCCGGGGGATCGTCTGTCGGCCCACCCCCGTCCAGTCGGGTGGGATCCCGCTGTGGATCGCGGGCGGGCCCACGCCTGCGACGGCTCGCCGGATCGCGGAGCTGGGCGCCGGCTGGCTGCCGATGGTGGGGACGCCGATCGGGGACATCGAACGGGGGATCGAGCAAATCGCGCGCGCGTGCGCGCTCAGGTCTCGCGACGTCGGCGAGATCGGCATCCGTGCGGGTGCGCGACTGTTCACCACCGACACCGGGGCGCTGGACGTCGAACGCACCGTGGCGCATCTGCAGGACCTCGGGTCTCGGGGGGTCACGATCGCGTCCTTCGGTGTGGGACGTTCGGTTCGAGAGCTCGCCGATCTCGCGACGTTCCTCCGCGCGCTCGGGGACGTCGGGCGCGCGGGGCAATCGGACGCGAGCGCCTAACCTGCAGCGATGCGCCGCCTTCTCCTCGCGAGCCTGATCCTCGCGCTCGCCGCGTCCGCGTGTGCGGACGACAGCGGCTCGGACGAGCCGGCGGCGAACTCGTCGGAGCAACGTTCGCCGTCCTCGGAGTCCACTTCCACCGGAACGATCACGTGGACCGGGTGCGGCAGCGGACTGGACTGCGCGGAGCTCTCGGTGCCGCTCGACTACGACGATCCTGACGGCGAGCAGATCACGATCGCACTCGCCCGCCGCCCTGCCGAGGACCCCGACGCTCGTGTGGGGTCGCTGCTCGTGAATCCGGGGGGACCGGGGGGTTCCGGGCTCCAGCTCGTCGAGCTGGCGCCCCAGTTCATCGGTTCCGACGTGCTGGAACGCTTCGACATCGTCGGGTTCGATCCGCGCGGCGTCGGCCAGAGCACGCCGGTCGAGTGCACCGACGATCTCGACTTCCTCTTCGCGGTGGACACGGAGCCCGACACCGAGCAGGAACACCGGGAGCTCCAGGACGCGGCACGGACGTTCGCGGGGTTGTGCGCCGAGAACAGCGCGGAGCTGCTTCCCTTCGTAGGCACCGAGAACGTCGCCCGCGACATGGACCGGATCCGCGCCGGGCTCGGTGAGGAGCAGCTCAACTACCTCGGCTTCTCCTACGGGACCTACCTCGGCGCGCTCTACGCGGACCTGTTCCCCGACAGGGTGCGCGCGTTCGTGCTGGACGGCGCGGTCGACCCGTCGCTCGACACCGAGACGGCCGCGGTCGAGCAGTCCCTCGGCTTCGAGAAGCAGTTCGACGAGTTCCTGGCCGAGTGCGGTGACGACGAGTCGTGTGACTTCTACTCCGGGGGTGATCCCGAGGCGGCGTACGACGACCTTCTGGCGCGCATCGAGCGGGAACCGCTCGAGAGCGCCGACGGACGGGAGCTGGGCCCGGGTGAGACCGACCTCGCCGTGGCCACGGCGCTCTACGACGGGCAGTTCGGGTTCGAGGGCCTCGCCCGGGCGCTGGCCGCCGCGGAGGCCGGCGACCCGGATCTGTTGCTGGCGCTCTTCGACAGCTACGTCGGGCGGGACCCGTCGGGGGAGTACGACAACAGCCAGGAGGCGTTCCTCGCGATCAGCTGCGTCGACGGCGTCGAACGCTTCACACCCGAGCAGTACGACGCCCTGGCGCAGCGAGTGGGAGCGGCCGCACCTCGTTTCGGCGAGACGGGCGTGAACCTTGGCTACGCGTGCGTCTACTGGCCCGCGGAGCCGAGTGGGCTCGAGGGGCCCTTCGCCGCGGAAGGTGCGGCGCCGATCCTCGTGATCGGCACGCAGGGCGATCCCGCCACGCCGCCCGAGTGGGCCGAAGCCCTCGCGGACCAGCTCGAGTCGGGCGTGCTCCTGCGTCTCGACGCCCGCGGCCACACCGCCTACGGACAGGGCTACGGCTGCATCGACGACGCCGTCGCCGACTACTTGGTCGACCTCGACCTCCCCGCCGACGGCACCCTGTGCGAGGTGTGAGCGCGCCGCGGCACCGCTCGATGATCTTCGAGCATCACCGCTAGCCTGCGGCGCCGGTGGACCTGCGGTACTCGGACGAGGACGAAGCGTTTCGGGCGGGGCTGCGGGAGTGGTTGGCGACGACGCTCCCGCAGCTCCCCGAGATGCCCGCGCGCAACAACTGGATGGCGCGTCGCCGCTACGACACGGAGTGGCAGCGCCGCCTCTTCGACGCCGGGTACGCGGGGTTGAGCTGGCCGGAGGAATACGGCGGGCAGGACGCTCCACCGAGCCAGCAGCTCATCTTCCTCGAGGAGACGACCCGCGCGAAGGCGCCGTACGTGGGGGCGAACTTCGTGGGGATCCTCCACGCGGGACCGACACTCATCGCCGAGGGCTCCGAGGAGCAGAAGCAGCGGTTCCTGCGGCCGATTCTCCAGGGGGACGAGGTCTGGTGCCAAGGCTTCTCGGAGCCCGAAGCCGGCTCGGACCTCGCCTCGCTCCGGACGCGAGCGGTACGCGACGGTGACGACTACGTCGTGTCCGGTCAGAAGATCTGGTCGTCGTTCGCGCAGATCGCGGACTTCGGAGAGCTCCTCGTTCGCACCGACCCGGACGTGAAGAAGCAGGCGGGAATCACGTGGCTCATCCTTCCGATGGACACGCCCGGGATCGAGATCCGGCCGATCGAGAACCTGGTGGGCTCGACCGAGTTCAACGAGCTGTTCCTCGACGAGGTACGGATCCCCGTCGCCAACCGTGTCGGCGCCGAGAACGACGGCTGGCGGATCACGCAGGTGACGTTCGCCTTCGAGCGCGGGACCTCCCTCGTGTCCGAGCTCGTCGACGCGCTCCGGCTGGCCGAGGAGCTCGCCCGCCTCGCGCGTGTCGTGACACGAGGATCCGCCACCGCCTGGGACGACGCGGCGTTGCGGAGCGAGCTCGGTCACGTGGTCGCCGAGCTCGACGCGTTGTGGGCCCTGACCAAGCGCAACGTGTCCGAAGCCGCGAGAACCGGGGTGCCGGGGCCGGGCGGGCTCATGATGAAGCTCGCGTACAGCGAGGTGCGACAGCGTCTCGGCGAGCTCTCGTTGCGAGTGCTCGACCGCGCCGGCCTGGCCATCGACGACGCCGTGCGGGCAGGGGCTGCGGAGTTCGTGGAGGAGCGCCTGCGCACGCTCTCGCTGACCATCGCGGCCGGCACCTCGCAGATCCAGCGCAACATCATCGGAGAGCGCATGCTCGGGCTCCCGAGGGGGTGAGGCGGATGGATTTCGTGCTCAGCGACGACCAGCTCGCGTTGCGCGAAGGGATCCGGGCCTTGCTCGAGGGCCGGTTCTCGTCCGAGTCGGTACGGGCGCTCGCGAACGCGCCGGGGGCGCTCGACGTAGCTCGCTGGCGCGAGCTCGCCGAAGCTGGGGTCTTCTCCCTCCGCCTCCCCGAGGACGAAGGCGGCCTCGGGCTCGGTGTCGCCGACGCCGCGGTCGTCTACGAGGAGTTGGGCGCCGCGCTCGTGCCGGGCCCACTCGTGTGGTCGGAGCTCGGGGCCGGTTGCGTCGCGGGAGCCGCCGACGGATCGACCGTCGTCGGTGGAATCGACCTGACGGCCGGCCCGGATGTGGTCTTCTCCAACTTCGATGCGTGCGAGCGCTTGCTCGTCCTCTCGGGTGACGGCGTTCGTAACGTGGCCGCGGCCGACGTCGCCGCTCGTCCCTTGGAACGCCCGCTCGACCCGCTCACCCCCGTCCATGTCGCCGATGCGCTTCCTGCGGGTGAGCCGATCGGGGACTCGGAGCTGGCCACCGGTCTCCGGCGCGTCGGGACGGTCCTGACCGCCGCCCTGGCACTCGGCGTCGCGCGTGCGGCGACCGAGCTCGGCGTGGCGTACGCCAAGGAGCGACGCCAGTTCGACCGGGTCATCGGCTCGTTCCAGGCGGTCAAGCACCTGCTGGCGGATGCGGCGGTGCGTGCGGAGCTCGCGCGAGCCGCGGTGCACTCCGCGGCGCTCCACGTCGACGATCCCGGCCTCGGTGACGTCGAGCGTGCGGTGGCCGGCGCCAAACACCTCGCCGGACGCGCGGCCGTGGCGAACTCGCACACGTGCGTGCAGGTGCACGGCGGGATGGGCTACACGTGGGAGGCCGACCCGCACCTGCTCCTCAAGCGGGCCTGGGTGCTCGAGACGATGTTCGGCGGCGCCGCCGCCCACGCCGCGACCCTGGCGGTGCGCCTCAGCGGCTGACCCCGACGGGCCGGGCGTGACCCCGAGCCCAACTGACGCTAGCGTCAGGTTCGTGGCGCGACGGACGACGGTGCTGGAAGCGCTCGGCGCGCGGCTCGACGCGGCGCCCGACGCGCCGTACCTCGACATCGACAGCGAGGAGTGGACCGCCGCACGCATCGATGCCGAGAGTGATCGGCTCGCGCACGTGCTCGCCGATCGTGGGGTCGCCCGTGGCGACCGGGTCGCGAGCCTCCTCGAGAACGGGCCCGAGCAGGTGATCACCTTCTTCGCGACCGCGAAGCTCGGGGGCATCGCGGTCCCCGTCAACACCGCCTACAAGGGCGAGTTCCTCCGGCACCAGCTCGCCGACTCCGGCGCCAAGGCCATGGTGGTGGCGGGCGACCTCGCGGGGCGGGTGGCGGAGATCGCCGGTCCTGAGGTGCCCGAGCTGACCGCGGCGCTGGTCGTCGGCGAGCCCGCCGACCAGATCACCGACGTCTCCTCCGCCGACTGGTCCGAGGCGCTCGCCGATGCACCGGGTGACCCGTTCCCGGCGGCCGCGGTCCGACCGTCCGACCTCGCCTGCTTCGTGTACACGGCGGGGACGACCGGGCCGTCGAAGGGCTGCATGCTGCCGCACAACTACGTCGTGAGCTTGGGCGAGCAGGTCGCCCGAGCCTGGGAGCGTCGTCCCGACGACATCGTCTGGACCCCGCTCCCGCTGTTCCACTTCAACGCGATCGCGATCTGCGTCGTCGGCACCCTCGTCGTCGGGGGCTCGGCGGCGATCGCCCGGCGTTTCTCCGTCTCGCGGTTCTGGCCGGAGGTCAAGCGCACCCGTGCGACGGTGCTCTCGCTGCTCGGGCCGATCGCGCTCATGGTCCAGAAGGGCGCCGATCCCGCCGCGGCCGAGGGGCACTCGGTTCGCCTCATGGCCGCCGCGCCACTCCCGCCCGACACCGACCGGTACTGGCAGGAGCAGTTCGGCTGCCGGACGTTCTCCGCCGGCTTCGGCCTGACCGAGGCCTCGCTGCTCGCACTGCTTCCCGCGGGGCAGCAGAACCGCCTCGGCGCGGCGGGCAAGGTGAACCTGACCGACTTCGAGGTTCGCATCGTCGACGACGAGGACCGCGAGGTCGGGACCGGCGAGGTCGGCGAGCTCGTCGCGCGATCCCGAGAGCCCGACACGATGTTCGCCGGGTACTGGCGCCGGCCCGAGGCCACCGTCGCGGTCACGCGGAACCTCTGGTTCCACACCGGCGATCTCTGCCGTGTCGACGAGCACGGGTTCTTG
>CAYRHS010000115.1:0-10035 GCA_964424125.1 uncultured Burkholderiales bacterium
CTCGACCCCCGGGGTCGACATCTCGACGAGAAGGAAGCTGAGCCCGCGGTGGCGGCTCTCGGGTGCTCCGGTGCGCGCGAGCAGGAAGCACCAGTCGGCCCGGTTGCCGTAGGACGTCCAGACCTTGCGGCCGTCGACGACATAGGCGTCGTCGGCGCGCACGGCGCGGGTGGTCATGGAGGCGAGGTCGCTTCCGGCGTCGGGCTCGGAGTAGCCCTGGCACCACAGGTCGTCGGCCGAAGCGGATGAGGGCGGGCCCGAGGATGTCGACGCCCTGGAAGCCGATGGCAACGGGCGCCCGGGCGGCCGCGAGCTCCTCCACCAGGACCATCCGGTGCGCGAGGTCGAGCCCGAGCCCGCCGTGCTCACGCGGCCAGCCGGGTGCGAGCCACCCGCCGTCGTGGAGGCGCTCGTGCCACTTGCGGCTGATCGCGACGCCGTCGGGATCCTCGTCACCGGGCGGCCAGTTCTGCGGGAACGCACGTTCTACCCACTCGGGGAGGAGGTGCTCGTCGAGCCAGGCCCGGAAGGTGGCGCGGAAGCTCTCGAGGGCGGCCGGCGCGGAGCGGCTCACCCGCCCTTCCCTCGAATACGGTACCGCACCCTCACGTAATATCACCGGCGCCGAGGGGCTGCAAGGCTGCGAGATCCGGTGCGAGCCTGGCGGTCGGGGAGCGGATCTCGCATCCGAACGCCGACCTCCTGGTCACGCTCGGCGCAGCCGCGGCGCGGACTCGTTGCGTCCCGCTTGTCGCGTCGCTCGTCGTGTTGCCGCTCCATCAGCCGTCGCTCGTCGCCAAGCAGCTCGCCTCGGTCGACCTCCTCTCCGCGGGCCGACTGCTGGTCGGGGTGGGCGTGGGTGCGCGCGACGAGGACTTCCGCGCCGCGGGTGCGGCGCCCCGAGCACAAGCTGCGGCGCCTCGACGAAGGGGTGGCCGTGCTCGACGCGCCCGAGGCCGGGTGATCAGTCGAGCTTGGCCTCGACCTCTGCCGAGGCGATCTGGTCTCGTGCCATCCTGACCTTCGTCCCGGTGGCGCGCTCGTGGATCAGATCGGTCGAGTCGTTCGTGCTCGCCGGGATCTCGAAGTCAAAGAGCTCGAAGGCCTCGTCCTCGTGGTCGCGGATCTCCTCGGGGGTGACGTCGGGAGTCCCCGAGGCCCATCCGCGGGTCTGAGCGAGGAAGATCCGGCACCAATGGCTGCCGCCCGCGTGCACGGCCTCGCCGCTGAGATCGCAGTCGGGGCTCGCGAGGTACGTGCACACCGCGGCGACGAGTGAGGGATCCATGAGGTCACCGAACCGTTCCTTCTGCGCCTCGCGGGCCATGCGCGTGGCACCGATCGGCGCGAGCGCGTTCACCTTGATGTCGAGGCCGGTCAGGGCGGCTTCCTGGTGCATCGACTTGGTGAGCCCGATGATCCCGTGCTTCGCCGCCGCGTAGGCACCCACCATCGGGTGACCGAAGATCGCGCCGGACGTCGTCAGGACGATTCGCCCGTACCCTCGCGTGGCCATGTCGCGCCACGCTGGTTGCCCCGCGTGCCACGCGCCCATGAGATGGACGTCGAGGACCTTGCGAACGTCGTCGATCGGCTGGTCGGCGAAGGGACCTGCAAGGACCACGCCGGCGTTGTGGACGAGGACGTCTATCTTGCCGAACGCGTCGATCGCCGCGCCGACGAGCGCTTCGCCTCCCTCCGGCGTCGACACGTCGTCGAAGGACGGTTGCGCCCGGCCGCCGCGCCGCTCGATCTCGGCCACGACCTCGTTGGCGGGGGCGCGTTCGGTCCCCGCCCCGTCGATCCCGGCGCCGATGTCGTTGACGACGACCGATGCGCCTCGCTCGGCGAGCGCGAGCGCGTGGGCCCTACCGATCCCGCGTCCCGCGCCCGTGACGACCGCCGACTGCCCGCTCAGGTCGATCTCCGACACGCCGAATCCTCCCCCCGGCCGGCTTGGAGCGGGCTACCGTACCAGGAGTTCCGGAAATCGACCACCGCCGCGGGTACCCGCTCCGGAGCGGGCGTTGCCCGTTTGCAGACTCGCAGATACCGTACCTAGAGATCACCGTAGAGGTGTGGCGGGGGCGCTGCTGCGGCGGCGCGGACGGGCGCCGGATGGAGCTGCGACCGAGCGACGACCAGGAGCTGCTGCGGGCGACCGCGCGCGACTTCCTCTCGCACGCGGTACCGCTGGGCGACCTCGGTGCGCTCGAGGACCGCGCGGGCCTCTTCGACGCCGACCTCTGGTCGCGGCTCGCCGAGCTCGGCTGGCTGGGCCTCGCGATCCCCGAGGCGAGCGGCGGGAGCGGGGGATCGGTCGTCGACCTGGAGCTCCTCTGCGAGGAGCTCGGACGGGCGCTGTGTCCGGCTCCGTTCCTCGCCGTCGCCGTGGCCGCGACCGCCGTGCTCGAGTCCGCGGCCGAACCCTCGGCCGCGACGCTGTTGGCGGAGGTCGTGGCGGGTCGGCGGCGGCCGGTGTTGGCCGCGGCGGGCCCGTCGGGTCGTCTCGACGACGATCCCGGCGTCTCCTGGAAGGACGGCGCGCTCACGGGTGAGAAGGCATTCGTCCAGGACGCCAACACGGCCGATGCGTTCCTCGTGACCGCGCACGACGCGGAGGGCGTGCTCGTGGTGGTCCTCGTCGACCCGGCTGACGGGGTCGAGGTCGAGCCGCAGCACGCCATCTCGGGCTTCCCGTGGTCGCGGGTGCGGTTCGAGGGCGTGCGCGGGGTGGAGCTGGGAGCGGCCGAGCCGGCTCTCGACACCGCGTTCGCTCGCGTCGCGACGATGCAAGGAGCGTGGTGTGCGGGCGGGGCCACCCGCCTCCTCGAGGACACGGTTGCCTACGCGAGCGAGCGCGTGCAGTTCGGTGTCCCGATCGGGAGCTTCCAGGCGGTGCAGCACCAGCTCGCCGACTGCGACATCGCCGCGGCCGAGGCGACGACCCTCGCCCGTCAGGCGGCACAGGCGCTCGAAGATCACTCGCCGTTCGCGCGGCGCCTCGCATCGGTCGCCTTCCTGCGCGCCGGCGACTCGTTCGTGGAGGTCGCCCGGCGCTGTCACCAGATCTGGGGCGGGATGGGGTTCAGCACCGAAGCGCACGTGCACCTCTTCAGCCGTCGGGCCAAGGCGGCGCAACACAGTTGGGGTGGCGTCGATCACCATCTCGGCATCGTCGCCGACGAGCTGCTGCGCGCCCCGCTCGTCCGCGACCGTTACCCGTGGCTCGTCGCCGACGCGGACGGCGCGCGGTGAGGTTCGCGCTCGATCCCGACGTCGAGGCCTTCCGCGAGGAGGTCCGCGCGTTCATCGCGGCCGAGGCCGATCCGGTGATCCCGTCCCAGGGCCCGCTCCCGCAGATGGACACCCCCGAGAAGCGGGTCTTCGTCCGCAAGCTCGCGGAACGTGGGTGGCTCGGGCTGGCCTGGCCCGAGGAGTACGGAGGGGGCGGGAAGAGCGAGATCTACCAGCTCGTGCTCCAGGAGGAGCTCGAGTACGCCGGGCTCCCCTCGATGTCGATCGAGGTCGGGATGATCGGCCAGACGATCATGCGCCACGGCTCCGAGGCGACGAAGCGCGCGTTCCTGCCTCGGATCATCGCGGGTGAGCTGAACATCGCGTTGGGCTACAGCGAACCCGAGGCCGGCTCGGACCTCGCCGCGCTCGAGCTGCGGGCGACGCGCGAGGGCGACGAGTTCGTCCTCAACGGGCTGAAGATGTGGACGAGCGCCGCGCACTTCGCCGAGCTGGTCTGGTTGGCCTGCCGCACGAACACCGAGGTCCCGCGCCACCGTGGGATCTCGCTGTTCCTCGTCGACCTCGACAGCCCCGGCATCGAGGTCACCCCGATCGAGACGATGAGCAACCACGCCACGAACTCGGTGTTCTTCACCGACGTCCGGGTCCCGGCCGACCGGCTCGTCGGGGAGCTCGACGCCGGTTGGGGCTACATCATGGAGGCGCTCGACTACGAGCGGCTGGGAGGCTTCCCGTTCGGCGGGCTCCAGCGCGACCTCGACGAGCTGGTGGCCTGGGCACGCGACGGTGGCCACGAGTCCGACCCACGCGTTCGCAGGCTGCTCGCCCGTCTCGCGATCCGGGTCGAGGGCGCCCGCACGCATCTCCTGCGCTCGTACGACCGCGTCGGTCGCCACGAGGTACCGACGTTCGAGGCCACGATGCTGAAGGTGGCGATGACCGAGCTCCGCCTCGACATGGCCGACGAGGTCGTCGACCTGCTCGCTCCGCGAGGGCTGCTCCGCGCCGACGACCCCGGCGCGGTCGTGCAGGGGCGCTTCGAGCACAACTGGCGGGCGGAGATCATCACGACGATCGCGGGCGGCGCCAACGAGATCCAGCGCAACATCCTCGCCCGGCGCCACCTCGGGCTGCCGGGCTAGCTGCTCCGTTCTGACGCGGGGGTCGTCACGGCCGGACGCCCGCCGTGGCCGTTGCCCGACGCGGTCGAGGCCGACTCGCCGTCGGCGGGGGAGGGGAGCATCGCCCGACGGGCGATCGCCTCCGCCGTCCACTCGGGCGGACGCTTCTGCGTGAAGGCCCGCACGCCTTCGTGGAAGTCCTCGCCGATCGACGACTCGAAGTGCTCCTCGGGGCGCAACGCCGGGAGGTCGCGGTGCATCACCTGCTTCATCAGGCGGCGGGCCTCGGGCGACGTCGTCAGCACTGCTTCCACGAGCTCGACGACGGCCGCGTCGAGGGCGTCGGGTGCGCAGACCCGGTTGACGAGGCCCAGCTCCCGCGCCTCCTCGGCTTCGACGGCCCGGGCCGTGAACAGCAGGTCCTTCGCCCGGCTGAGCCCGATCCGTCGGTGGAGGCGTCCCGAGTTCGGGGCGTCGCAGAGCCCCCATTTTCCGGGCGCGAAGCTGAGCTTGGCCCCGCGCACCGCGACCGCCAGGTCGCACATCATGATGATGTCGACCGCGGCACCGAACGCGTCGCCGTTGATGGCCGCGATCGTCGTCTTGGGGCAGTCCTCGATCGCGGCGAAGGCCGGATACTCCGCGTAGACGTGCTCGTGCATCTGACTGACGTCGTCTTCGGTCATGCCCTCGAGGGCCATGCGGGCGACGTCGGAACCGAGGTCGCCGCCGCCGCTGAACATGCGGCCCGATCCCCGCAGGACCACGGCGCTGTGCTCCTCGTCGCGCGCCGCCCGGACGAACGCGTCGCGCAGCTCCTCGAAGAGCCGACTGTCGACGAGGTTCAGCTCGTCGGGACGGGCGAGGGTGATCCAGATCGCCTGGGGCGTGGTCTCGTAGCGGATGCGCTCGTAGTCGGCCATCGAGGAAACCCGGGTCGAGGTGGGGATCGGAGAATTACGTACCCGGGGGTTCAGAAAAGCCTACGGTGGCGCCGCGGGCCCGTCAAGGGTCGTTGCCCTGGTCCTCCGTCCGCTCCGCCTCGCGTCGGGCGGGGTTCAGGCGTCCCACTCCACGGGCAGCTCCGTGAGGGCGTTGCTGAAGAGGCCCTCGTAGCGGGGTTCGAAGCCGTCCTGCAGACGGAGGTTCGGGAGGCGCTCGAGCACGCCTCGCAGCGCCACCTGGAGCTCGAGGCGCGCGATCGGCGCGCCGATGCACATGTGCACACCGGCGCCGAAGGCGACGTGCTTGT
The DNA here is from genome assembly GCA_964424125.1 of uncultured Burkholderiales bacterium. Taxonomy (GTDB): domain Bacteria; phylum Actinomycetota; class Acidimicrobiia; order IMCC26256; family JAOSJL01; genus CAYRHS01. The sequence goes on from CAYRHS010000115.1 coordinate 5,635, forward strand.
TGGGCGCACGGTCGATCCGGAAGGAGTCCGGGGCGTCGAACACGACGGGATCACGGTTGGCCCCGTTGATCGCCCCGAGCACGAGCGAGCCCGCGGGCACGGTGACGTCGCCGACGACGACGTCACGGGTCGTGGTGCGGTTCAGGTAGGCGATGGGCGCGCGCCAGCGGAGCGCCTCTTCGACTGCGGTCACCACGAGGGCGGGATCGGCTCTCAGCGCCTCGAGCTGGTCCGGGTGGCGGAGCAGCTCGAGGACGAGCGTGCCGAGCGCGCTCATGGTCGACTCCTCACCCGCGGGGAGCATGAAGCGGAGGAACCCGAGGACGTGTTCCTCGTCGAGTCGGTCCCCGTCGCGCGAGGTGGCGGTTACGAGCTGACTCACGAAGTCCTCGCCGGGGGAACGACGGCGATCTTCGACGACCGGGATCAGCATCTCGTCGAGCTCCTTGCGGGCCCCGAGCGACTGCTCCAGCTGCTCGGCGTCGGACTCGACGGGGTTCGCGGCGATGGCCTCCTTGTAGAGCCGGGAGAGTCGGGGCTGATCGGCAACGTCGAGACCCAGGAGCTCGGCGATCGTGTGGAACGGCAACGGTTCGCAGAACTCCCGCATGAGCTCGGCCTCCCCGCGAACTCGAAGACCGTCGAGCATCCATGCGACCAGCGGCTCGATCGTCTCGGCCGCGAAGCGCTCCAGCACGCGCGGCCGAAAGCTCGGGGCGACGAGCGAGCGATTGCGGTGATGCTCCTCGCCGTCCATCTGGATCATGTTCGGACCGTCGATGGGTTCGCGCAGCATCCGCACATGGGCGACGCTGTAGGCGCTCTCGTCCCGCATCCCCATCACGTCCTCGTGGCGGGTCAGGATCCACGCCGGGAAGTCGCTCGCCTGGAACGCGGGCTGCGCAGCCCGCCGTTCGGCGAGGGTCGGGAACGGATCGTCCTGGAACTCGGGCGACAGCAGGTTCACGTCACGCACCGTGCGACTCACTCCTCGGGTCGAGTGACCAGATGTAAGCGCACCCGGCCGCCGCCTTGCGGCCGGGCGTGATCATCCGTTCACCTGCGCCGGTGCGGTCGTTCCACGTAGGCGGGCGTGAGCGCCCGGGGAAGTCGGACGGAGGCCACGTCGGGGAACTTGCCGCCCGCCTCCGTCCGTCTGAGCGACCGAGCGGTGAGCGTGTGGACTCTCGCCATCGTCACGGCGCGTGTCCGCAGCTCGACGATCGCCTCGTCGCTCGACCGTTCCACGATCGTCTCGAGCCACCGTTCGGCGGACTCCGCCGAGCGGTCACACAGCTCGGCCGTGTGGCGCAGGACGTTCGCCAGCGGCGGCACCCGCTCGGCGAGCACGCGCGCGACGGGACCGGCCGCGTGGTTGTAGATCACCTGATCGACCACGAAGGACTCCCACGACGACCCGGATCGCAGGCCGGTCAGGACCGCCTCCATCGCCCCGAGCGTCTCGGGCCGCGCGCTCGATGACTGCGCGAGCACGGCTTCGACCCGTGTCACCTGGTCGTGACGCTCGAGGGCTTCCTCGATGAGCGTGCGCTTCACGTCCTGGTCCGTGACCTTCGAAGCCGCCGCGAGGACGCAGTCGCGCTCGACCGCCTGCCCCTCCGCCATGGCAGAGAGCAGGTGCAGGTCTTCCTCGTCGAGTGCCGCGGCGTCGATCTCCGGGTGCACGAGCGCGAGCGCGCGGCTGCGGCCCGGAGAGCGACTGATGAATCCCTTGCGTTCGAGGGTCTGCAGCATGCGCTGCGCGCCGGAGGGTCCTCCGAGCCCGCACGCGTCCGAGAGCTCGCGTCCTGTCGGCGGGTACCCGTGCGCGTCTATGTGCTCCTCGATGAAGGCGAGGACCTCGCGTTGGCGGGGCGTCAGCTGGGACGCGCTGGCGGTCGTCCGCTCGCCACCGGCAGCGGCGCGCTCCGGCTCCGACGAGGTCATGGCGCCAGGAGTCTCAGCTCGTGCGACCCGCGACGGACGAGCGCACGCCGTTCTCGGCGCGCTGGGCTTCGACGCCTACACCGTCGAGCACGAACGCCGTCATCTCGTCGGCGATCTCCTCGACGCCGAGGCGACCCTCCGGCCGGTACCACTCGGCGAGGACGGTGATCGAGCCGAGGATGAACGCCGACATCGTCGCGGCATCGCCCCGACGGAAGGCGCCCTCGAGCTGACCCTGCTCGATGATCTCGCGCACACGCTCGACGAAGTTCTGGCGAAAGCCGCGTGCCCACTCGCCGATCTCGCCTTCCATGTGGACCAGATGGCGGCCGATGATGCCGATCTCGACCGGGTTGTTGGCGACGAGGCGCACCTCGCTGCGGACGAGCTCCGCGAGCCGCTCCGCGGGTGGACGGTCGCTTCCCGCTGCCACCTCCACGTCGACCAGCTCGACGATCTGCTCGAGGAGCCGCTCGTAGAGGTGCTCCTTGGACTCGAAGTAGTGGTAGAGGCTCCCCTTGACGATCCCGGCTTCCCTGGCGATGTCCTCGAGCTTGGCGCCCTCGTAGCCCTGGGCGAAGAAGACCTGGGCCGCGATCTTGAGGATCTCCTCGTCGCGGGGCAGATGACGCGCGACCGCCGGCCCCTGCCGAGGCCGGCCCCGCTGTCGCTTGCCGACTTCGTCCTCGACGTCGTTCGCGGGGCCCGTTCCGGTGTCAGGCTGCTTGGCCACGGTCTCGCTCCTCGCCGACGCGCCGTGCCATCGAGGACGTGCGTCCGAGCACCGAGCGCTCGATCACACTCTACCGGCCGGCCGAGAAGCGCCCCCACATCTGCGTCGCGTGCAACTCGGCGCGTCAGGTGACACGGATCACGAGCTTCCCGAGCTGGCGGCCGGCGATCATCTCCGCCATCGCGCGCGGGACCTCGTCGACGCCCTGGAAGACGTCGGAGATCGGAGGGTCGATGCCGGCGTGCGCCACGAAACGTGCCAACGCGCGCAGGCTCTCGATTGTCCCCATCTTGACGCCTGCCACCGTGAGCTCCTTCCAGAACAGCTGGCGGATCTCGGCGTCCGCGTCGCGTCCTCCCGTGGCACCCCCGGTGACCAGCCGGCCGCCGAACCCGAGGGACGAGACCGAATGGCGCCAGGTCGGCTGGCCCGTCGTCTCGATGACGACGTGCACGGGCTCGGCGAGCCTGGCACCGGTCTCGGCCACGGCGTCTGCCCCGAGGGAGCGAGCGAACTCCCGGCCTCGCTCCGAACGCGACGTCGCGGTGACGTCCGCGCCCGCGGCCGTCGCCAGACAGATCGCCGCCGTCGGCAGGCCACCCGTCGCGCCCTGCACCAGCACGCGCTCGCCCGGTCGCACGCGCGCGGCCTCGAACAGCATGGTCCACGCGGTGAGCCAGGCAGTCGGGAGACACGCGGCCTGCTCGAAGGACAGGCTCGGAGGCTTGTCGATCAGGTTGGCGGAGGGGACGGCCAGCCGCGGTGCGAAGGAGCCGTCCACGCCATCGGTCAACATGCGAAAGCGAGCACCGGACTCGAGCACCGAGTGCACGATCACCTCGCGCCCGTCGTCGGTGACGCCGGCGGCGTCGCAGCCGAGGATCACGGGCGGCTCGAAGGGGACGCCCACTACGCCCCTCAGGGTCCAGACGTCGTGATGGTTGAGCGACGCGGCGCGCACCGACACGACCTCCCACCCCGGGGGAGGCTCGGGCTCGGGACGCTCGCCCACGACGAGCCCGTCGAGGGGTTCGGGTGCTCCGAGCTCGGCTGCGTACGCGGCGCGCATCGTGGGCCTCTTCCGCTGGTCGGCACGGACCTTGACCGATGTAAGAGCCGAAGTTACCGTGCTTTCGGTTTCGGAATTGTGCCACGTGGCGGGCGGCGCCACCGTTCCTCGGGGGGATGCGGTTGAACATCGCGGCGGATCTCGATCGGATGGCCGCGGACCGCTCCGGTCACCCGGCGCTCGTGTTCGAAGGACGGGACGTGAGCTTCTCGGACCTCGACCTGCGCGCGTCACGGGTGGCGACCGGTCTGGAGGAGCTCGGCGTCGGGCCCGGCGATCGAGTCGCGATCGTGATGACCAACCGGCCGGAGCACGTCGTCGCCTGGTACGGGATCGCCAAGGCCGGCGCGGTCCCCGTGGACGTCAACATCATCCTCGGTGACGAGGAGTGGATCTACATCTTCGAGTCCGCGCGTCCCCGTGCGATCCTCGCCGGCCCGGAGTTCGCGGACCGCCTCCGCGCGCTTGCGCCGGGACTGCCCTCGCAGCCGGCCGTGTTCGTCACGGACGGAGGGGCCGACGCAGGCTCGTTCGAAGGGCTCGGCGTGGGCACGGATCGGCGGCCCGCCGTCGAGCGTGCGGACGACGCCCTGGCCGTGATCGCCTACACGAGCGGCACGACGGGACTCCCCAAGGGTGTGATGCACGACCA
>CAYRHS010000116.1:0-2931 GCA_964424125.1 uncultured Burkholderiales bacterium
CGATGAGTCACGTTCCCCTGCTCGCGCTCGACATCGGCTGGGGCTGGACCCTGCTCGTCAAGGTGGGCGTGGTGGCCGCCATCATCCCGCTCGGCGCGCTGATCCTCGGCTACGTGTTCCTCCTGAAGATGATGAGCCACATGCAGAGCCGGCTGGGCCCGATGGACCCGGGCGGCTACCACGGTTGGTTCCAGCTCATCGGCGACGGGCTGAAGTTCATCCAGAAGGAAGACGTGATGCCCACGATGGCCGACCGCAGGGTCTTTGCACTTGCCCCCGCTGTCGTCCTCGTCTCGACGTTCCTGATCTTCGTCGTCATCCCCGCCGGCCCCGACCTCGTCGTGCGCGACCTCGACGTCGGGGTCTTCTTCGCGCTCGCGGTCTCCAGCCTCTCGGTCGTCGGCGTCCTCATGGCGGGCTGGTCGAGCGCGAACAAGTACGCGCTCCTCGGCGCCCTGCGTTCCGCGGGCCAGCTCATCGCCTACGAGCTCCCACTGCTCCTGGCGGTCGTCGGCGTGGTCGTGATGGCCGGAACCCTCAACCTGCAGGGGATCGTCACGGCGCAGCAGGACGGCGAGATCTTCGGCTTCGGCGGATTCGGGAACCCGTTCGTGCTCACGCAGATCGTCGGTTTCCTGTTGTTCCTCGTGGCCGCGCAGGCCGAGCTGAACCAGACGCCCTTCGACATGCCGGTCGCCGAGAGCGAGCTGCTGGGCGGGTTCATGGTCGAGTACACCGGCTTTCGCTTCCTCTTCTTCTTCCTGGGTGAGTTCGGAACGGCCTTCGCGTTCGCCGCGCTCGCGGCAACGCTCTTCCTCGGAGGTTGGGCCGTTCCGTGGGTGCACGGCGACGCGGCGAACGTGCTCGGGCCACTCGTGCTGTTCGCCAAGACGATGGCGGTCGCGTTCTTGATGTTCTGGGTGCGGTTCACGTATCCGCGCCTGCGCGAGGACCAGCTCCAGGCCCTGGCCTGGAAATACCTGATCCCCCTCGCACTGGCCAACATCGCCGTGACCGGCGTGATCAAGGTCGCGGTCTGATGGCGGAGAAGAAGCTCCCGGGGCTGATCGGCGGGCTCGGCATCACGTTGCGGACGATGCTCAAGCCCGCGGTCACCACCCAGTACCCGCACGAGAAGGAAGCACCACCGACGCGGGCGCGCGGCGTCATCGCGCTGAAGGAAGAGAACTGCACCGTGTGCATGCTGTGCGCGCGCGAGTGCCCCGACTGGTGCATCTACATCGAGGGGCACAAGGAGAAGCGCCCGCCGCGCCGAGAAGGCGGCCGTCCGCGCTCGGTCAACGTGCTCGACCGCTTCTCCATCGATTACGCCTTGTGCATGTACTGCGGGATCTGTGTCGAGGTCTGCCCCTTCGACGCGCTGTTCTGGAGTCCCGAGTTCGAGTACTCGGAGCCCAACATCGCCTCGCTCCTGCACGACAAGAGTCGGTTGGGCGAGTGGATGCAGACCGTTCCCGAGCCCGAGCCCCTCGAAGCGGGCGCGGAGAAGAAGTAGCCGTGGTCGCCCAGACGGTCGCCTTCGCCATCATCGCTGCCGCCATGGCGTTGGCCGCGATCGGCGTCGTGCGCTCACAGAACGTCGTTCGGGCCGCGCTCTATCTCATCGTCGTGCTCGCCGGAGCAGCGGCCCAGTTCATCCTCCTCGCAGCCGAGTTCGTCGGCTGGGTGCAGGTGCTCATCTACATCGGCGCGGTGGCGGTGCTGTTCCTGTTCGGGATCATGCTCACGAAGGCCCCCATGCAGGGGGAGCCGCAGGACAACGACCAGCGCTGGCCCGCGCTGGTCGTGGCCACGTTCATTCTCGGCGTGCTCATCGCGCTGGTCGTCGATGCGTTCGGTGCATCCGAGATCCACCTCAGCGCGCCGACCACGACCGCGGAGGTGGGCAACTCCATCTTCCGGACCTTCGTCGTGCCCTTCGAGGTCGTTTCGATGCTGCTGCTCGGCGCCCTGGTCGGCGCCGTGGCGCTGGCGAGGCGGGACTGATGGTTCTCAACCTGTTCCTGATCCTCGCCGCGTTCCTCTTCTGCACCGGCATCTACGGCGTGCTCGCCCGGCGCAACGGTGTGCTGGTCCTCATGTCGGTCGAGCTGATGCTCGTGGCCGTCAACCTCAACCTCGTCGCCTTCTCTGCCTATCTCGACCAGATCGCGGGCCAGGTCTTCGCCCTGTTCGTCATCACCATCGCGGCCGCCGAGGTCGGTGTGGGACTCGCGCTCGTGCTCCTCATCTACCGGAACCTGCGCAGCCCCGACCTCGACCAGATCGACGTGCTGAAGGGCTGAGGGTCGCATGCTTCACTACGCCTGGATCATCCCCCTGCTCCCCGCCGTGTCCTTCGCGGTGATCCTGCTCGTCGGCAAGCGCCTCCCGAAGCAGGGCTCCGAAGTCGGGATCGCGGCGGTGGGCGCATCCTTCGTGCTCACGATGGTGGCGGTCGTCCAGTGGATCGACCGGGTCGAGGGTGCCGAGGGCGGCGGCGAACACGGACTGCGCGCGTTCGGGAAGTCGTTCTCCTTCGCCGGCGAGGCCGCCCACGTCGCGGTCAACCCGGTCATCAGCACCGTGAGCTGGTTCGACTTCGGCGGGCTGGACATCCAGGCCGGCACGATGATCGACGGCCTCGCCGTGATGATGCTGTTCGTCGTCACCCTCGTGTCGCTGGTCGTGCACATCTACTCGACCAGCTACATGGAGGGCGACCGCCGCTACACGTACTACTTCGCCGGCCTGAGCCTCTTCACCGCGTCGATGCTCACGCTGGTGTCGGCGAGCGGGACGCTGCAGCTCCTCGTCGGCTGGGAGCTCGTCGGCCTGTGCTCGTTCATGCTCATCGGCCACTGGTGGGAGGAGGGGGCGAACTCGGACGCGGCGCTCAATGCGTACATCACCACCAGGACGGGCGACAAC
>CAYRHS010000116.1:2941-9960 GCA_964424125.1 uncultured Burkholderiales bacterium
GTATCTGCAGCAGGGCGACATCGGCCTCGTCATCGGGATCATCATCCTCTTCTTCGGCGCCGGCGGGACGTTCAACATCGAGACCATCAACCAGATGGCCCAGTCCGGTGAGATGAGCCACACCGTGCTCACGGTCGCCTCGATCGCGCTGCTGATCGGCATCATCGGCAAGTCGGGCCAGTTCCCACTGCACACGTGGCTCCCCGACGCCATGGCCGGTCCCACCCCGGTGTCCGCGCTCATCCACGCGGCGACGATGGTCGTGGCCGGCGTGTTCCTCGGCGCTCGCCTCTACCCGGTCTTCTACCAGGGCTTCACCATCGAGGGAGGGTCGCTCAACGCGTTGGCGCTGATCGGCGGCATCACCGTGATCATCGGGGCCGCGCTGGCCTTCGTCCAGAACGACATCAAGAAGGTCCTCGCGTACTCGACCATCAGCCAGATCGGTTACATGGTCATGGCGCTGGGCGTCGGCGCGTGGCTCGCGGCCGTCTTCCACCTGTTCACCCACGCCTTCTTCAAGGCGGACCTGTTCCTCGGCTCGGGTTCGGTCAGCCACTCGGTGCACACCTTCGACATGCGCGAGATGGGTGGGCTGCGCAAGCACATGCCCCAGACCTTCGCCACCTTCCTGATCAGCTCCCTGGCGCTCGCCGGCATCTTCCCCCTGGCCGGCTTCTGGTCGAAGGACGAGATCATCAACACCGCGGGATCGGGGAACTACGACGCCTTCCTGGTCGTCGGCCTGATCGGCGCGGTGTGTACCTGACCTTCTTCGGCGAGTACCGCGGTGAGGCGCACCCCCACGAGTCCGGGCCCGCCATCCTCGTGCCGCTCTGGGTGCTGGCCGTGGGTGCGATCTTCGGGGGCTTCACCAACGCGACCGCGTTGCAGATCGACAAGTTCACGCAGTGGGTCGAGCCGACGGTCGCCTTCCCGGTCATCGGAGCCCCCGACTTCTCGATCTGGCTGGCGCTCGTGTCGACCGTGGTCGCCCTCGTCGGCGTCGCGCTCGCGGCTGCCTACTACGCCCCGAGCTTCCGATTCCGGGGTCTCACCGAACGGAACGCCGCGGCACGCGCCGGCTACACCTTCCTGGTCAACAAGTACTACCTGGACTACCTCTACACCGACGTCATCGTCGGATCCATCAAGGCCCCGATCGCGCGGGCCTCGTACTGGATCAATCAGAACGTGATCGACGCGGTCCTCAACGCCGCCGGTGTCGGAGCTCGCCGCGTCGGCCAGTTCACCTACGACGTGATCGACCAGGAGGTCGTTGACGGTGCCGTCAACGAGATCGCGGCAGGAACCGACGAGTCCGGGGGCCTGCTCCGTTATCTCCAGTCCGGGCGCGTGCAGCGGTACGCGCTGATCCTGTTCGCCGCTGTGGGCGTGCTCAGTCTCGCCCTCGTGTTCACCAACTGATCCGCCAGCTGAGGTTGCAACGATGAACTGGTTCGATTCGTGGGGACTGACGATCGTCGTCTTCGCACCCATCGTGGGGATGGCGATCGTCATGGCGCTGCCACGCGAGGACGAGCAGTCGCTCAAGGTCGTGACGTTGCTCACGACCCTGGTGACGTTCGGCTTCTCGCTCGCGCTCGTCGCGACCTTCGACTACCACGACGGCGGCGGATTGCAGTTCGACGTGAACCGAAGCTGGATCGACGTGATCAACAGCCGCTACCACGTCGGCATCGACGGCATCTCGCTGCCCCTCGTCGTGCTGACGACGTTCATCACCGTCGCGTGCGTCATCTACACGTGGAACCACTTCCCGGAGCCGCACACCCCCAAGGCGTTCCTGTCGTTGATCCTGCTCCTCGAGACGGGGATGGTGGGGACCTTCGTCGCCCAGGACCTCATCCTCTTCTTCGTGTTCTTCGAGATCGTGCTGCTCCCGATGTTCTTCATGATCGGGGTCTGGGGTGGCCCCAACCGCAACTACGCGGCGATCAAGTTCTTCCTCTTCACCATGTTCGGCTCCGCGTTCATGTTGCTGGCCTTCCTGGCGATCTTCTGGAAGACGGGCACCTTCGACATCCCCGAGCTGGCCGCGCTCGAGGGCGCGGGCATCGTGGGGAACACGCAGAACATCATCTTCGCCGGCCTCTTCCTCGGCTTCGCGATCAAGGTGCCGATGTTCCCGTTCCACACCTGGCTCCCCGACGCCCACACGGAGGCTCCGACGGTCGGGTCCGTGCTCCTGGCCGCGATCCTGCTGAAGCTCGGAACGTACGGGTTCGTCCGCATCGCGCTGCCGGTGCTGCCCGACGCGGCCATCGACTGGGCGCCGTGGATCGGCCTGCTGGCCGTCATCGGGATCATCTACGGCGCGTTCTGTTGCCTCGCGCAACGGGACATGAAGCGCCTCATCGCCTTCTCGTCGGTGGCGCACATGGGCTTCGTGATGCTCGGCATCGCCACCCTCACCGACTTCGGGGTGAACGCGGCGATCTTCGGCATGGTGGCCCACGGCCTCATCACGGGGATGTTGTTCTTCATGGCCGGTTCGGTCGCCGAGCGTTACGAGACCCGCGAGATGTCCCGCCTCGGCGGGCTCCTCACCCAGACCCCGCGGCTCGGCTGGCTGCTCGGGTTCCTCGCCATGGCGTCGCTCGGCCTTCCGGGCCTCGCAGGCTTCTGGGGCGAGTTCCCGGCGATCCTCTCCGCGTACAACCCCGGCGGCGGTCTGCCGGTCGAGACGTTCCGCAGCTACATGGTGATCGCGGCCGTCGGCACGGTGTTCGCGGCCGGCTACCTGCTCTGGATGCTCCAGCGAGTCGCGATGGGCAAGGTGAAGGCTGAGTTCGCGACCGCCCGGATGCACGACGTCAACACTTACGAGTGGCTGGCCTGGACACCGATGCTGCTGGTCATCCTGGCCCTCGGCGTGTACCCGAACATCATCTTCGGCGTGTCCAACGACGCCGTCCGGCTGACGACCGCCGCCTTCGGGGGATAGCGGTGGGGACCCCGCACTTCGACTTCCATGCGCTGGCTCCCGAGCTGATCCTCACCGGGACGATCCTGGTCGTGCTCGTGGCAGACCTGCTGTTCGAAGAGCGTGAGCGATGGCAGACCTCGCGACTGGCGTCGATCGGCGTGCTGGCGGCGCTCATTCCCGTGATCACGCTCGCGGTCGACGGCAGCGACCGGATCATGTTCGGCGGCGCCTACACGGTCGACAACTTCGCCCTCGCGATGAAGGGCTTCTTCCTCGTCGCCGCGTACCTCGCGCTGCTGATGAGCTTCGACTACGTCCGCGAAGGCGACTACTACCAGGGCGAGTTCTACTTCCTCCTGCTCACCTCCGTGCTGGGCATGGTCGTCATCGCCTCGGCGCGGGATCTCATCTCGATCTTCGTCGCGCTGGAGACGGTCTCGATCCCCACCTTCGTCCTCGCCGCGTGGCGCAAGCACGATCGCCGCTCGAACGAGGCGGGCATGAAGTACTTCCTCATCGGCGTGTTGTCGTCGGCGATCATGCTCTACGGGATGTCGTTCGTGTTCGGGTTGACCGGCTCGACGCTCCTCTCCGACATCAGCGCCGCCGTGACCACCGGTGGGCTGCCACCGTTGCTGCTCGTCGGCATCTTCATGACGCTCGTCGGCTTCCTGTTCAAGGTCTCGGCCGTGCCCTTCCACTTCTGGGCCCCCGACACCTACGAAGGCGCCCCCACCCCCGTCACGGCGTTCCTCTCGGTCTCCTCGAAGGCTGCGGGGCTCGTGGCGATGCTGTCGCTCGTCTTCGCCGGCTTCTTCGGGCAGCCCGAGGCCTGGCAGCCGATCATCTGGGTGGTTTCGGCCGCGTCGATGACGATCGGCAACCTCGTCGCCCTGCGCCAGACGAACGTCGTCCGACTCCTCGCGTACTCGTCGATCGCCCAGGGGGGCTTCATGCTGGTGCCCTTCGCGGTCGCCCCCGACGGGACCGGCAGCGCCGCGACCTCGGCGTTCGAGGCGGTGGTGATCTACGTCCTGATCTACGGCGCGATGAACCTCGGTGCCTTCGCGTGCGTGATCGCGATCGCCCGTCGCACGGGTTCGGCGGAGATCTCGAGCTACTCGGGGCTCATGCAGACCTCACCGGCGCTCGCGGTCGTGTTCTCCGCGTTCCTGTTCTCACTCGCCGGGATCCCACCGCTCGCCGGCTGGTTCGCGAAGTTCGTCATGTTCCGCGCGGTGCTCGACGCGAGCACCCCGGCAGCGGTCGTCCTCGGGGCGATCGCGGCGGTGAACTCGGTGGTCGCGTTCTTCTACTACGCGGGGGTCGCGCGCCGGATGATCTTCGACGAGCCGGCAACGCCCGGGGAGCAGCCCATCGCCGTGCCGCCGGCGCTCACCGCGGCCATCGGGCTGACCGCGGCCGCGACGCTCGTCATCGGCGTCTACCCGCAGCTCTTCGCCAAGGTCGGCGAGCTCGCCGCCTCGGTCTCCTAGCCCCCTCGGATGTCTTGGCGTCACCCGAGCGGAACGGTTCCTCGCTGCTGACGTCGCGGCGGGGATGAATGAGCACGCTCGGCGCGCGCCTCGCCGCGCGGATCCGACGGCAGGGACCGATCCCGTACTCGGTCTTCGTCGAAGCCGCGCTCTACGATGCCGAGGGCGGCTTCTTCGTCCGGGGTCGTGGTGCCGGTCGGGTGGGGCGCGACTTCATCACGAGTCCTCAGGTGGGCGCGCTGTTCGGAGCGCTCGTCGCCCGAGCGCTCGACGGGTGGTGGACCGAGCTCGGCCGTCCGGACCCGTTCGTGGTGGTCGAGGCCGGCGCGGGAGACGGCCGTCTCGCCCACGACGTCCTGCGAGTGGAGCCCGAATGCTCGGCCGCGCTGCGCTACGTGCTCGTGGAGCGGTCCGAGTCGGCTCGCCGGGCACAGGCCGAGCGGCTCTCGCTCGAGCCGGCGTCCGTCGTGCTCGGACCGTTCACGGAGGACGAGTGGGGCGAGGCCGTCCGTTCCGAGGCCGGCGGCGGACCGCGGTGCGTCTCGCTGTCGGAGCTCCCCGCGGGCATTCCGAGCGCCGGGGTGGTCCTCGCCAACGAGTTGCTCGACGACCTCCCCTTCGATGTCGTGGAACGGACCGGTCCGGGTTGGTCGGAGGTGCGCGTCGGGCTCGATGGCGGCCGGTTCACCGAGACGACGATCGCGGCGAGTCCCGAGCTGCGGGCGGCGGCAGAGGTCCTCGCCGTCGGCACCGACGTCCCCGAGGGCGCGCGCCTTCCGATCCCGCTCGCCGCAGCCGAGTGGCTCGTCCGGGCCGCCCGGACGCTCTCCATGGGCGTCGTCGCCGTCATCGACTACGCCGCCTCCGTGGCCGACCTCGTCGAGCGGGGACCGAACTGGTTGCGCACCTATGCGGCCCACGAGCGAGGTCACGAACCACTCATGGAACCCGGCACGAGGGACATCACGATCGACCTGCCGCTCGAATGGATCCTGCACGCCGCGGAGCAGGCGGCCATGACCGTCGTGACCTCGACGACCCAGGCGGCGTGGCTGCGCACGCTCGGGATCGACGAGCTCGCCGCCGAAGGCGAGGCGATCTGGCGCCGGCGTGCCCACGTCGGCGATCTGGACGCGCTCGCCGGCCGGAGCCGGGTCGGCGAGGCGGCCGCGCTCACCGATCCGGGCGGTTTGGGCGCACACCGGGTGCTCGTCTTCGGCCGGCGGTGACCGCTCCGCTAGATTCCGCCCGCGCCGTCGTCGACCCCGGAGAGCGAAGGACCATGACCGAGACGATCGAAGCCCTGCTCCAGGAAGGCCGGACGTTCCCGCCCTCCGAGGAGTTCCAGAAGGACGCCCTCGTCACCGACCGGTCGCTGTACGAGCACGCCGACGCCGACTTCGAGGGCTTCTGGGCCGAGCAGGCGCAGCACCTCGACTGGATCGAGCCGTACGACGAGGTCCTGGAGTGGGACCTGCCGTTCGCCAAGTGGTTCGCCGGAGGGAAGCTCAACGCAACTGCCAACTGCCTGGACCGTCACGTCGCGGCCGGACGCGGCGCCAAGGTCGCGTACCACTGGGAGGGTGAGCCCGGCGACACCCGCACGATCACGTACGCCGACCTGCTCGACGAGGTGAGCCGGACGGCCAACGCGCTGAAGGAGCTCGGGGTCGGCAAGGGTGACCGGGTCGCGATCTACCTCGGGATGGTCCCCGAGCTCCCGATCGCCATGCTGGCGTGCGCCCGGATCGGCGCGCCCCACTCGGTCGTCTTCGGCGGGTTCTCCCAGGACTCACTGCGCGATCGCATCAACGACGCCGAGGCCAAGGCGGTCATCACCGGCGACGGCTCGTGGCGCCGGGGCAAGGTCGTCGACCTCAAGCGCCAGGTCGACCTGGCACTCGCGGCCTGTCCCTCCGTCGAGCACTGCCTCGTCCTGCGGCGCACCGAGAACGACATCCACATGGAGGAGGGGCGCGACCACTGGTGGCACGAGCTCGTCCCCACGCAGCCGACCGAGTGCCCGCCCGAGGTGATGGACGCCGAAGACCTTCTCTACATCCTCTACACGAGCGGGACGACGGGGAAACCCAAGGGGATCATGCACACGACCGGCGGATACCTCACGCAGGTCGTCTTCACCCACAAGTACGTCTTCGACCTGCATCCCGACACCGACGTGTACTGGTGCGCGGCGGACTGCGGCTGGGTGACCGGGCACAGCTACATCGTCTACGGCCCGCTCGCGAACTGCACGACGAGCGTCATGTACGAGGGCACGCCCGACTTCCCGGACAAGGACCGCTTCTGGCAGATCATCGAGCGCTACGGCGTGACGATCCTCTACACCGCGCCCACCGCCATCCGGACGTTCATGAAATGGGGGAACGAGTACCCCGACGGTCGCGACCTCTCGTCGCTCCGTCTGCTCGGCACGGTGGGTGAGCCCATCAACCCCGAGGCGTGGATCTGGTACTGGCAGCACATCGGCGGGGAGCGCTGCCCGGTCGTCGACACCTGGTGGCAGACCGAGACCGGGTCGATCATGATCTCCCCGCTCCCCGGCGTGAGCA
>CAYRHS010000117.1:0-9758 GCA_964424125.1 uncultured Burkholderiales bacterium
GTGGGTGAGACCGTCACGCTCATCGACCGTCCGGGCGAACCGCTCCCCGGCTACCGCGACCCGCTCCCGACGGTCTTCTGCGGTCTCTACCCGGTCGAGGGCGACGCGTACGCCGACCTCCGTGACGCGCTCGAGAAGCTGCGCCTCAACGATTCCTCCTTCACGTACGAGCCCGAGACGTCGAGCGCGCTCGGATTCGGCTTCCGCTGCGGCTTTCTCGGCCTGCTGCACATGGAGATCGTCCGCGAGCGCCTCGAGCGGGAGTACGACCTCGAGCTCGTCACGACCGCACCGAACGTCGAGTACCGCGCCCACACGACCGCCGGGACCGTGGAGACCGTGGACAACCCCTCGTCGCTCCCACCGTCGGCCGAGCTCGCCACGGTCGAGGAGCCGTTCGTGCGGGTCACCATCATCACGCCGGGCGGCTACGTCGGCGCGGTCCTGGAGCTCTGCCAGGCCCGGCGAGGCCAGCAGCAGCGGATCGAGTACCTCTCGGAGGACCGTGTCGAGCTCGTCTATCTGCTGCCCCTGGCCGAGATCGTCACCGACTTCTTCGACCAGCTGAAGTCACGCACTCGCGGCTACGCGTCGCTCGACTACGAGCCGGAGGGCTACCGGGCCTCGGATCTGACCAAGGTCGACATCCTCCTCAACAGCGTGCCCGTCGACGCCTTCTCGACGATCGTGCATCGCGACCGTGCCTACGACTACGGCCGCCGCATGACGGACAAGCTGCGGGACCTGATCCCGCGTCAGCTCTTCGACGTCCCGATCCAGGCCGCGATCGGCGGGCGGATCATCGCCCGCGAGACGGTGAAGGCCAAGCGCAAGGACGTGATCGCCAAGTGCTACGGCGGCGACGTCACCCGCAAGCGCAAACTCCTCGAGCGCCAGAAGGCGGGCAAGCGCCGCATGAAGCAGGTGGGGCGGGTGGAGGTGCCCCAGGAGGCGTTCGTCGCCGCCCTCCGACTGGAGGAATAGCCGAGGGGTGCACCACGGCTGTCGGATCCCGCACCGACGCCTAACTGTGGATCCCAGAGACGTTCGTCAGCGCGGGCCGCGCCACCGAGGATCGGACCCTTCGGGCATGGCTCGACGCTACCCGTGCGGGGCGGAGCGGACCGGGGGGTCAGCCTGACGCGAGGGTGCGCCAGAGCGCGCGGTAGTTGGGATAGATCACCTCGGGTCGGACCCAACCCGCGGCCACGAGCCCGTCGTGCAGCCGGGGCAGGTGCTGGAACGGCACGCCCGAGTCCACGTGGTGGGCCAGGTGCCAGCCCGTGTTGTAGGGAACGAACCAGAAGCGGGCGAGCAGGCCCTGCTCCACGTGGTGCGTCGTCTCGCGCCGGTCGTCCGAGCGCTGCATCCCTCCGTGCTCGGCGATGGCGCGCAGCCGGTTGATCACGCGCCACACGGTCATCCACGGCGCGAGCCAGAGGATCGGGTAGACCCACCACGCCCCCACGACCCACAGCGTCGCCCACAGGACGAGCTGGACGGCGATGATCCGTGTCGCGACGGGCCGGCCGCGCTTGCTGCCGAGGGCCACGAGGAGGGCCTTCAGGTTGCTCCATCCCGACACGAAGAAGGCGTCGCGCAACAGCTTGCGTCGCATCGAGGCGCGGGTGACCGGATAGTTGGCGTAGAGCACGAGGTCGGGCTCGTCGGGGCCGAACTCGTCGCGGTGATGGGCCATGTGGCCCCGGCGGTAGATGTCGAGCGGGATGAAGCCCGGATAGCCGAGGAGCCACCGTCCGACGAAGTCGTTCGCGCGCTTGTTCGAGAAGAGGAGTCGGTGCGCGGCCTCGTGGGTGAGGATCCCGAACAGCGCGAAGGCACGGCCCATGAGCAGGAACGCCGCTGCGTACGCGACGGGACGGTCGATCCAGATCGCGAGCGCGACGACACCGAACGACTGGAGCCAGACCGCGAGCACGTTGCCCACATTGCGGAGGTTGGGGATGCGGCGCAGCTCGTCGCGCAACGGCGGCCGGGGCCGGCCGCTCTCGCTGAGCGAGCCGTGGGGCAGGGTCTCGGGCAGGAGCTCCTGCGGCGGCACCATGCCGCCTGTGCGGATCCCCGGCGCGACCTCCTCACCCGTGTGCGCCCAGCTCCCGGGCTCGATGGCCGACGCCGTCGTCGTGGTGGTCCGAGCCATGGGGCTAGATTACAGATCCAAGTCATATGACACAAGATCGTAAGAGCGCGGCTCCGGAGGCCCGACCGTTCACCGCCCGGTCGGTGATCGCGAGCACGCTGCTCGGAGTGGAGCCCCCGCGGCTCCCGAGCCGGCAGCTCGTGCTGGCGGGCGAGCTCTTCGGCATTGCCGAGGGGACGATCCGGGTGGCCCTCTCGCGGATGGTGGCCGACGGCGAGCTGCGGGCGGAGGACGGCTGGTACCGGCTGGTGGGACCGCTGCTCGAGCGCCAGGCCCGCCAGCAGGAGGGCCGACGCCCCGATCTGCGGCCCTGGGACGGCCGGTGGGTGATGGCGATCGTGGATCTCGAGCGGCGAGCTGCGGGCGCGCGCAGCGAGCTCCGGGAAGCGATGCGGCGACTGCGATTCGGGGAGCTGCGCGAGGGAGTGTGGCTGCGCCCCGACAACCTCGACGTCGGGCGGCTGCCCGACGCGCAGCGAATGCTGGACGCTCAGTGCCGCCGCTTCCTCGCCGAGCTGCCGGAGCACGACGATCCGGGCCTGTTGGCGGCAACGCTCTGGGACCTGGACGGATGGGCCGCGATTGCGGATGCATACCGGGAAGCGCTCGCGCCGCTGACCTCGCGGCTCGAGGCGGGGGACACGGACGCGCTCGCGCCGGGGTTCGAGCTCTCGGCCGCGGTGCTGCGTCACCTCCTCGCGGACCCGTTGCTGCCGACCGAGCTGCTGTTGCGGGACTGGCCCGGCGAGCGGCTGCGCTCGCAGTACGAGCGCACCGACGCGGCCTTCAAGGCGCTGTGGCGGGAGGTCTTCAGGGACTCGGATCGCGAGGAAGGCCGAGCACGCGTTCGCCGATGATGTTGCGTTGCACCTCGGCGGTGCCGCCACCGATCGTGAGCGCGGGGGAGAAGAGGAACCCCGACGCCCACGACGTGGTTGGCACACCGAACGGTCCGGCATCACGCAGCACCGCGTGCGTTCCTGCGAGCGCGAGCGCGGCTGCGAAGACGTGTTGGCCGTGCTCGTCCGAGAGCGCCTTGCGCACCGACGCCTCCGGTCCCGGCTCGAGCCCGCGCATGCGGGCCGAGAGCGTTCGCAGGCGGATCAGCCGCAGCACCTCGGCCTCGATGTAGAGGCCGGCCAGCTGCTGGCGGAGGACCGGATCTCCGACTCCGCCCTCGTCACGGACGAGGTCGAGGAGGTCGTGCGCGGTGGGGCCCATGCCCCACAGGGCGCCCTCGCCGGAGAGCGACACGCGCTCGTTGCCGAGCGTGACCTTCGCCAGGCGCCATCCGTCGCCCTCGTTGCCCACACGGTGCGCGACCGGGACTCGCACGTCATCGAGGAACACCTCGTTGAACTCGGCGGTCCCTGTCATCTGGCGGATCGGGCGTACCGTGATGCCCGGGGTCTGCATGTCGACGACGAAGTACGAGATGCCCCGGTGCGCCTCCGCTCCCGGGTCGGTGCGCGCGAGGAGGATGCCGAAGCGGGACTCGTGCGCGAACGTGGTCCAGATCTTCTGGCCGGAGACGACGTAGACGTCGCCGTCCCGGACCGCGGTCGTCGCGAGACCGGCGAGGTCGCTCCCGGCGCCGGGCTCGCTGAAGAGCTGGCACCAGAGCTCGGATCCGTCGAGGATGCCGGGCAGCCACCGAGCTTGCTGCTCGTCGGTCCCGGCGACGAGCAGCGTGGGTCCGGCCCACCCGATGCCGATGGGGTTCGCCGGTCGCGGGACACCCGCGGCCCGGAGCTCCTGGTCGATCACGAGCTGCTCCGCGGGGGAGGCATCCAGACCCCAGGGCCTCGGCCAGTGCGGCGCCACGAAACCAGCCGACGCCAGTCGACGGTTCCAGTCCGGCGGCGTGTCCCCACGTTCGTCGAGATGCTCGGCGAGAAAGGCGCGCACGTCGGTTCGGGTTCGCTCTGCTTCGGGAGGCAGGTCCACGAGCATGGGGCGAGGCTATTCGGACCCCGAATCGCGAGCGGTCACAATGGACGTGTGACCGACGGCTTCGGTGTCTACGTGCACGTCCCGTTCTGTGCGCGACGGTGCGACTACTGCGACTTCGCGACCTGGACCGATCGTGCCCATCTCGTCGATGCCTACGTCGACGCGTGCGTAACCGACCTGCGGCGACGGGAGGACGAGGGCCGTGCCCGGCCTGCCACGACCGTGTTCTTCGGCGGGGGCACGCCCTCGCTGCTCGAGGCCGACCAGCTCGCTGCGATCCTCGAGGCGATCGCCCGTCGCCCGGGAGCGGAGGTCACCGTCGAATGCAATCCGGACAGCGTCGATCCCCACAAGCTGCACGCGTATCGGCGTGCCGGCGTCAATCGGATCTCGCTCGGCGTCCAATCGACGGCCCCGCACGTGCTCGCGGCGCTCGGTCGGACCCACGAGCGCGGGAACGTCGTCCGCGCGGTGGAGTGGGCTCGGGTGGCCGGCATCGCGTCGATCAGCGTCGACGTCGTGTACGGAGCCCACGGTGAGTCGATGTCCGATTGGCGTCGGAGCATCGAGGACGTGCTCGAGCTCCGGCCGGAGCACGTGAGTGCGTACGCGCTCACGGTCGAGCCCGGGACGCCGCTCGGCGGCCGCGTGGCGACCGACGCCACTCCGCCGCCCGACGACGACGATCAAGCAGCGAAGTACGAGCTCGCCGACGACCTCTTGGGACACGCCGGGTTGGAGTGGTACGAGCTGTCGAACTTCGCCCGGACCGGCCACGAGAGCCGCCACAACCTCCTGTACTGGTCGAGTGGCGAGTACCTCGGGATCGGCTGCGCGGCGCACGGTCACCGACGCGGTCGTCGATGGTGGAACGTCCGCACTCCCGAGCGCTACATCGCCGCGGTCCGACGCGGCCGTTCGCCGGAGGCGGGCGCGGAAATCCTCGACGCGCCCACCCGGGCGGACGAAGCGCTCATGCTCGGGCTCCGGACACGCCACGGGGTGGAGGTTCCCGACGGCTCGGCGGGTCGGGCCGCCGCTCGTCTGGTCGACTCCGGGCACCTCGAGCGTCGGGACGGCCGGATCCGGCTCACCCGAACCGGTCGGCTCCTGGCCACGGCCGTCACGACGGAGCTCGTGGGCGGGGATCGCACGCCGGCCGCGCGTTGGCAGTCGGTAGAATCGAGTGCCAGGTGAAACCGGCCGTGCTCGTGACGCCCACCGAGGCAGCGGACCGGCCCGGGAGGCAAGCCGTGTCCGAGCTTCGTTGGCAGCTCCGTCCACAACTTCGTCCGCAGCCCGAGACCCGCGGTGACGTCGAGGTCCGTCTCGATTCGCGGAAGTCGGCGATCCTGCGAGCCCTGGTCGAGCAGTACGTGACTGCCGCGCAACCCGTGGGCTCCCACTCGATCGCGATCGATCCGGACGTCGCGGTCTCGAGCGCAACCGTGCGCAACGAGCTGGCGCAGCTCGAGGACCTGGGGCTCGTGGAGCAGCCCCACACCTCGGCCGGGCGTGTGCCGACCCAGCTCGGGTACCGGTGCTTCGTCGACCAGCTCGCGGCCGCGGGACGTCTGAGCGCCAGCCAGCGACAGGCGGTCAGCTTCTTCTTCGCCTCCCCGCACGACTCGCTGGCCGGGCTGCTGGAGGAGACGAGCCACCTCCTCGCCCAGCTGAGCGACCACGCCGGCGTCGTGGTGTGCCCCAAGCCGGACGTGGCGACGGTCCGGAGCCTGCACCTGACACCGATCGCGGACGACATCGTCGTAGCGGTCGCGGTCTGCTCCGACGGCGCGGTGGAGCGAGAGGCGGTACGCCTCACGGAGCCGATCGATGCCGCGCACGTGGGCGCGGCCGAGGATCTGGCCGCGTCAGGGATCGTGCACGCACCGCCGGGCGCTCCGCGACGTGTCGCCTCCAGCGGTCGGCCCGCCGTCGACGCGGTCGCGCAACAGGTGCATGCCGCGTTCGCTCGACACACTGCCGGCTCCGACGAACCGTGCTTCGTGGGTGGCACGAGCCGGATCGCCGCGGAGCAGGACGACTTCTCGGAAGGCGAGGTGGCGGAGCTCCTCGACCTGCTCGAGCAGCCGGCAGTCGTCGCGCAGGAGTTGCGCGATCATCCCGTCGAAGACGTCACCGTGAGGATCGGCTCGGAGAACGATCTCTTCGAGCTGCGCGACTGCGCCGTAGTCCTCGCGCCCTATTCGGCAGGCGAGTCGGTACTCGGTTCACTCGGTGTTCTCGGTCCGACGCGAATGGACTACGGGCGGGCGATGGGCGTGGTCACGCACGTCTCCGACCAACTCGGTCGAACGCTCGCGACGTACAGGACCACACCGCGATGATCGGAAGCGAGCGGCGAGGGTGAGCGGCACGCGTGACCTGTACGAGGTGCTGGGCGTGTCGGAACACGCGAGCGACGCCGAGATCAAGCGCGCGTACCGTCGGCTCGCGCGCGAGAACCATCCCGACGCTCGTCCCGACGACCCGGAGGCGGAGGCGCGCTTCAAGGAGGTGAGCACCGCCTACGCCGTGTTGGGTGATCCCGAGAAGCGGCGGCGTTACGACACGTTCGGCCCTTCCGCCTTCGCGGGGGCCCGCGCCGGGGCCGGTGCCCCCGGAGCGGACCCGTTCGGCCTGGGCGATCTCTTCGACGCCTTCTTCGGAGGCGCGGGTGCCGATCCCTTCGGGACGCAGAGCGGCGGGTCACGTCGGGGCCAGGACGTCGCACTCGCGGTCGAGCTCACCCTCGACGAAGTGCTCACCGGGGCCACGCGGTCGGTGGACGTCCGCATGCCGGTCGATTGCCCAACGTGTGAAGCCTCGGGTTGTCGGCCCGGGACTCACCCGTCGGTGTGCTCGTCGTGCAGCGGATCCGGCCAGGTGCGCGAAGTCCGCCGTTCGTTCCTGGGACAGATGGTGACGGCGTCCGTGTGCTCCCGCTGCGGGGGGAACGGAATGGAGATCCCGCACCCCTGTCCCGAATGCGGGGGCGACGGACGACGTCTCGGCGACGCGACCATCACGGTCGAGGTCCCCGCCGGCATCGAGGACGGACAACGGCTCCGCCTGTCGGAGCGCGGCCCTGCGGGACCCCGCGGTGGCCCGCGCGGCGATGTCTACGTCGATGTGAGGGTCGCGCCACACGAACGGTTCACCCGCGACGGGGTGGATCTGCACCTGACCCTGCGCGTTCCGGTCACCGGCTTGGCGCTGGGTGCCGAGCGCGAGGTCGAGACCCTGGACGGCCCGGTCGCGGTCGAGATCGAGCCGGGGACCCAGCCCGGGGTCGTCGTCCGGTGCCGCGGGCGCGGGCTCCCGCGGTTGCGCGGTCGCCGGCGAGGCGATCTGCACGTGCACGTCGCGGCCGAGATCCCCGACGATCTCGACGAGGAGCAGGCCGAGCTCCTGCGACGACTCGCCGAGCTGCGCGGCGAAGCGATCGCGCCTCCGTCGCCGGGCTTCGTCGAGAAGGTCCGCTCCGCCTTCCGGTGACGGAACCGGACGGCGGCGAAGCGTACGCGGCCGACGTCGACGCAGCAGCGCACGTCGTCGTCGACGATCTCGACGATGCACTCGAGCTCGACGGCAGCGACGGTCATCACCTCGCTCGTGTCCGACGGCTGCGGCCAGATGAACGGCTCACGGTCGCCGACGGTCGTGGATGCTGGCGCGAGTTCGTCGTGGTCGATGCTCGACGGGGCCGTCTCCGCGCGCGAGCGACCGGGCCGGTTCTTGTCGAACCGTTCCTGGAGCCGGGGCTCGCGGTCGCGTTCGCGCTCATGAAAGGTGATGGTCCCGAGCGTGTGGTGCAACAGCTGACCGAGTTGGGCGTCGATCGGATCGTGCCACTGGTGAGCGCGCGATCGATCGTGCGACGCGACGAGGCTCGCGCTGCGGCGGCACGCGAGCGCATGGTCGCGGTCGCGCGCGCGGCAGCCATGCAGTGCCGGCGGTCCCGGATCCCGCAGATCGACGTTGCGACGAACGTGGAGGCGCTGCGCGGGGCGCTTCCATCCGACACGACACTGTTGCTCGCGACGCGTGAGGACGCGAGCGACCCCGGGCCTCCGTCCGCGGCCGGGGGCTGGACGGTGGTCGTCGGGCCCGAGGGCGGCTTCGACGAGTCCGACCTGGCCGCCCTCGGGCCCGCCGCCGGGCTGGCGGTCGGGCCCCACGTGCTGCGCGCCTCCACCGCCTGCGTCGCCGTGGCCGCGGTTCTGACCACGGCCCGCACTCGGGCAAGCACGCACGGAGCGTCACGATCGGAACCCGCAACGTGAAAGTCTTCCGCGGAATACCGACGATATCGCCCATATCCGCGCGGACTCTGCTACGCTATGCAGTCGGGTGGGGTTCCTCCGGCAGTGCCGGGGCGATTGGCCGGGAGACGAGAGGTCGGAACCGTGGAACAAGCTGGTGCGCGCGTGGGGGAGCGACTGCGGGCAATCCGCCGCCAGAAGGGTCTCTCGCTCCACGACGTGGAGGCTCGGTCGGGGCTCGAGTTCAAGGCATCGGTCCTCGGCGCCTACGAGCGAGGGGAGCGGGCGATCTCGGTTCCGCGGCTCCTGCGCTTGTCCGAGATCTACGACGTACCCGCCGATCAGCTGCTGCCGCGCGAGACCGAGGTGGAGATCAACCTCACGGCCTCGTCGGGTGGTACTGCGATCGACGGCTTCACCATCGACCTCACTCGCCTGAGCGAGGTCGACGACCCCGATGCGGCCACGGTCAACCGGTATGCCACCTCGATCCAGCTCCAGCGGCAGGACTTCAACGGACGGATGCTCACCATCCGCCGCGACGACCTGCGGGTGCTGGCAGCCGCGCTCGGCCGTACGGCCGAGGAGCTCGGGGCGCACCTCGACCGCCTGGGCCTGCGGGCCGCGACGTAACCGGGAGCTCGTCCACGTCGCCGACCGTCGCCCGCGAGTCGGACGGAGCGCGCCCGGCGGGCGCTACCCTGGGCGTCGGGTGACCGCTACGTGACGTCCGCCTCTGCGACCCAGGTCAAAGTCCTCGTCCCGGGCAACCACCTCATGGTGGGATTGCTCGGCCAACGAGATGAGCTGTTGCGCATCATCGAGGCCGCGTTTCCCGTCGACGTCCATGTGCGCGGCAACGAGATCACGATCTCGGGTGCGCCCGACGACGCCGAGCGCGTGGGACGCCTCTTCGAAGAGCTCGTGATCCTCGTCGAATCGGGTCACGCGCTCGACTCCGACGGCCTCGCTCGCACGATCCAGATGATCGAGGACGACGAGCGGCCCAGCGAGGTCATGGCGCCCGACGTCGTCGTGGGGAGGAAGGCGGTCCGTCCCAAGACGCTGGGTCAACGACGTTACGTCGACGCGATCCGCGATCACCTCATCACCTTCGCGGTCGGTCCCGCCGGGACCGGGAAGAGCTATTTGGCGGTCGCGCACGGTGTGCAGGCGCTCCACGAGAAGCGGGTCCGGCGCATCATCCTCACCCGCCCCGCGGTGGAGGCAGGGGAACGACTCGGCTACCTCCCCGGCGACATGCTGGCGAAGGTCGATCCGTATCTCCGACCGCTCTACGACGCGCTCTACGATCTCGTCGATCCCGAGGCGGTCAGCCGTCTCATGGACCAGGGGACCATCGAGGTCGCGCCGCTCGC
>CAYRHS010000118.1:0-9260 GCA_964424125.1 uncultured Burkholderiales bacterium
CCGGTCCCGAAGCCCGATGGCTCACACCACACCCCTCTCCGAAGAGCTCGACCTGAGCGTCGTACTGCCCGTGTACAACGAGAAGGGCCACCTCCGCGCGGAGATCGACCGCATTCGGGCCGCACTCGACGCCTCGTCCCTGCGCTACGAGATCATCATCGTCGACGACGGTTCCGACGACGGTTCGGGCGAGCAGCTGCGGGAGATCGATGGGATCCGCCTCATCCGGTTCGCGCAGAACCGCGGCTCGGGATCGGCCCGGAGGGCGGGCACCCACGCTGCACGAGGCCGCGTCGTCGCCTGGACCGACGCCGACATGACGTACCCGAACGAGCGGATCCCGGAACTCGTGAAGGAGCTCGAGGGCTACGACCAGGTGGTGGGAGCGCGTACGTCGGAGCAAGGCACGGCGAAGCTGTTCCGCGTACCCGCGAAGTGGTTCATCCGCAAGCTCGCGAGCTTCCTCGTCGACAAGCCGATCCCCGACCTGAACTCGGGGCTGCGAGTGTTCCGTCGCGACGTCGGCGACCAGTTCCTTCACCTGCTCCCTGCAGGCTTCTCCTGCGTGACGACCATCACGATGGCGTTCCTCGCGAACGGCTACTCGATCAAGTACGTACCGATCGAGTACGCGGAGCGCTCGGGCCACTCGAAGTTCCACTGGTGGTCGGACACGCGGCGCTACCTCGTCCAGGTCATTCGGCTCGTGCTCTCCTACAACCCACTGCGCGTCTTCTTGCCCGTCGGCATCGCATTGACCCTGTTGGGCGTGGGCAAACTCGCGTACGACTGGTTCGACAAGGACTTCCGCCTCGCGGCCAACACGTTGGTGATCCTGTTCGCCGCGTTCCAGGTCTTCGCGATCGGGCTCCTGGCCGACCTGTTCGTGCGCCTGAGTCGCCCGAAGGACTTCGTCGACCCGGCGGAGCTCTGACGTGGACATCCCGGTCGGCAACACCTCCGACAAGTACGACGCGAAGAACCCGCTGGTGCGTCGCCTCGTCGAGCGCTTCCTCCGCACGTTCGACGCAGCGCTGCCGTCTTCCCAGGCCTCGTTGGTGCTCGAGATCGGGGCCGGCGAGGGGGAGATCGCCACTCGCGTGCGTGGACGCTGGCCCGGAGCGCGTGTCGTCCCGCTCGATCTGCACGCACCCGAGATCGATCACGAGTGGCGCAGCCGGGGGCTTCTCGGCGCCTTCGGCGACGCGCACCGCCTGCCGTTCCCGGACAACGTCTTCGACCTCGTACTCGCGATCGAGGTGCTGGAGCACGTTCCCGATCCGGAGACTTCGCTCGGAGAGATCGCGCGGGTCGCTCGGGCCGACGTCGTCCTGTCCGTTCCTCGTGAACCCTGGTTCCGCGCCGGGAATCTCGCACGGGGGAAGTACGTCTCCGCATGGGGGAACACCCCCGGGCACCTTCAGCACTGGTCGAGCCGGTCGTTCGCCCACCTCGTCGGTCGGTACTTCGACGTCGTGTCAGTGCGGCGCCCGTTTCCCTGGACGCTCGTACGGGCCCGGGCGCTCCGCCCGGACCACCGCGTGGACGCCCGTGACAAATCCTCCGGGCTTCTGACGCCGGGGTCGGCGGGATGAACCCTGCTCGTCGCCGCGTCGCCGTGAACCGGACTCGCAGCCCCCTCCCCGAGGGCACGCTGACCGTCGGCGGCGGTCTTCTCACCGCAGGTATCGCCGCCTACGGCTTCATCGTCGTCTCCGCGCGCGCGCTGGGAACCGAGGAGACGGCGGGGCTCTCGGCGCTGTGGGCGCTCGTCTTCATCCTCGGCCCGGGCGTGTTCCTCCCACTCGAGCAAGAGGTCGCGCGAGCCCTCGCACACCGGCGAGCACAAGGCCTCGGTGGTGGACCGCTCGTGCGCCGCGCCCTCGCGCTCGGGGCAATCCTGGCGGGCGTGCTGGTCGTGGCCGCGCTGGCTGCGGCCACGTTCTTGATCGATCACCTCTTCGACGGCCAGACGATGCTGCTCGTCGGGCTGATCGTGGGCGTGATCGCCTTCTACCTCCAGCACCTCACACGCGGCACATTGTCGGGGAACGGCCGTTTCGGCGCCTACGGGCTCCTCCTCGGCTCCGAAGGCGTCGTGCGCCTCATCGGTTGCGTGGCGCTCGCGGTCGCCGGTGTCGCCTTCGCCGGGCCGTACGGGCTCGTGCTCGGCCTCGCGCCGCTGGTG
Source organism: uncultured Burkholderiales bacterium (assembly GCA_964424125.1). Taxonomy (GTDB): domain Bacteria; phylum Actinomycetota; class Acidimicrobiia; order IMCC26256; family JAOSJL01; genus CAYRHS01. Next base: position 2,189 of record CAYRHS010000118.1, read on the forward strand.
GCGACCGGGATCGCGCTCTTGGGCCAGCACGACCTGATCACACCCGGACCCGAAGCCCCCTGGTCCGAACTCTCGACCCATCTCGGCTGGCTGCTCGCGGGGTCAGTCCTCGCCCAGACGCTGGCCTACGCGGCCATCGTCGCCGTGAACGTGCTGGCCTCGCCGAGCGAGACGTCGGATGCCGGCCGCTTCTTCACCGCGTCGCTCGTGACTCGCATCCCCATCCTCCTCTTCCAGGCCGTGCAGGCCGCGCTGCTCCCGAAGCTCGCCGGCCTGGCAGGTGCGGGCAAGCACGTCGAGTTCCGTGCCGGGCTCCGCCGACTCCTCATGCTGGTGGCGGCGGTGACGGTCCTCGGCGTCGGGGCGTCGTTCGCCATCGGACCGTGGGCCGTCGGAGTCCTCTTCGGGAGTGAGTTCTCCGCGACGCTCAGCCGGACCGACCTCGCGCTCCTCGCGCTCGGAAGCTGCCTGTTCATCGCCGCGATGACCCTTGCCCAGGCCCTCATCGCGCTTTCCGGTCACAGCCGGGCGGCGTTCGGTTGGGGGGCGGGCGTCCTCGCGTTCCTCGTGGTGACCGCGCTCGGGAGCGATCTGTTCCTCCGCGCCGAGCTCGGCTTCGTCGCCGGCGCGCTGGTGTCGGTGGCGTGCATGAGCCTGTTCCTGTCGAGCCGGATGCAACGGGCGACACCGGCCACCGCCGAGTCGTTCGTGAAAGGGATCGAGCACGAACCCCTCGAGCTCTGAGCGGAGCAGCCCCGCTACGTCAGCCGATCGCGGCGGCGCCGTCGTTGCGCAACCCGACGTAGCCGCCGCTCAGCTCCGAGTAGAAGAGCCCGACCCAGCGATCGACCTTCGCGTAGCCGAGGTTCCCCGAGGCGCGCATGTTCCCGCGGTTGTGCACCCCGCCGTACCCATCCAGCGTCGCATAGCCGCTCCCGTCGGCGCGGACGGTGAGGTCGCGGGCGATGTTCCAGTTCGGCCAGTACTTGCCACCGTGGTTCTGGGCGCCGTTGCGCTGGTGGATACCACCCAGACCGTCGAGGATGTAGACGCCGCCGTTCTGGTCCATCTCGACGTCCTTGGCGATGTCCCATCCGTGCCAGTACGGACCAGCGACGCGCGCCGCGGTCCCCCGGGTGTGCACCGCGCCGAACCCGTCGAGCACCAACAGGCCCTTGCCGTCAGGGGTGATCTCGATCGCGCGGGCGATGTCCCAGTAGAGCCAGAACGGTCCTTGGAGCGTCTTCATCGTCCCCTGGTTGGCCGATCCGTACTTGTGGAGGCCCCCCCACCCGTCCAGGACGATGTAGCCCTTCCCGTCAGGCATGGCGGCGATGTCGCGGGCGATGTCGCCGGTGAACGTCGGACTTCCGTAGTCCGGCGCCAGGATGGGTTCGACCCTTCCCGTGCCGTCGAGCTCCCACCAGCCTCCGTAGATCGGGCGCTCCTCGATGGCTCGGTAGTCGTCCATGTTGACCGCGATGATCCACGCGAGCTCTTCCCGCAAGCTCGGGAGCTGCGCATAGGCGTACTGTCCCGGACAGGTCGTCTGGTTCACGTCCCGGTGCCCGACGACGTTGCGGATCGTCTTGCCGTTCTGCGTGGTGAAGCCGAGCGGGTTGACATGGTGGAGCCCGAGCTTCCAGGCGAGCAGCTTGCGCAGCGACGACCGCTCGGCCGCCGAGACCCCGGCCGTCTCGTGGTTGCCAATGAGCGCGACGCCGGTGCTGTTGGTGTTGAACGGCGCCGCGTGGGCCCCGACGGTGGTGCTCGTGATGCCGCCCGCGCGGCCCTCGTACACCGTTCCGTATTTGTCGACGAGGAAGTTGTAACCGATCCCGCACCATCCGAGCGAGATGTGGTAGGCGTCGATGCCGCGCACGACCGCGGCGCCGTTCGAGTAGTTGTTCGATCCCGCGGTGTGGTGCACGACCGCGAACTTCACGCTGCTCGCCACGTCCGGCGCGCACGGTGGTGGCTGCGCTCCCCACTGTGCCCGCGTGACGATCCCGGGTTGCGGGGGAATCGCGGCGGCGCTGTCATCCGGATACGTGACCTCGGGCGAATCGACGTCGACGAGCTCGACGTCGGACGCCTCACCTGCGGCGAGACGAACACGGACCGCAGTCGCGTCACCGAGCCACACGGGCTCGGAAGCCTGGCCCGCAGCAGCCGCGCGCTGTGACTCCTCCGTGCCCGGATCGGGGCCACCATCCGGAGGGCCTGCTTCGAAGGCGGGTTCCCACTCGCCGTCCTCGTTGCGCGCTTCGACGGTGAAGGTGGCGTCGGGATCACCCTCCCACTTGACGCCCACGAGGTCGGTCTCGGTCTCGACCTGGACGCCCCAACCCTGCTCGACGGGCCCGCTGGTGAGCTGGACCTCGTCGACCCGCGCTTCGGGATCGAGATCGCCGCCCGGGTCGACCTGTGGGTACAGCACCAACGCGAACGCCAGCACCGGAACGATCAACAGTCGCCGCATGACCTGCCTCGTCGCTAGGGGCCGGGCCTGCGGCGCCCGGCTCGGGTTCGGTGCTCCACCCGGGCGATAGCTTCGCGCGCCCGCCGGGGCACGAGGGACTTCCCCCGTCGTCGATTCCATGGGTCGGCATCCGAGCCCCCGTCCTTGAACGCCTGGCGCTATCCCGACGGTTACGGTGACGGGCGGACCCAGGGTGCGAAGGGCGCTTGCACCCGATCTCGACCCCTTCAGGAGCGCTGCATCCGTGCTACGTGTGGCCGTCGACGGCACCCCTCTGCTGGGCACCCGGACGGGCGTGGCCCGACTCGTGCGCGGACTCCTCACCGCGCTCACCGCGCGAGATGACCTGGCCCTGACCGCTTACGCGGTCACGCTCCGGGGCGCCAGGGAGCTCGCCGACGTGGTCCCGGAGGGGGTCCGGGCGGCCAGTCGACCGTTCCCGGCTCGCCTGGTGCGAGCCGTCTGGGACCGCGGCCTCGGTCCCGGCGTCTCGCGCTGGACCGGTCCCGTCGACGTGGTCCACGCCACCAACTTCATCGCACCGCCGGTCCGGCTCCCCACGCTCGTGACCGTCCACGACCTGACCGTCGTCCGGTTCCCCGAGCTCTGCGCGCGCGACACGTTGCGCTATCCGCACGCGATCCGGCGCGCGCTCGCGAGCCGCGCGCGGATCCACACGACGACCCGCTTCGTCGCCGACGAGATCGCCGAGCATTTCGACGTGCCAGCGGAAGAGATCGTGTGCATTCCCCCCGGCCTGGACGAGGAGTCGCGCGGTGACCCCGCGAGCGGACGGCGGACGGCGGACGCGGATCGCTACGTCCTCGCGCTCGGGACGATCGAGCCGCGCAAGAACTTGCCCCGCCTCGTGGAGGCGTTCGACCAGATCGCCGAACGGGACCGGACGTTGCATCTCGTCGTTGCCGGGCCCGATGGCTGGGGCGCCAACGCGTTCACGAGCGCGGTCGACGACGCCCGGCACCGCGACCGGATCGTGCGTCTCGGGTACGTGACGGGCGACGAGCGGCGCGACCTGCTGGCCGGGGCACGCGTCTTCGCGTACCCGTCGATCTACGAGGGCTTCGGCTTCCCGGCCCTGGAGGCGATGCAGGCGAGCGTGCCGGTCGTCGCCGGCCGCGCCGGGGCGCTCCCCGAGGTTCTGGGCGACGCCGCCGAGTTCGCCGAGCCCGACGACCCGACGGACCTCGCGACCACGATCGAGCGGGTCGTCGGGGACGAGGAATGCCGTCGCCGTCTCGTCGCGGCCGGAGCCGAACGGGTGCGCCGCTACCGCTGGAGCCGGTCCGCGCCCGCCTTCGCCGATGCCTACCGCACGCTCGTCGAGGAGCGCTCGTGAGAGTCGGCCTCCACGTGGGCCAGCTCGCGCAGCCGGTCCCGGGCGGGATCGGTCGCTACATCTGGGCGTTGCTCGACGCGCTCCCGGCGGCGGGGTGCGACGTCCTGCCCTTCGCTGCAGGGCGCATCTCCGACCCACCCGCGGGCCTCGTCGACCTCGGATGGCCTCGGGGACCGTGGCGCTACCAGGCCTGGCACCGGTTGCGAAGACCCCGGGTCCGGCTGGCGGTCGACCTCGTGCATGCGCCGAGCCTGGCGGTCCCCCCGGCCACGCCCCTCGTCGTCACGATCCACGACCTCGCGTTCCGCAACGTCCCCGACGCTTCCACGCCTCGCGGTCGCAAGTTCCACGAGCAGGGCCTCGGGCTGGCGCGTCGGCACGCGGACGCGATCGTCGTACCCTCGCACTTCACCGCGGGCCAGCTCGTCGATGCCGGCTTCGACGAAGGCCGGATCAGCGTCGCCCCGCACGGAAGCACGCCCGTGGGATCGCGCAACGATGCCGATCTCGATACGGTTCTCGCCTCGCTCGGGCTCGAACGGCCGTTCGTGCTCTCGGTCGGGACCGTCGAGCCCCGCAAGGGCTTCGACGTCGCGGCCGCGGCGGTGCGCGCACTCCCCGGCAACGCGTCACCGACGCTCGTGATCGCGGGACCGCCGGGGTGGGGTGTGGTCGAGGGTCTCCGTGGGCCGAAGGTTCGACTCCTGGGCGCGGTCGGCGACGGGATCCTCGACGCGTTGTATCGGACTGCGGTCGCGTGCGTGATCCCGTCACGCGACGAGGGATTCGGCTTCCCGGTGTTGGAAGCCATGGCGCGCGGCTGTCCGGTGATCGCGGCCGACGCCGGAGCGCTTCCGGAGATCCTGGGTGACGCGGGACTGCTCGTCCCGCCCGACGACGTCGACGCGCTGGCCGCAGCGCTTCGTTCTGTCGCCGACGACCCCCGCTACTGCGACGAGCTCGCCACCCGCGGCCGATCTCGCGCCGCGTCCTTCACCTGGCAGAAGAGCGCGACCGCACACCGAGCCGCGTACGACACCGCGATCCGGTCCCACCGTTGATGATGCGTTCCTCACGCGTCATATTCGACGCTCATGAACGCATCTAGCGGGCCGGGAATGCGGGTCCTCCTCGACGTGTCGGCCGTTCCCGCGAGCCCGGTCGGGGCGGGCGTGTACACGATGGAGCTCGCCGAGCAGCTCGCGACGCACGCCGACGTCGATCTGGTTCTGCTGTGCCGCCGGGACGACGCCGGGCGCTGGCACGACCTCGCGCCCGGGTCCGAGGTACGCGCGTCGGCTCCTCGGCGCCGTCCGACGCGCCTGGCGTGGGAGCAGGTCGAGGGCGCCCGCCACGCCGCCGGCGTCGAGGTGTGGCACGGCCCTCACTACACGATGCCGTGGCAGCACCTGGACGTCCCCGCGGTGGTGACCGTGCACGATCTCACGTTCTTCGACCACCCGGAATGGCACGAACGGGCGAAGGTGTCGTTCTTCCGCCGCGCCATCAGATGGTCGGCATCGCGCGCCCGCGTGTTGATCACTCCGTCCGAGGTGACGACCCGGCGGCTCCACTCCCTGCTCGCGCCGCGGGCCGAGGTCCTGACGATTCCGCACGGGGTCGACCACGAGCGATTCCGTCCCGATCCCGGTGGCGAGCTCGTCGAGTCCGACCTCGCCGCGCTCCGCACCATCGGGGCTCGACCCCCGTACGTCGCCTTCGCCGGAACCCTGGAGCCGCGCAAGGACGTGCCCACACTGGTCCGCGCCTTCGGCCGCCTCGACGCCACCCGGCCCGACCTCCGCCTCGTCGTCGCGGGCGGCGAGGGGTGGGGCACGGACCCCGTGCGCCACGCGGTCGAGCGCAGTGGCACGGCAACGCGGGTGCTCCGCCCGGGTTACGTCGCGGCCGATGTGCTGCCGGCCCTCTTCCGTCGCGCCGAGGTCGTCGCGTACCCGTCGCTCGAGGAGGGCTTCGGGCTCCCGGTCCTCGAAGCGCTCGCCTGCGGGGCGCCGGTGGTCACGACCGCCGGCACGGCGATGGCGGAGGTCGGCGGCGACGCCGCGTTGTTGGTGCCGTCCGGCGACGACCATGCGCTCGCGGACGCACTGGCTTCGGTGCTCGACGACACCGCCCTCGCGAACCGGCTCCGTTCGGCCGGACCACGGCGGGCTGCCGAGTTCACCTGGCGGCGGAGCGCGGCTGCGCACGTCGGCGCCTACCGAGCCGCCGCCCGCTCACTGGCGGCGTGAGGCAGTGATGCGCGCCCTCGTCACCGGTGCGAGCGGATTCGTCGGTCGCTTCCTGGTCGAGCACCTCGAAGACGTCGGAGACGAGGTGACCGCCGTCGACAGTCGGTCGGGCGTGGACGTCACCGACGCCGACTCGGTCCACGCGATCCTCGACGCCAACCGCCCCGACGTCGTGTACCACCTCGCGGCCCTCAGCCATGTCGGGGAGTCGTGGTCGGCACCGGCCGAGGTGTTCCGCGTGAACGCGGGCGGCACCCTGACCGTCCTGCGGGCGGCGACCGATTACGAGGTCGCCCGGGTCGTCGTGGTCGCGAGCGCCGACGCGTACGGCGCGGTCGACGGCGTCATCACCGAGGACACGCCGCTCCGGCCGCTCACGCCCTACGGAGCCAGCAAGGCCGCCGCCGACCTGCTCGCGCTCCAGGCGCACCTCGGCGACGGCCTGGCAACCATCCGCGTGCGCGCGTTCAACCACACCGGCCCCGGCCAGCAGGACCGGTTCCTCGTCCCCGCGCTGGCCCGGCGCATCGCGGAGGCGGAGGCGGCGGACGCGAACGAGATCCGAGTCGGATCGCTCGACGCGGTCCGGGACCTGAGCGACGTCCGTGACGTCGTCGCCGCGTACCGGCTGCTCGCGGTCGAGGGGACACCCGGAGACGCGTACAACGTCTGCTCCGGGCACGGGATCCGGGTCGCCGAGGTGGTCGAGCGCCTGCTCGCCCGCTCCGAGCGCCCACTGCGCGTGATAGTCGATCCCGAGCTCGTCCGCCCGGTCGAGGTGCCGCGCCTCGTGGGCGATCCCACGAAGCTGCAGCGGGACACCGGCTGGCGTCCCCACCACGACCTCGACTCCACGCTCGACGCGGTGCTCGCCGAGGCGAGAGCGAGGACGGGGGGGCGTCGATAGGGATCGCTCAGCGACCCCAATCGACCCCCCCCCTCACACCCCCGCAAAGACACCGAGAGCACCGAGGGGTCGCC
>CAYRHS010000118.1:9270-9742 GCA_964424125.1 uncultured Burkholderiales bacterium
TGTGGGGGGGGGGGGGGGGGTTTTTTTGTTTCGCACCCCCCAACCCTACCCCCCCCCCCCGTCTCTCCCCAGCTAAGACACCGAGAGCTCGGAGTGGTCGCCGAGCATGAACCGGTAGCCGCCCGGCACCATGCCGGTGCGGCCGACGCGGACGTCCCGACCGATCAGGCTGTCGCGGATCGGACCGACGCCGCGGATCTCGGCCCCGTCGAGCACCACCGAGTGCTCGATGGCCGCCCCCTCGAGCAAACAGCCCCTGGCAATCGAGGAATAGGGACCGACGAAGGAATCCACGATCCTCGCGCCGTTACCGATGACCGCCGGGCCGCGCACCTCGCTGCGAATGAGCTCCGCTCCGGCCTCGAGCACGACGCGTCCGCTCGTCCGACTCGCCTCGTCGACCTCACCCTGTAGATCGGCGTCGATCGAGTCGAGGACGATGCGGTTCGCCTCGAGCAGGTCCTGCTCAACC
>CAYRHS010000119.1:0-9710 GCA_964424125.1 uncultured Burkholderiales bacterium
GGCGTCGGGGTTGCTGCGGACCAGGGCGAACATCCAGTCCGCGATCTGCGCGCCCGAGGTCCAGATCTTCTGGCCGTTCAGCACCAGCTCGTCGCCGTCGACGAGGCCCGTGGTCTGGAGCCCGGCGAGGTCGGATCCCGCATTCGGCTCCGAGAAACCCTCGCACCAGATGTGCTGACCCGAGCGCATCGGCGACAGGAAACGTTCGCGTTGCTCGTCGGTGCCGTGCACGATGAGCGTTGGTCCGCAGATGGAGAGGCCCATGTTCCCGATGAGCGGCGGGACCCTCCGCTCCGCCAGCACCGTGTGGTACACGACCTGCTCGAGGAGGCTCGCGTCCCGACCGCCGTGCTCGGTCGGCCAGTGCACCGCCACCCAGCCGCCCGCGTCCATCTTCGCCTGCCAGTCGCGCAGCCAGGCGATGCGCTCCATCGGGTCGCGGGGGAGGCGGAACGCGCGCGTGCCCCAACCCTCGGGCAGGTTGGCGTCGAGCCACGAGGAGAGCTCCCGGCGGAACTCCTCCTCGCGGGTGGAGAGGGACAGCTCCATCGACCCAATGGTGTCAGGGCTCCGGTATCCAGTAAAATCATTCAACCGATTCGACCGAGAGCCTCCCTTGAATTTCGATCTCGACGAAGACCAGCAGCTTCTGCGCGACAGCGCGCGGGAGTTCGTGGCCCGGGAGTGCCCCCCCGAGCTGATTCGCAAGCATGCGGCGCAGGGCACCTACGAGCCCAGTCTCTGGCGGAAGTTCGCGGAGACGGGCTGGCTCGGGATCGGCATCGATCCCGAGTACGGCGGGTCCGGCGGCACGGTCCTCGACATGGCGGTCGTGCTCGAGGCGACCGCCCCCGCGATCGAGGCGATCGGGCCCACGTTCGCCACCATGTGCTTCGGGGGCCAGGCGCTCATGACGATGGGCTCCGAGGACCAAAAGCGCGAGTTTCTCCCTCGCCTCGTCGACGGCGACGCCCGCTTCGCGCTCTCCATCACCGAGCCCGAAGGCGGCACGGACGTGCTCGGCGCGATGCGCACCACCGCCACCGCGGTCGACGGCGGTTGGCGCATCAACGGGTCGAAGATGTTCACGTCGGCCTCCACCGAAGCCGACTACCTCGTCGTCGTGGCGCGGACGTCGCCGCCGGGTGCGAAGCGGGCCCACGGCGTCAGCGTGTTCCTCGTCGACCGCGACGCCGAGGGGATCGAGCTCCAGCGGCTCCCGGTCATGAACGACGAGGACACCAACGCCGCCTTCTACGACAACGTGTTCGTCCCGGAGCACCGCCTGCTCGGTGAGCTCGACCGCGGTTTCTACGGGCTGCTCGGGATGCTCAACAACGAGCGGCTCGGAATCGGCGCCATGTGCGTGGGGTGGGGCGAGGCCGGCCTGGAGGAGGTCCGGCAGCACGCGCTCGAGCGCGAGGCGTTCGGCGGCGTGATCGGCCGCTTCCAGGCCGTCCAGCACCACATCGCGCGCATGCACCTGCTCGTGGAGCAGGCGCGCCTGATGGTCTACAAAGCGGCGTGGCTCCAGGCCCAGGGCCGGCCCTGCGGTCTCGAGGCCACGTCGGCCAAGTCGGTGGCGGCCGAGAACGTTTTCCAGGCGCTCGATCTCGGGATGCAGGTTCTGGGCGGACGGGGCTACACGCTCGAGTCCGACCTCAACCGCTACTGGCGCCGCGTGCGCCTGTTCCGTCTCGCGCCCATCTCCAACGAGATGGCCCTGAACGTCATCGCCGAGTGGCTCGGTATGCCCCGGAGCTTCTGAGACACCGACCGAGCGAGGAGATGCCGTGAGCGACCGCTTGATCATCGACGGCGAACAACGGGACGCAGTCGCGGGTGAGCGGCTCACCGTCGAGGACCCGTCACTGGGCGAGCCCGTACGGGAGGTGCCGCTCGCGCGGCCCGCGGACGCCGAGGCCGCGATCGCGGCCGCGCGGCGCGAGGCCGACGAGGGCGAGTGGCCCGGGATGGGGCCGCGCGCGCGGGCCGAGGTCCTGCGTGACCTGGGCCTCCGACTGGAGGCCGCCGAGGACGTCTTCGCCGACCTCCTCGTGGAAGAGCTCGGCGCGCTGCGTTCCCAGGTGAAGGCCATCCACGTGACGCGACCCATGGCGAACTACTGGGACCTGGTCGATCGAGGGAGCCGCTCGCTCGACGAGCCGCTCCCGGCGATCGAGGGTCCGGTGCCCACCGCGCAGGCGATCCTGCGCGAGCCCCGAGGGGTCGTGTCGGCGATCGTTCCGTGGAACTTCCCGCACTTCCTCGACCTCTGGAAGGTCGCGCCCGCGCTCGTGACGGGCAACACCGTCGTGCTCAAGCCCGCGCTCGACACTCCCTCGGTCGCGCTCGAGCTCGGGCGCCTGGCGCTCGAAGCGGGCGTCCCGCCCGGGGTGCTGAACGTCGTGACCGGCGGTCCCGACGTCGGCGAGGTGATGACCACCGACCCGCGCGTCGACATGATCACGTTCACCGGCTCCACCGGGGTCGGGCGGGCCATCGCGAGCGCCGCGGGCCAGACGGTGAAGCGGCTGGTCCTCGAACTCGGCGGCAAGTCGGCGCTCGTCGCCCTGCCCGACGCCGATCCCGCCAAGGTGGCCGCGGCGGCGATGCGCTTCGTGCTCAACTGCGGCCAGGGCTGCGCGTTGATGACGCGGCTCGTCCTCCCCGAGAACCTCCACGACGAGGTCGTCGACGGCCTGACGCGCATCGTCGGGTCGCTGCGGGTCGGCTCCGCCCACGACGAGACGAGCCAGGTCGGGCCGCTCATCTCGGCCACGCAGCGCGAGCGGGTCGAGGGCTACCTCGCCCTCGGCCGCGAGGAGGGCGCCAAGGTCGCGGTCGGAGGCGGGCGCGCGCCCGTGGACCTCGGCGGGCACTACGTCGAGCCCACGATCTTCACCGAGGTCGACAACGCCATGCGGATCGCCCAGGAGGAGATCTTCGGGCCCGTTCTCTGCGCCATCCGGTACTCGGGCGACGCCGACGAGGCCGTCGCCATCGCCAACGACTCGCAGTACGGTCTCGCGGGATCGGTCTACAGCGGCGACGTGGCCCGCGGGATCGAGGTCGCCCGCCGCATCCGCGCAGGGAAGATGTCCGTGAACGACTACACCTCGTCGATCGACGGGCCCTTCGGCGGGTACAAGCAGTCGGGCGTCGGGCGCGAGCTCGGTCGGCTCGGCCTGGAGGAGTTCACCGAGGTGAAGCACCTGGTCTGGGGGGCAACGTGAGCACGAGACTCGACGGCAAGGTCACCATCGTCACGGGTGCGGGACAGGGGATCGGCGTGGAGTACTGCCGAGCCCTGGCCGCCGAGGGCGCATTCGTGGTCGCCGCCGACATCAACGAGGCCGGGGCCAAGGAGACCGCGGGACTGGTCGCGGCCGACGGTGGGCGCGCGATCGCCGCTGCCGTCGATGTCGCCGATCTCGACTCCGCCACCGAGATGGCCGCGCGGGTCGTCTCCGAGGCGGGCCGCATCGACGCCCTCGTGAACAACGCGGCGCTCTATTCAGGGCTCCAGCCCGGAGACCCGCTCGCGCTCGACCCCGACGAGTGGGACCGCGTGATGGCGGTGAACCTGCGGGGGCCGTGGCTCTGCACCCGTGCGGTCGTTCCCACCATGCGCGAGCAGGGCGCGGGCCGGATCGTCAACCAGGCGTCCATCGCGGCCTGGAGCGGCGCCTCGCTGCTGCACTACTCGGTCTCGAAGGCGGGCATCATCGGCTTCACCCGCTCGATGGCCAAGGCGCTGGGTGGCGACAGCATCACGGTGAACGCGATCGCGCCCGGGCAGATGGACACGGAGTCGACCCTCTCGATCGTTCCCGCCGAACGCCTCGCGCAGATGAGCCAGGTCCAGGCGATCCACCGCACGGGCACGCCCGCCGACCTCACCGGCGCGCTCGTGTACCTGTGCTCGGACGAGTCGTCGTTCATGACCGGCCAGACCGTGATCGTGGACGGCGGCATGGTGATGCCCTGAGCACCCCACAGGCTGCCGCTGCGCCGGTCGGGGAGGCGCTGGCGACCACGGTCGATCCCGGCTCGGCCGAGTTCGCAGCGAACCGGGACGCGATGCTGGCGCGCCTCGAGGTGCTCCACGAGCTCGAGCGCGAGGTCGTGGCCGGGGGCGGCGAGCGCTATGTCCAACGCCACCGCGAGCGCGGCCGGCTCCTCGTGCGGGAGCGCATCGAGCTGTTGGTCGACCGCGACGCCCCGTTCCTCGAGCTCTCGCCGCTCGCCGCGTGGGGAACCGACTTCGCCATCGGCGCGTCCATCGTCACCGGGATCGGCGTCGTGTGCGGCGTGGAGTGCGTGATCATCGCCAACGACCCGACGGTCCGCGCCGGCTCCATCAACCCGGTCACCGTGACGAAGGGGCTGCGCGCGATGGAGATCGCGCGCGTCAACCGCCTCCCGGTCGTCTACCTCGTGGAGTCGGGGGGCGCCGACCTGCCCCACCAGGCCGACATCTTCGTGCCCGGTGGCGAGCAGTTCCGCAACCTCACGCGGCTGTCCGCGGAGGGGATCCCCACGGTCGCGGTGGTGTTCGGCAACGCCACGGCGGGCGGTGCCTACATGCCCGGCATGAGCGACTACACGGTCTTCGTGCGTGACCAGGCGCACGTCTTCCTCGGCGGGCCCCCGCTCGTGAAGATGGCGACGGGCGAGGAGTCGAGCGAGGAGGAGCTCGGCGGTGCCGAGATGCACTCCTCGGTCTCGGGGCTCTCCGACTTCCTCGCGGACGACGAGCTCGATGCGTTGCGGCTGACGCGGGGGATCGTCGGTGCCTGGAGCTGGCGCAAGCTCGGCCCCGGTCCCACGCGCCCTGCCGACGAGCCCGTGCACGATCCCGAGGAGCTTCTCGGGATCGTCCCGGCCGACGATCGGGCTCCCTTCGACGTCCGCGAGGTCATCGCCCGGGTCGTCGACGGATCCCGGTTCGAGGAGTTCAAGCCCCGCTACGGCAACACGCTCGTCACGGGGTGGGCGTCGATCCACGGGTTCCCGATCGGGATCCTCGCCAACAACGGGATCCTCTTCTCCGAGGAGTCCCAGAAGGCGGCGCAGTTCATCCAGCTCGCCAACCAGGTGGACACCCCGCTGCTCTTCGTCCAGAACATCACCGGCTACATGGTCGGACGGCGCTACGAGGAGGGCGGGATCATCAAGGACGGCGCCAAGATGATCAACGCGGTCTCGAACTCGAAGGTCCCGCACGTGACGGTCATGGTCGGCAACTCCTACGGCGCCGGGAACTACGGGATGGCGGGACGCGCCTACGACCCACGCTTCCTCTTCACCTGGCCGAACCACCGCATCGCGGTGATGGGCGGCGAGCAGCTCGCGGGCGTGATGTCGCAGATCGGCCGGGCCGCGGCCGAGCGCGCGGGCCGGCCCTTCGACGAGGAGGCCGACGCCGCCGCTCGCGCCGCGATCGAGGAGCAGATCGGCCGCGAGTCCCAGGCGCTCTTCGCCACCAGCCGGATCTGGGACGACGGGATCATCGACCCCCGTGACACCCGGACCGTCGTGGGCATGGCGCTCTCGACAACCCATTCCAACGTCGTGGAGGGCGCCGGTGGCTTCGGCGTGTTCCGGATGTGACATGAGCTCGTTCCGACCGATCCGCACGCTGCTCGTCGCGAACCGGGGTGAGATCGCGCGCCGGATCCTGCGCAGTGCCATGGAGATGGGGATGCGCACGGTCGCCGTGTACGCGGCGCCCGACGAGGGCGAGCCGTTCGTCGACGAGGCCGACGTCGCGGTCCCGTTGCACGGCGACACCGCGGCCACGAGCTACCTGGACGTCGCCCGACTCCTGGAGGCGGCCCGCGGGACCGGTGCCGACGCGATCCACCCCGGGTACGGCTTCCTGGCCGAGCGGGCCGACTTCGCCACCGCGTGTCGGGATGCCGACCTCACGTGGGTCGGTCCGTCGCCGGCTGCGATCGCGGCGATGGGCTCCAAGATCGAGGCGAAGGCCACCGTGCGGGCGTCGGGGGTGCCCCTCCTGCCCGATGCCGTGCTCCCCGACGAGGGGGACCCGCGGCCGACCGCGGCCCCGGTCGGGTATCCCTTGCTCGTCAAGGCCGCGTTCGGCGGCGGCGGACGAGGGATGCGGGTGGTCCGCGACGAAGCCGAGCTCGTCGCCGCGGTCGAGAGCGCCCGCCGGGAAGCGGCCTCCGCGTTCGGCGACGCCACGCTCCTCGTCGAGCGGTACGTGGCCTCGGGTCGCCACGTCGAGATCCAGGTACTGGGGGACGAGCACGGGCACCTCGTCCACTGCTTCGAGCGCGACTGCACGGTCCAGCGCCGGCACCAGAAGGTCGTCGAGGAGGCTCCCTCACCGGCCGTCTCCCCGGAGCTCCGGGCCCGGATGGGGGCGGCGGCCGTGGCCGCGGGGAAGACGATCGGGTACACGAACGCGGGCACGGTCGAGTTCCTCCTCGACGGCGACGACTTCTTCTTCCTGGAGATGAACACGCGGCTCCAGGTGGAGCATCCGGTCACGGAGGCGGTCACCGGGCTGGACCTCGTGCGCTGCCAGCTCGAGATCGCCACCGGGGAGACGCTCCCGGTCGGGATCGACGACCTGCGCCTGTCCGGGCACGCGGTCGAGGCCCGCCTCTACGCGGAGGACCCCGAGCGGGGCGTCCCGTCGACGGGTCGGCTCCACCGCTTCGAGCCCGGTCCGACGCCGGGTCTGCGCTACGACGCGGGCGTCGAGACGGGCTCGCGGGTGTCCGTCGCCTTCGACCCGATGCTGGCCAAGGTGGTGGCGCACGCGCCGACGCGTACGGAGGCACTGGCCCGGCTCGCACGCGGCCTGCTCGAGCTGCAGGTGCACGGGGTCCGTACCAACCGCGACCAGCTCCTCGCCGTCCTGCGCTCGGAGGACTTCCGGCGCGGCGACGTCGACACGAACTGGCTCGAGCGGCTCCCGATCCCCCGGCAGGATCACGAGGTCGTCCGGATCCACGCGATCGCAGCCGCGCTCGCCGGCCAGGAGGAGCGGCGGCGGGCCGCGCCCGTGCTCGGGACCGTTCCCTCGGGGTGGCGGAACCTGCGCAGCGCCGGCCAGCAGATCACGTTCCAGGCCGGGGACGAGCCGTGGGAGCTGGAGTACGAGGTGACGAAGCCGGCCCGTGCTTCGACGTCCGGGGCCGCGACGGTCCGCTGCGGTGGCCGGACCGAGGACGTGCGCTTCCGGCCGGTCGACGGCGGACGACTCGACCTCCGAGCAGGGGGCGTCCGTCGTCGCGTGAGCGTCCACCGTGTGGGCGAGACCAGCTTCGTGAACACCGAGGACGGCCAGAGCGAGCTCGTCACCGAGGACCGCTTCCCCGGGCGGGGCGCGGGTGACGTCGCCGGCGGGTGCGTGGCCCCCGTGCCGGGCCGGGTGACCGTTGTCGCCGTCGCCCCCGGTGACGAGGTCGCGGCCGGCGACGTCGTGGCCGTGATCGAGGCGATGAAGATGGAGCATCGCATCGTCGCCCACGAGGCGGGGACCGTGGTCGAGGTGCGGGTGCGGGAAGGCGACGGCGTCGAGCACGGCGAGCTGCTCGCGGTCGTCCATGGCGTCGAACACGACGGAGCAACCGATCGAGGCGAAGAGGAGTGAGTGACGCGATGAGCATCCACCGACCGTTCGAGGACCCCACCCCGGAGGAGGTGCGAAAGTTCATCGACGCGGTGCCCCTGTACCGGGACGATGTCGACGACCCCACGTTCTGGTCCGACGACCAACTCACGGCTCGCCGCGACGAGCTGCTCGTGCGCCAGATGGGCTGGCTGGCGGAGGCCAGCGCCCACTACCGGAAGGTCTTCGCCGAGGAGGGCGTCGACCCCGGTGACGTCCGGTCCACCGACGACCTCGTCGAGCTTCCGGTCACCACCAAGCAGGACCTGATGGGAGATCCCGAGGCGTTCCGGCTGCGCTTCGAGCAACCCGGGCTCTACGACCTCACCTACACGACCGTGTACACGACCGGCACCACGACCGGTATGCCCACCCGCTACGAGTACACCACCCACGACTTCTTCGGGGTGCTGCTGGCCGGCCGGCGCGAGTCGAAGATCACCTACACCGTCCCCGGCGACAAGTTCTTCACCGCGTTCCCGCTGAGCCCGCTCCCGCACGTCTCGGGCTTCGCGAGCCAGATCGCGAACGCGTCCGGGCTCGGCTTCTACCACGGCTTCGGCGGGATGCCCTACGAGGAGTTCCCAATTCACAACTCGTCCCGCTACATCGCGGACCAGATCGAGCTCGTCCAGCCGCAGGTCATCGCCGGGATCGGCAGCTTCCTGCGGCGCATGTTCGCCGACATGGCCGCGGCGGGCCGCGACCTGTCGTCGGTGCGGATCGTGAAGGCGAGCGGCGAGGTCCTCACGCGGCGGATGCTCGACCACATGCGGGAGAACCTGGCCGAGGCGGGCGCGGAATCGGTGTTCGTCACCGCTCCGTACGGCTTCACCGAGGGCGGCCTGCCGTTCAGCTACTGCCGCGAGGGTGGGCCCCTGCACAGCGGGGCGCCGGACCAGATCTTCCTCGAGGTCCTCGACCCCGACACCGGCGCCCGGCTCCCCGACGGCGAGCTCGGGCTCGTGACGCTCACCCACCTGAACCGACGCGGCATGCCGCTGCTTCGCTACCAGCTCGGCGACCAGGGGGTGATCACCCACGACCGGTGCCCGTCCTGCGGCCGGGGTGGCCAGTCGATGATCGTCTCGACGGGGAGCGCCCACATCACCCGCACCAAGGAGATCCTCAAGATCAAAGGCACGCTCGTGAACCCGCAGGTGATCCACGAGGTCGTGATGAACACGCCGGGGGTCGTCGAGTACCGGATGATCGTGGCCCACCGGGATCCGGACGACCCCCTCTCGCCCGACCGGCTCGTGATCCGCCTCGGGGTCGACCCCGAGCTCGGCCATGGCCGGTGGCAGGAAGCGGGGCACCACGAGGAGCTGCGCACCCGGGTCAAGCAGGCCACCGAGGTGACCCCGGAGGTGGAGCTGGTCGAGGACCTCTCCGAGATCTACGACCCGAGCAGCGAGTTCAAGGCCACGAGGATCGTCGACGAGCGGAGGTTCGAGTGAGCACGGACGCGGCGCGCACGCCGGTGATCGTCGGGATCGGGGGCTTCTCCGACCGCGACGAGGAGGCCCATCGCGAGCCCGCGACGCTGATCCAGGACACGATCGAGCGTGCGCTGACCGACACCGGGGTTCCCGACGCGATGCGGAGCCGTGTCGGCCGCCTCGAGGTGATCTCGGTGAACTCCTGGCCCTACGACGACCTGCCCGGCCTGTTGGCCGAGCGGGTGGGCATCGACGCGCCCCAGCGCGTCCACACGCCCTGGGGCGGGAACCAACCCACCCTCCGGGTCGACCGCGTGTCGGAGGCGATCGCCCGCGGTGAGCAGGGTGCGGCGATCATCTGTGGCGGCGAGGCCTACCGCTCTCTCGAACTCTCGCTGCGGGAGGGAGGCTTCCCCGCCTGGACGCCGCCCGAGCACGCCGAGCCGCTCGACCCGGCGTCGATGAACGCGGCGGCGACGATGGCCCACGACGTCCACATGCCGCCGGAGGCGTACCCGCTCTTCGAGAACGCGGGCCGGGTGCACCGGGGCGAGACGTTGGCCGAGGCGCAGCGCTGGTCGGCGGAGGTCTGGGCGGAGATGTCGGTGGTCGCGTCA
>CAYRHS010000120.1:0-4007 GCA_964424125.1 uncultured Burkholderiales bacterium
TGTTGATCGCGCTGGGAGCCTGAGGCGCCATGGGGGTCACGGTTCCGGAGACGCTCGACGACGTGCTCCGCGTGCTCGCGGAGCGGCCGGAGACCCAGGTCCTCGCGGGTGGCACCGACTTCATGGTGGAGGTGAACTCGGCGCAGCGTCGTCCCACCGACGTGGTCTCGCTCCGGCGTGTGCGCGAGCTCCGAGGCTTCGAGCACCGCAACGGTGAGGTGGAGCTGCACGCCGGGCTCACCTACTCGGAGATGCAGACGCCCACGCTCGCGGAGTCCGTTCCCGCGCTCGCCCAGGCTGCCCGCACAGTGGGCTCGCCCCAGATCCGCAACGCGGGCACGCTCGGCGGCAACCTCGGCACTGCCTCCCCCGCGGGCGACACGCTCCCGGTGCTGGCGGCGCTCGACGCGCGGATCGAGGTCGTCTCGGCTCGGGGCCGCCGCGACCTCGGTCTCGACGAGCTGATCGTCGGGTCGAAGAGACACAGCCTCGAACCCGGCGAGCTGATCGCGGGGGTGACCGTGCCCGCCGCTCGGGGACGGCAAGAGTTCCTCAAGGTGGGCACGCGCAACGCGATGGTGATCGCCGTGTGCAGCGTGGCCCTCACCGTCGACCGCCGGGCTCGTACGGTGCGTTGCGCGCTCGGAGCCGCCGGTCCGCGGGTCATCCGGGCCCGGGACGCCGAGACCTGGATCGCGGAGCGCGTGGACTGGGAGGCCGCCCGACTGGACGACGTCCGACTGGCCCGCGAGTTCGGGACCCGCGTGTCCGCCGCGGCCCGCCCGATCGACGACCATCGCTCCACGGCGGCGTACCGCCGCCACGCCGTCGGCGTACTCGCCGCCCGGGCGCTGGAACGGGCGCTGTGAGCACGGGGGCCCGGGCTCACGTCCTCCCCGAGGTCGGCTACCGCTTCCGGGTGAACGGCCGGGACCACGAGGTCGACTCCGCCTGGCTCGGCGAGAGCCTCTTGTGGGTCCTCCGGGAGCGTCTGCACCTCTCGGGCTCGAAGAACGCCTGCGAGCAGGGCGAGTGCGGAGCGTGCTCGGTCTTCCTCGACGGCGTCCTCGTGTGCTCCTGTCTCGTGCTCGCCGCGTCTGCGGTCGGAGCCGAGCTCACGACCGTGGAGGGTCTCGTCGACGACGACTCGCTCACCGACGTGCAGGCGGCCCTTGTCGACGAGGGCGCGGTCCAGTGCGGGTTCTGTACGACGGGGCTCGTGATGACGGTCCACGACCTGCTCGACCGGGTACCCGACCCGAGCGATCTCGAGCTCCGGGAAGCGCTCTCGGGAAATCTCTGCCGTTGTACGGGCTACGGCCGCATCTTCGAGGCGGTGCGGTCCACGATTCGAGCGCGCGCCGGTGGATAGCGCGGCTACCGCCGCACCCGTCACGCGTCCGGTCGGACGCGTCGGCGAGAGCGCGCTCCGTCCCGACGGCGTCCCCAAGGTCCGGGGCTCGTTCGCGTACTCGTCGGATCTGTGGGCCGAAGGGATGCTCTGGGGCGCGACGTTGCGGTCACCACACTCCTCGGCGCGCATCGTCTCGATCGACCTCGCCGAGGCGTGGCAGACGCCGGGCGTGCGGGCCGTGATCACGGCGGACGACGTCCCCGGACACGCGGTCTACGGCCTCGAAGAGCGAGACCAGCCCGTGTTCGCGCGGGACGTCGTTCGCCACGCGGGTGAGCCGATCGCCGCGGTCGCGGCCGACCATCCCGAGACCGCGCGGCTGGCTCGTGACCGCATCGGGGTCACCTACGACGTGACCGAGCCGGTGGTCGATCCCGAGGTCGCGCTCGTCACCGAGCCTCTCCACCCCAACGGCAACGTCTTCCGCCATCTCCCGATCCGCAAAGGTGACCCCGAGGTCGTGGGCGCGATCCAGGTGGAGGGCACCTACGAGCTCGGGATGCAGGACCAGGCGTTCCTCGGCCCCGAGTCGGGGCTCGCCATCCCCGACGACGGCGGCGTCGAGCTGCTCATCTCCACCCAGTGGCTCCACGTCGACCGCGACCAGGTCGCCAACTGCCTCGACCTCCCCCCGGATCGGGTCCGGCTCGTGCTCTCCGGGGTGGGAGGTGCGTTCGGCGCCCGCGAGGACATCAGCCTCCAGGTGCACGCGTGCATGCTCGCCCTGCGGACCGGACGGCCGGTCAAGTTCGTCTACTCACGGGAGGAGTCGTTCTTCGGGCACGTCCACCGCCATCCCGCGCGGCTCTGGTACCGGCACCACGCGGACCGCTCCGGGAACCTGGTGAAGGTCGAGGCGCGCATCGTCCTGGACGGCGGCGCGTACGCCTCTTCCTCCTACCACGTGACCGCGAACGCCGCGTGCTTCGCCGTCGGCCCCTACCGCTGCGACAACGCGGTGGTCGACGCGTACAACGTCCGCACGAACAACCCGCCGTGCGGGGCCATGCGGGGGTTCGGCGTCGTCCAGTCCTGTTTCGCCCACGAGTCGCAGATGGACAAGCTCGCCGCCGCGCTCGGCTCGGACCCGGTCGAGCTGAGGCTGCGCAACGCGCTGGGGCCCGGCGACACCATCGTCACCGGTCAGCGGATCACCGGGACGCTCCCCATCGCCGACGTCGTCCGTGCGACCGCGGACGCGCCACTCCCCGCCGCTCCCGATGCGACCAGCGATCCCATGGCGCTTCCCGGCGGGGCAGGGCGTACCGCCGATCGTGCTCGTGTCCGGCGCGGGGTCGGCATCGCGGTGGGCTTCAAGAACCTCATGTTCTCGGAGGGATTCGACGACTACTCGACGGCCACGTGCCGGATCGAGGACGGGATCGTGACGCTCACCTGTGCGTGCGCGGAGGTCTGCCAGGGCTTCGTCACGCTCGCGGCACAGATCGCCCGGTCCGTGCTCGGCATCGACCGGGTCGCCCTCGCGCCGGCCGCGACGTCCACGGTCGTCACCGCGCGCTCGACCTCGGCGAGCCGCCAGACCTGGATGTCGGGAGGCGCCGTGGAGGCAGCCTGCCTCGCGGCCCGGGACCGGCTCGTCGAGCACGTCGCCCGGGCCCACGACGTCGGGATCCAGGGTCTGCAGGTGACCGCGGACGCCCGGATCGTCTCGATCGACGGGTCGGTGGATCTCTCGTGCGCGGAGGCGGCACGGGGCCTCGTCGTCGACGAGACCCGCGAGTTCCACCACGAGCCGACCCGGCCTCTCGACGAGGCCGGCCAGGGCGACGCCCACGTCTCCTTCGCGTGCGCCGCCCACCGGGCCGTCGTCGACGTCGACCTCGATCTCGGCCTCCTTCGGGTCGCGCAGATCGCCACCGCCCAGGACGTCGGTCGCGCGATCAACCCCCTGCAGGTGATCGGTCAAATGGAAGGCGGCGCCGCGCAAGGGGTCGGCCTCGCCGTGATGGAGGAGGTCGTCCTCGACCGCGGCCGGATCCGCAACGCCTCGTTCACCGACTACCTCATCCCGACCACGCTCGACATGCCCGAGGTGGTCAGCTCGCTGATCGAGGAGCCCGAGCCCGGCGCCCCCTTCGGCGCCAAGGGTGTCGGCGAACCGCCGGCGATCTCGAGCACCCCCGCGGTGGTGGCCGCAGTGCGCGCCGCGACCGGACTCGAGCTGACCCGGGTCCCGATCCGCCCGCAGGACATCGCCCTCGCGGGTCACTCGGACACGTGAGGCGCGGTACCGAGCCCCGCCGCGACGCGCCGTTCGTCGAGGCCGTGCGCCCTCTCGTCGACGCGGTCGGCGGCGAGATCGTCGACCCCGACGAGCTCGAGGCGGGCGACGTCCCGCTCGAGTGGAGGGGTCGCGTGGTCGTGGGCGTTCGGCTCCCCGCGCTCCAGGGTGCTCTCGACCGCCTCATCGCCACGGTGGAGGACCAGCTCGGGAGCCCGCTCCCGGAGCTGGGCCGCGAGGACAAGCAGCGCGCGGTGGCAATGCTCGACGAGATGGGCGCCTTCACCCTGCGCAAGGGCGTCGAGGACGTCGCCGACGCGCTCGCGGTGAGCCGCTTCACCGTCTACAACT
>CAYRHS010000120.1:4017-9665 GCA_964424125.1 uncultured Burkholderiales bacterium
GCCGCTGACGGGCCAAGGGAGTGGCGTCATGCTGCGAGCCGAGTTCACCGTCGAACCGTTCGTGATGGGGAATCGCGGGCCTCATGGGGAGGCGGCCCTCGACGCGGTCCGGAGCTCGGGCCTCACCTTCGACGACGGACCCTTCGGTACGGCGATCTCCGGTGAGGACCGTGCCGTGATCACGACGGTCGGGGCCGTTTTCGAACGGGCGATGGCCGGAGGCGCCACACGGGTGTCGCTCCAGCTGACCCGACCCGAGGGCGACGTTCCCTGACGCGAGCCTCCGCTACGCGTCGACCCGCTCGCGCATCTCCTCGAGCTCCTCGACGGTCATGAGGACCGACCGCGCCTTCGAACCCTCGGACGGTCCCACGACGCCGCGGCGCTCGAGCAGATCCATGAGCCGCCCCGCGCGTGCGAAGCCCACGCGGAGCTTGCGCTGGAGCATGCTCGTCGAGCCGAGCTGGCTACGGACCACGAGATCGAGCGCCTCGTCGAGCAGTTCGTCGCCGTCGTCCTCGACGAGGGCTGCCGTCCCGCTCCCGGTCTCCTCGTCGGCGATCCCTTCGACGTAGTGAGGGCCTCGGGCCTGACGCTTCCAGTGCGCCGCGACCCGCCGGACCTCACCTTCGGTGACCCAGGAACCCTGGACTCGCTGCGTCCTGCTCTCGGACGCGGTCATGACGAGCATGTCGCCCTGCCCGACGAGCTTCTCCGCGCCCTGCTGATCGAGGATCACTCGGGAGTCGGCGGCGCTCGTGACCGAGAAGGCCAGTCGGCTCGGGATGTTGGCCTTGATCACCCCGGTGATGACGTCGACCGAGGGCCGCTGGGTGGCGATCACGAGGTGGATCCCGACCGCGCGAGCCATCTGGGCGATGCGACAGATGCTGGCCTCGACGTCGCGAGCCGCGACCATCATGAGGTCGTTGAGCTCGTCCACGACGACGAGCACGAACGGAAGGCGCTCGAACTCGTCGCCGGTCGCATCGTCGACGGTCAGCTCACCGGCATCGACGGCTGCGTTGTAGCCGTTGATGTCGCGCACGCCGGCCCGGGCGAGCCGCTCGTAGCGCAAATCCATCTCCCGCACCGCCCAGTCGAGCGCGTTCGCGGCCTTCTTCGGATCGGTGACGACCGCCGTCAGCAGATGGGGCAGGTCGTTGTAGCCGCCGAGCTCGACACGCTTCGGGTCGACGAGGATGAGCCGGACCTCCTCCGGCGTCGAGCGCATCAGGACCGAGGTGACGATCGAGTTGATGCAGCTCGACTTGCCCGCGCCCGTCGCGCCTGCGATGAGCAGGTGGGGCATCTCCGCGAGGTTGCACATGATCGGCCGGCCCGCGATGTCCCGACCGAGGCCCACCTGGAGCGGGTGGGTGGCGCGGGTCGCCTCCGTCGAGCTGAGGATCTCGCCGAGCGTGACGATCTGGCGCTGCCGGTTCGGGACCTCGACGCCCACGGCGGAGCGGCCCGGGATCGGGGCCAGGATGCGGACGTCGGGACTCGCCATCGCGTAGGCGATGTCGTGGGTCAGGCTGCGCACCTTGTTGACCTTCACGCCCGACGCGAGCTCGAGCTCGTACCGGGTCACGGTGGGTCCGATGGTCATGCCCACGAGGCGGGCGTCGACTCCGAAGTCGGCGAGCGTCTGCTCGAGGACCCGACCGGCATCCTCGGCCAGTCGGCGGTCGATCAGCCGCGCCCGGCCCGCGTCGAGCAACGACAGTGGGGGCAGCTCCCAATCGCTGGAAGCGATCGTGGGAGCGGGGATGTCGGCGGAGACCTCGCTCGCCCCATCCGACGTCTCGGCGACGTCGTCGATCGTCGCCGCGGCGAGATCGTCGGGCTCCGCCTCGTCGACCTCGTCCGTGGGAAGGCTCGCGTCGTCGACCACGGCGACCGGGACCGCCACGTCGAGCTCGGGAGCGGTCGCGGGTTCGACGTCGTCGAGCGTCCACAGGTCGGCGTCGTCGGTCGTCGAGTCGCCGGCGGGCTCGGCCCCGATGCGGAACACGCGGGTGGCCGCCCGCACCGCGGCGGCGGTCGAACGACCGATCGCAGCGACGAGACGCCGCAGCGGCATGCCCGAGACGAGCAGGAGCCCGAGGATCGCCCCCGCCGCGAGCACGACCCCCGCTCCTGCGGTCTGGGCGACGTCCTGCAAGGGGCGGGCCGTGATCGCGCCCAGCACTCCTCCGGACTCACGGAGCGGGTCGATCCCGTCCCGCAGCGTGGGAGCGCCCGTGGCCAGGTGCAACAACCCGACCCCGCTGACCACGACGAGGCCGGCGCCCAGCGCGACCCGAAGCGGCGCCTGATGGCTGGGCCGCCAGAGGGCCAACGCCGCGCCCGCGACCAGGAGCGGGGGGAGCGCGTACGCGGCCCGGCCCACGGCGACGGTCGCCGCGCTCCCGAGCCCGTCCCCGACGGGTCCGGCGGCGTCGCCGTAGAGACCGAGCGCGAGGAGGACCGCGACCGCGAGGAGCCCGATGGCGGCGGCGTCGGCCGCGTGGTCGCCGAGCTGATCCAGCGCGGCCCGGCCGACGTGCCGAGCAGCCGCCCCCGGACCTCGGGAGGCAGCCGCCCGCCGTGAGGAGCTGGGCATGGGCCGACAGTAACACCAGCCACATCAGTCTCAGAAGGACCCAGGGGGAACAGCGCCATCACGACCACCGCGAGCAGCCCGGCTTTTCCCCCTACCGACCAGTAGTTAGGCTGTCGGTCGTGCCCGTGCCGACCACCGCCGAGCGACCGAGCGCCGCGGAGCTCGTGTCGTCGGACCCTCCCCGCCTACGCGGGGTCCTCCACCAGGTCGCGGCCTTCGTCTGGCTCGCGGCCGGCGTCGGGCTGTTCGTCATCGCGTCGGGCATCGAGGCCCGGATCGCGGCGCTCGTCTACGCGTTCGGGGTCACCACGATGTTCGGCGTCAGCGCGCTGTACCACCGTGTCCGCTGGTCGCCTCACGCCAAGTACTGGTGGCGCCGGGCCGATCACTCCGCGATCTACCTCGCGATCGCGGGCACCTACACGCCCATCGCGCTTCGGGTCTTGTCGCCCACGGCGGCGGCATTGGTGCTGACGATCGTGTGGGGCGGTGCCGTCGTCGGGGTCACGCTGAACCTCTCGTGGGGCATCCTGCCCGGCTGGTTGCAGTACACGCTCTACATCGGGCTGGGCTGGACGGCGGTGTTCTTCCTGCCCCAGCTCGGCGCGACCCTCGGGCTGGGCTGGATCGCGCTGCTCCTCGGCGGGGGCGTGCTCTACACCGCGGGTGCGATCCTCCTCGCGTTGGAGCGCCCGAACCCTTCGCCGAGATGGTTCGGCTACCACGAGGTCTGGCACGGCTTCACCATCGCCGCGGCTGCGGTCCAGCTGATCGTGGTCGCCGCCATCGTGGCCTGACAGCTCGATCCATCTCCCCTCAGAGCGAGGAAGAGTAGCCGCCGTTCACCGGGTACACCTGGCCGGTGATCCAGCTCCCTGCGTCGCTGCAGAGGAGCACCGCCAGCGGGGCCGGGTCCTCGGGAGACCCGAGCCGCCCCACGGGATAGTTCCGCAGCATCTTCTGCTCGATCTCGGGGTTGCGGTCGTAGGCCTCGGCGATCACCCCGTGGCGGATGGAGCCCAGCGCGAGGCAGTTCGCGGTCACGCCCGCCCGGCCGACCTCCATGGCCAGGCCGCGCACGAAGCCCATGGCGCCCGCCTTGGCCGCGCCGTAGACGACCTGGCCCCGCTCCCCCACCCGACCGGCGTCGGAGACGATCGCGAGGACGCGGCCCCACTCGCGCTCGAGCATCGGCGGCAGGTACGAGTGGGTGACCTGCATGACCGCGAACAGGTTGATCTCGATCCACTCGTGCCACGACTCCGGTGACGTCTCGGCGAATCGCTTGAGATCGAACTTTCGCAACGGGAGCCCCGCGTTGTTGACGAGGATGTCGACCGGACCGGTCTCGTCCCGCATCGCCGCCACCGCGGTGGCCTCGGTGACGTCCGCCTCGACCGGACGAGCGTCCCCTCCCGCCGGTGCAGCTTCTTTGGCGAGTGCTTCGGCCGTCTCCGCGGCCCGCTTACCGTCGAGGTCGTTCACCCACACCGACGCTCCGACCCCGGCCAGGGACCGTGCGATCTCGCGCCCCACCCCGCCGCCGGCACCCGTGACGAGCGCGGTGCGACCGTGCAGGTCGATACCGAACGCAGGGTCCGTCATCCTCACACCTCCATCACCACGGGGACGACCGTGGGTCGACGACGGGTCCGATCGCTGATGAATCGCGCCAGGGCCCGACGTGCGTGACGGCCGAGCGTCTCGGGGTCGACCACCCCTTCCCCCAACGCCTCCCCCAGCGACTCGACCACGACGCGGCGCCCTTCGTCGATGAGGTCCTCGGCCTCGTCGGCGTGGACCCAGCCCTTGGTCTCGATCTCGGGGCCGGTCACGATCGCGGCCGAAGCGGCGTCGACGGTGACCACCACGACCACGATCCCCTCCTCGGCCAACGCCCGCCGGTCCCGCAGCACGCCGTGGCCGATGCCGCCCACGATCCCGTCGACGTACAGGTACCCTGCCGGAGCGCTGCGCCGCTCCACGTCGACGTCGTCGGCGTCGTCACGGCCGAGACGGATGGCGTCGCCGTCCTCGAGGACGAGCGCGTGGTCTCGCGCGACACCCGTCTCGCGGGCCAGCTCGGCGTGGTGCACGAGATGCCGGTACTCGCCGTGCACCGGCACGAACCACCTCGGCTGGAGCAGACGGAGGAGGAACCGCAGCTCCTCGCGGCTGGCGTGGCCCGAGACGTGCACCTCCGCGTTCCCCTCGTGGAACACCGCCGCCCCGGCGCGGTGGAGTCCGTCGATCACGCGGCCCACGCTGGCCTCGTTGCCGGGGATCGCATGGGCGGAGATGACGACGGCGTCGTCCGGACCCAGCTTGACGTACTTGTGCTCGTGCGCGGCCATCAGCGAGAGCGCGGAGAGCGGCTCGCCCTGCGACCCGGTGCAGATGACGCAGACGTCCGCAGGCGCGAGCGACGGGACGGCCTCCATGTCGACCACCCGATCGGCGGGAAGCCGCAACAGCCCCAGCTCGCGAGCGAGCGTGACGTTGCGCACCATCGTCCGGCCCAGGAACGCGACCCGGCGACCGGAGTCGATGGCGGCCTCCGCGATCTGTTGGACGCGGTGGAGGTGTGAGGCGAAGCACGCGACGACGAGTCGTTGGTCGGGGTGGGCGCGGAAGAGGTTGTGGAGCCACCGACCCACCACGGCTTCCGAGAGCGTCGTCCCGGGGCGCTCGGCGTTCGTGGAGTCGGAGAGCAGCAGCCGGACGCCGTCGGCCTCGCGCGCGACCTGGCCGAGCGCGGCGACGTCGGTGACGCGGTCGTCGATGGGCTCGAGATCGAGCTTGAAGTCACCGGAATGCACGATGGTGCCGGCCGGTGTACGAAAGACCGTGGCGAAGCCGTGCGGAACCGAGTGCGTCACGGGGACGAACTGGCAGTCGAACGGACCCACCTGGCGGCGCTCGCCGTCCGCGACCGAGGTGAGCTTCGCGAGTCCCGCCACGCCCGCCTCCTCGAGGCGACTGCGCGCCAGCGCGAGCGTGAGCTCGGAGCCGAGGACAGGTAGCGGACGATCGAGCTCAC
>CAYRHS010000121.1:0-9556 GCA_964424125.1 uncultured Burkholderiales bacterium
CCGGGTGGTGCGCGAGCGGCCGGATGCGGGATGGTCTCCGCTGAACGGTCACGAGCGATGCGCTCCGACGGAGAGCCACGTGAGCGACGACACCTCGTCCCGGAAGCGCGCCGACGGGTTCCGCCGCCGCGAGCTGATCCTCCGGTCGGCCGCGCAACTCTTCGCGGAACGGGGCTTCGGAGCCACCGGAATCGACGACGTGGGACGAGCCGCCGGCATCAGCGGCTCCGGCGTCTACCGCCACTTCGGCACGAAGGACGAGCTGCTCACCGCGGTCGTCGAACGCGCGGCAGCTCGCCGTACCGAGCGGGTCGCCGCGATCGTCGAGGAGTCCGTCGGCGCCCGGGACACGCTGACGCGTCTGGTGGACGACCTCGTCCAGACGGTGCTCGACGAGCGGTCGGTCTCGGCCGCGCTCTGGCGCGAGCTCCGGCACCTCGACACCACCGGGGCCGGGTGGTGGGACCGGCTCCACCGGTTGAACACGCAGGAGTTCGTGCACGCGCTCCTCGAGCTGCGGCCGGAGCTCGACGAAGCCGAGGCTCGGGTCCGCGTCGACGCTGTCTACGGCCTGGCGATCTCCGCCGCCGAGGTCGACAGCGGTCTCGAGCGCGAGGTGTTGCGCTCGCTGCTCGTCGCGATGTCCTTACGCGCGCTGTTGCGCTGAGGCATCGCCGAGATCGTCGGCGTCGGTGCCCATCAGTCCGGCCAACGCACCGCCGACGAGCTCGTCCTCGAGGCGCCGACCCCGCAGGGCGGGCTCCGTGTGAGTGACCGAGAAGACGAGCCCGAGCGCGGCACGGACCATGACGACGGCTTCGCGCTCCGGGCACCCCGGTCGCACCGACCGCAGTGCCCGGACCCACTCGTCCACGACGAATCGGTCGCCTCGGCGCGCGACCGACCGCGTGCGTTCGCCCGCGAGGAGCCGATCGTGGCGGGCGACCGCGGCCAATGGGACGTCGGCGACCACGGTCCCGACGAGCGTCCGGACCAAGGCCTCCAGCCGCTCGCGGGGATCGGGCGTGCGCTCGACGACGTCGCGCGTGCGCTCGACGACCTGCGACACCGCACGCTCGATCACAGCATCGAGGATCGCCTGCTTGTCCCGGAAGTACTCGTAGAGGTTCGCGGGGCTGGTCTCGGCCGTGCTCGCGAGCTCCTCCATGCTGCTGCCGGCGTAGCCGCGCCCGTCGAAGCAGCGGACCGCGGCCGTCATGATGGCCTCGCGCCGCTCCCGGCGTGCCGAGGGCTTGACCGAAGGCCGATGGTCGGCGTCGTCGTACGACCCGCGCGTCACCCCCCTACGTTCGCGCGCTCGGCCCTCCGCAGGCTCTCGACGAACGAACACCCGTTCACAGAACGGCTCACGCACCTCGTGAGCGGGTGCAGGCCCACGATCCGCGGTGAGTCCCACGGAGCGGCCGAACACCGCCCTGTTGACGCTCTGGGGGGCCTTCCGTAGGCTGAATCCTCGTTCACAGATCGGGGGGGCGGTGTGAGCACGGGGACCGACGCGAGCCAATCGACCGGATCCCCGGGGGCGGGTCGGGACCACACCGACGACCTCGGCATCTGGAGCTCGACCGAGGAATTCGTCACGCTCGCCGAGATCGCTCGCGCCGCCGAAGCGAACACCGAGCGCGGCGCCTGGAACTTCCTCGTCGGCGGCGCCGGAGACGAGCGCGGGCTGGCCGAGAACCGCGCCGCCTTCGAGCGCTGGCAGTTCCGCCCGCGCTTCGCCGCCGGCATCTCGCGCCCCGACCCGCGAACCTCGCTACTCGGGGTGGACCTCGCGATGCCCGTGTTGACGTCGCCCTTCGGATTCGACGCGCTCTACCACCCCGACGGTCATGCGGCGGTGGCCCAGGCGAACGAGTCGGCTGGCACCGCGATGGTCGTCCCCGAGATCTCCTCGCGGGCGCTGGAGGACGTCGCGAGCACAGCACCGGAGGCCTGCCGCTTCTTCCAGCTCGTCCCGGCCGGGACCGAAGACAACTTCCTCCGCATGGTCGAGCGTTGCGCTCAGAGCGGCTACCGCGCCGTGTGCGTGACGGTGGACACGCCGATGGCGGGATGGCGGGAGCGCTCCATGGAGGATCGCTTCGTTCCCGACCCGACCCTCGCCCTCGGGAACCACCGCCCCGACCTCGGTGTGGACGAGATCGCCACGCTCAAGGCCCTGGTCACCTTCGAGCACCCGACCTGGACGTGGGATCGGCTGGGTGCACTCGGGGAACGCGCCGCGCTCCCCTGGTTCCCCAAGGGCGTACTCACGCGGGAGGACGCGCGAGCCGCGGTCGACGCCGGCGCCTGCGCCGTCTTCGTCTCGAACCACGGGGGCCGCCAGCTCGAGGCGGCTCCGGCTCCACTCGACGCCCTGGTGGAGGTGGTCGATGAGCTGGGTGACGAGGTCCCCGTCATCGTCGACGGTGGAGTCCGACGCGGCAGCGACGTCGCCGTCGCGCTCGCACTGGGGGCGGCGGCGGTGGGCCTCGGGCGGCTTCCCGCTCTGGGCCTCGCGGCGTCCGGCCGTGTGGGAGTCGAGCGGACACTCGCGCTCGTCCGTGAGGAGCTCGTCACCACGATGGCCATCGTGGGCTGCGATCGGGTCGAGGCGCTCGACCGTTCCCGGCTCCAACGCACGCCGGGTTGGTGAGGCGAACAGAGGAGGACGACGTGACGAGCACGGGCGAGCGGCAAGCGAAGGGCCAGATCGAGACGACGTGGGACGAGCTCGAGTTCCTCGACACAATGCTCGGCGATGCCGCGATCTTCGACCTAGG
Source organism: uncultured Burkholderiales bacterium (assembly GCA_964424125.1). GTDB lineage: Bacteria > Actinomycetota > Acidimicrobiia > IMCC26256 > JAOSJL01 > CAYRHS01. The sequence goes on from CAYRHS010000121.1 coordinate 2,787, forward strand.
CGACCCCGACAACGAACGGCGACCGGCGGTCGCGATGATCGACTACGCGCCCCACGCGGAAGTTCCTCCACACCACCACGGATGTGACTACCTCTCGTACGTGATCGCGGGTGAGCTCGAGGTGACCCGCCGCCGCCACGGGCCCGGCAGCGTCCGCGTCGTTCGGGCCGGCACCGCCTACGGACCCCTCAAGGCCGGGCCCGAGGGCGCGCGCGTCCTCGAAGTCTTCGCCGATCGCTCGCGGCTGATGGCGACCTTCCTCGGGGACAGCGAGCTGGCGCAGCGCTATCGCGACGAACAGGAACGACGCATCCGCGAGGTCCTGGGTGCCGCCGCCGAACACGAGGGGTGAGATGGGCGAACGCGACTTCCGGATCGTGAGCGTCGACGATCACCTGGTGCAGCCCCCTGACCTGTGGCAGTCGCGGCTGCCCAACCGGTTCCGCGAGCGTGGCCCGAAGGTCGCGCGAGGTGCGGGCGGTGACCGCAGGCTGTTCCTCTCGCGCTTCGGTCTCGACACCGACCTCGGCTCGCAGGCGGACGAGGACGAGGAAGCCCCGGCCGGCGACGCCTGGGTCTACGACGGCCAGATCTTCCCGACCACCGGCTCCTCCGTCGTCGGTGACAAGCAGGAGATGACCGACTTCACGACGCTGCTCGCGTTCCGCTACGACGATCTTCCCGACTACTTCGTCGACCCGGTCGCTCGGACCCAGGCGATGGACGACGACGGGGTGCTCGCCTCGGTGTGCTTCCCGATGTCGGAGTTCCCACGCTTCTGCGGGCAGTCCTTCCTGGAGGGTGAGGACAAGGATCTGGGGCTCGCGTGTATCCGCGCCTACAACGACTTCATGGTCGAAGAGTGGTGTGCCGCTGCGCCCGGACGCTACGTACCGCTCGTGCTCGTGCCACTCTGGGATGCACAGCTCGCCGCGGAGGAGATCCGGCGGACCGCGGCGATGGGCGCGAAAGCGATCGCGTTCACCGAGGATCCCTTCAAGCTCGGGCTGCCCTCGCTCCACGATCCCGACAGGGCCTGGGATCCGCTCTTCGATGCCGCGCAGGAGACCGGGATGCCGCTGTGCACGCACATCGGCTCGGCGTCGTGGACACCCCCCGGGCCGCCCGAGCAACCCTTCACAGTCGGGCTCGCGAACACCACGACACTCTCGACGCTCGCGTTCTACGAGTGGATCCTCTCCGACGTCTTCGTACGTTTCCCGAGGGTCCGGCTGGTCCTCTCCGAGGGCGGGATCGGCTGGATCCCGCACGCGATCGAGCACGCGGACTACGTGTGGCACCGACACGGCCGGTGGACGGGTTCGAAGCTGCCCGAGCCTCCCAGCCACTACTTCCCCGAGCACGTCTTCGGGTGCTTCATCGATGACGAGTTCGGCGCTGCCCACGTGCGCGACATCGGGATTAGCAACATCATGCTCGAGACCGACTTCCCGCACGCGGACTCGAGCTGGCCGAACACCCAGAAGATGGCCCGGGAAAGGCTCGACTACCTGAACGACGACGAGCTGGCCCTCGTCACCAGGGGGAACGCCGAGCGCGTCTTCGACTTCGAGGTCGTGACATCCCCCTGACCGGCACCGGACCCGGCGAGTTGAGAGCGAGGAACACATGGACTTCCCGATCGTGGACGCGGACACGCACGTCAACGAGCCGCCCGACCTGTGGGAGCGCCGCATGCCGCGGGAGCTACGCGATCGCGCTCCCCGCGTCGTCGACGGTCCGCACGGCGGGAAGGCTTGGCGCGCGGACGATGGCCGTACGATGGCCATCAACCGGCTCGTGAACACCGCCGGGATCTCGGCGACCGACTGGCAGCTGATCCCGTCCGGCGGCTACGAGGAGATGCGGCCCGGTGGCTGGGATCCCAAGGCCCGCATCGGCGACATGGACGTCGACATGGTGGACGTCCATGTCCTCTTCCCCTCCTATGCACTGCTCGTGAGCCACTCCGACGACACCGAGCTCCACGTCGCCGTCGTGCGCGCGTACAACGACTGGTTGGCGGAGTTCTGCGAGTACGCACCCGATCGCCTGCACGGCGTGGCGATGGTCCCCGCGTCCGGCATCGAGGACGCGCTCGACGAGCTCCGACGGGTGCGTGAGCTACCGAACATCGACGCCGTGGTCCTCCAGACCTGGCCGAACGGCGACAAGTTGGCCCGACACGCCGACGACGACCGCTTCTGGGCGGCCGCAGCCGATCTCGACATCGGTGTGTGCGCCCACGTGGGCTTCGACATCGCCGGCGAAGCGATGGACTCGATGGACGACCCCGAGATGCTCATGGCGATGGCGACCCTGCCGTTCATCAACCGCGAGAAGCTGGCGATCGACGCGATGCCGATCCTCTCCGAGATGGTGCTCGGCGGCGTGCTGGACCGGCACCCGCGCCTGCGCTTCGGCCTCGTGGAGGTCGGGGTGGGGTGGCTCCCATTCTTCATGGAGCAGAGCGACGACAACTACATGCGTCACCGCTTCTGGACGCATACGGAACTGACCATGCCGCCCTCGGAGTACTGGCGCCGTCAGTGCTACGCCACGTTCCAGGTCGATCCGTACGGGATCTCGAACCGGGAACGCGTCGGGATCGAGACGATCATGTGGTCGTCGGACTACCCGCATGCGGGCTCGGATTGGCCCTACGCGCGGGAGCGGATCGCGACCCAGATGCGCGACGTCCCCGAGGAGGAGCAACAGCTCGTTCTCGGCGGCAACGCGGCGCGCTTCTACGGGCTCGACCTCTCCCGAGTCGCCGCAGCGCGCTCGGGCACAGGAGAACGCCGGTGAGCGGCACGGCGAACGAAGTCGTGCTCCACCACGGCCTGACGTTCTCGGAGATGGCGCTGGGGACACTGCGCCGGGGCGGCGACCGCGTAGCCGTCGTCCACGACGGACGGGAGATCACCTACCGGGCGATGGAAGCCAGCATCAACCGCGTCGCCCGCGCGCTCGCTCGCTCCGGTTTCGGCCCCGGCCAAGGCGTCGTCACGCTCACGGGGAACGTCCCCGAGGCGCTCTCCGTGCTCATCGCGGCGACTGCGCTCGGGGGGCACCACACCGCTCTGCACCCGCTGGGCTCGGTGGAGGACCACGCGTTCGTGCTCGAGGACTCCGAGGCGACGACGTTCGTGTACAACGCCGGCACGTTCGCCGACCGAGCCGGAGACATCCTCGAACGGGTCCCCGGCCTCGAACGGTCGTTCGCGCTCGGGCGCTCCGATCACGCTCCCGACCTCGTCGCCGTGTCGGAGTCCGAGTCGTCCGAGCCGATCACCCCGACCGGGGAACTCGACGACCTGGTCAGCGTGCCCTACAGCTCCGGCACCACGGGCCAGCCGAAGGGCGTCATGCAGCCGCACCGCTGCGCGGTCGAGATGACCTGGATGTCGATGCCCGGCTGGCAGCTCCCGACGCGAGACGTGCGCTTCCTCGCGGTGACGCCGATCTCGCACGCCTCGATCGCGTTCGTGCTCCCGACATGGATCCACGGCGGCGCGCTGGTGCTCGAGCCCGGCTTCGATCCCGAGCGCTTCTGCCGGGTCGTCGAGGAACAGCGGATCTCGCTCGGGTTCGTCGTCCCGACCGTGCTCTACGCCCTGCTCGATCACCTCGAGCGCAGTGCCGCGGACCTCTCGAGCCTGGAGACCGTCGTCTACGGCGCGGCGCCGATGTCGCCTTCGCGACTCGGCGAGGCGCTCGAGCGGTTCGGCGACGTGTTCGTCCAGCTCTACGGACAGGCCGAAGCACCTGCCTGTCTGACCGCGCTGCGCAAGGAACAGCACGATCCGACGCGACCCGACCTGCTCGCGTCGTGCGGGCAGCCTCTGCCCGGCGTGCGGGTCGAGATCCACGACGACGACGAACAGGAGGTCGCGGTCGGTGAGGTGGGCGAGATCTGTGCCCGGGGACGCCTCGTGAGCGACGGCTACTGGAAGCGTCCCGAGCTCACAGCCGAGACGTTCAAGAACGGTTGGCTCCACACGGGCGACATGGCTCGCCGTGACGAAGACGGGTTCTTCTACATCGTCGACCGCAAGAAGGACATGGTCATCACCGGCGGGATGAACGTCTTTCCGCGTGAGGTCGAGGACGTGTTGACCGGCCATCCCGACGTCGCGATGGCCGCGGTGATCGGGGTGCCCGACGAGCAATGGGGCGAGGCGATCAAGGCGGTCGTCGTCCCGCGGCCGCACGCCGACGTCGACGAGCAGGCGCTCGTCGCGCTGGTACGCGAACGAAAGGGCCCCGTGTTCGCGCCCAAGACGATCGACGTCGCCGAAGAGATCCCACTCACGGCGATCGGGAAACCCGACAAGAAGGCGCTACGGGCGCGCTATTGGCAAGGAGAGATCCGAGGGGTGCACTGAGGGGGGTCAGGAGCCCGGCGGGTGGCGGTCGGCCCACGACCGTGCGGCCTCGAGCTGGGCCGAGACGCGCAGCACCGTCGCCTCGTCGCCGTGAGCGCCGATCACCTGGACGCCGACGGGAAAGCCGTCGCCGTCCGTGGCCAGCGGTAGGGACGCCGCCGGGTGGCCGGTGAGATTCCACGCCCCCGTGAAGGGCGTGAGCGCCGCGAGCTCGAGAAGGTCGTCGAACGACAGCCCTCGCGCCCAGCCGACCGCAGGGGGCGCCTGCGCGACCGTGGGCGTGACCAGCAGATCGTGGTCGGAGAAGAACTCGGCGATCTCGTGCGTCGCTACGAGCGCGGACTGGCGAGCTCCGGCGAGGTCCGTCGCGCTCTGGGCGCGGGCGACGCCGACGAGCGTCCGGTTCCACGGGTCCCAGGTGTCCTCGGGCGGACGGGTCGGCGTCTGCGCGTCCTCGTCGGCGGCGAGGATCGAAGCGGTGAGCAGCATCAGCTCATCGGCGTACGCGCGGGCGGGCGCGTTCTCGATCACCTGGTGCCCGAGCTCGGTGAGCAGGACCGCGACGTCCTCGACGGCGCGACGGTGGGCGGGGGCCACCTGCTCGGTGGTGCGGCCCGGGTGGGGGTGCACGGCGATGCGGAGGCGGCCGGGATCGGCACCGACCTCGGCCGCGAACGGGCGGGCAGGGGCCGGTGGCGTGTACGAGTCGCCCCGGCGCGGCCTCGCGAGCGCGTCGAGGAGGGCGGCGGCGTCCGCCACCGTGCGCGTGATTGGCCCGTTCACCCAGAGGAACGGGTCCGGCGGCGGGCCCCACGGAACCCGGCCCCGCGACGGCTTGATGCCGTAGCAGCCCGACCACGCGGAGGGGATCCGGATGGACCCGCCGGCGTCGGAGCCCTGGGAGAGCGCGCAGAGGCCGGCGCTGGCGGCCGCCGCGGCTCCCCCCGACGAGCCCCCGGCTGAGTGCTCAGGGGCCCACGGGTTGCGTCCCGGCGGGTACGCGGGCGGCTCCGAGACGTTCAGCGTGCCGAACTCGGGCACGATCGTCTTGCCCAGGATCACGCAGCCCGCGCGTCGCATCCGTGCCACGACCGCGTCGTCCCGGTCGGGGACGCGATCGGCCCACTCGGCCGTGCCGTGCGTGGTGCGGATTCCGGCGGTCTCGTTGAGGTCCTTCACCGACACGGGCACACCCAGCAGCGGAGGGAGATCGGCCTCGCCGCCGACCATCCGATCCGCCCGATGGGCGGCATCGAGCGCCTGATCGGCGGCGACGGTCACGAACGCGCCGAGCCGGTCGTTGTGCTGCTCGATCCGCCGCAGATAGCACTCCACGAGCTCGACGGACGAGATCTCTCGTCGCCGGATCATCGCCGCCTGCTCGACGGCAGCGGTGAAGGCGAGGTCGTCGTCGGTCAAGGCTCGAGTGGGGGCCGCCGTCCCGCCCACGGCCGTGCGTGCTCGAGTTGCGACGCGACGCGGACGAGGGTCGCCTCGTCGTAGAACCGGCCCACGAGCTGGACGCCGACCGGGAGGCCTTCGTCGTCGGTCCCCAACGGGAGGGTGATGGCAGGCTGGCCCGTGAGGTTCCACGGTGACGTGAACGCGGCCATCGACGAGTAGCGCATGACGCCTTCGGGCTCGTCCGCCATCGCCTTGAACTCGCCGATCCTCGGCACGGAGATCGGCAGCGTCGGCGTGACGAACACGTCGACGTCCTCGAAGAACGCGGCGGTCCTGCGGCAGTTCAACGCGAGCGCGCGCTCGGTGCGGGCGAGGTCGACGGCGGTGAGTGTCGTCGCGCTCTCGACGAGCAGTCGCGTCCAGGGGTCGAGCGTCTCGAGGGGCGGAAGGTCGGGCCGCGCCGCCTGCTCGGCGGCGAACAGCGTCGCCACGCCGGTGGTGAGCGCGGTGTCCCACTCGGGTCGCTGCTCGTCGACGTCGTGGCCGAGGTCCGCGAGCAACGCGACCGTCTGGTCGAGCACGCGCCGCTGCGCGGCCCCGGTCGTTGCGCCCTCGATGAACGGTTCGTCGCTCCAGGCGATCCGGAGCCGCCGGGGCGGCTCCCCGGCCTCGGCGGCGAACGGTCGGGCGGGCGGCGGGGCGACGAACGCGTCGCCGACACCTGCACCGGCCATGACGTCGAGGAACGCGGCCGCGTCGAGCACGGTGCGAGCGATGGGACCGTTCGTGGAGAAGGGGTGCTGCGGCTCCGGATCGTTCGTGATCCGTCCCCGGGCCGGCTTCAGCCCCACGTCGCCGCACAGCGAGGAGGGGACCCGGATGGACCCGCCGCCATCGGAGGCATGCGCCACCGGACACAGGCCCGCGGCGACCGCTCCGGCCAGGAGGCTGCCGGTCGCCATCAGCGAGCCGGCCGCT
>CAYRHS010000122.1:0-5384 GCA_964424125.1 uncultured Burkholderiales bacterium
CGACCAGCGCGCAGGTGACCGCCGGGTGGCGCAGCGTCCAGGCGATGGCAAGCTGGAGCAGGGTCAGCCCCTTATCGTGGGCGACCGCCTTGAGCTGCTCGGCAGCCGCCAGGTATTGCTGGAAGCGTTTTCCATGGAACTGAGGGAACGTGGCCGCGTCCGACCGCTCGTCGTTCACCACCGGGCAGGTCCTCAACGTCGACGGCGGCATTCACCTCACTTGACGCGGGCCGGGTCCCGGTGGCCTCAGAGCCGGCGCTGCACCTCCTCGGCCGCCCGCAGGCCCGAGGCGTGCGCGGCGGCGGTCGAGAAACCGGCGAGGTAGTCGCCGCAGAAGGCCAGCCCGGGGACCGGTGGCAGCGTCCGGAAGCGGTCGAGCGCCCGGCAATATCCAGCCGGGAAGAGCGGGAGTCCCTCGCGCCAGCGCGCCACGAACGAGTCCTCGACGAGGGGTGGCACCTGGGGGAACCGCTGCGCCACGACCTCGAGCATCGCGTCCTTCCACGCCTCGTCCGGCGTGCCGAGGTGGGCGCGGACCAGTGCCGTCTTCATCTGGATCCGGAAGAAACGGACGTCGGGATCCGTCGTCGACACGTCGTACCCGGCGGACACAAGCTGTGGGTCCTCCCGGCGGGGGAAGAGCACCGTGGCCGGGACCCCCTCGGGCTCGGCGCGGAGCGCGAAGTAGACGAGCTCGTGCGGCGCGTAACGCACCTGCTCGAAGAACCGGCGACGCGGCTCGTCGATGCCTTCGACCATCCCGAGCACCTTCGTGCCCGGCAGGGCCACGACGGCGAGGTCGGCAACCTCCTGCTCGGTACGACCGTCGACCTCGTAGTCGACCGTCACCGGGACCGTTCCCCCGCGGATCCGCGTGACTCGCGCGCCGGTCGTCACGTCGAGCCGTGCTCCGATCGCGCGGGTCAGCTGCCCCAGACCCTCCCGGAACGTGAACACGTCGATGTCGCGGTACATCGTGGCGATGTACGCGAGCATCGCCTTGCTGAAGTTGTCGGGCTCGAATCCGCAGTAGTACTCGAACTGAGGCTCGACGACGTACTCGAGCAGCTCCGGACAGCGCCGCCCCAGCCACTCCTGTACCGACTCGTTGTCGCACCACGCCGCGCGCCAGGGCTCGGACGGGCTCGTCCCGTTCCGACGTCGCTGGCCCAGCAGCGTCGGGACCAAGCGGAGGAGCCGGAGCTTCCCGAGCGGGCTCATCGCGCCGAAGCGGAGGAAGCTCGCCGGGCTCGTGAAGTTGAGTGTGTGGGGCGCGCCGTCGCGCCAGACGTCGTAGGAGACCTCGCCGGTCGGATAGGGCACGCGATCGGTCGCGATGCCGAGGTCGCCGGCCAGGTCGTGGAACGCGCGATCGATGCTCGAGATCTGCTCGGCGCCCAGATCGACCCAGGTCCCGCGCCAGTTGCGCGAGCGCATGCGCCCTCCGACCTCGGAGGAGGACTCAAGGACGCGGACGTCGATCCCCGCCTCGCGCAGAGCGTAGGCGGCACCGAGTCCCGCGATCCCTCCCCCGATCACGATCACGCTCGGCATGGCACCCCGCTCACTCGCGTCATTCCAGCACGGCGAACGCGTCGAGGTCCTCGATCGCGGTCGCGAAGCGCTCCGTGTTGGCGGTCGAGACGTCCTCGGGCTGCATCTCGAGCGGGCAGACGATCCAGGTGAAGCCGTGGAACAGGTGGCGGCGGTACTCGCGCCACGCGTCGTCGAAGCCGGGAGCGTCCGCCCCGTGCCCGCGCACGCACTCCAGGTAGTGCTCCAGCAGGTCCCGTTCGCTCCGCCGGCGTTCCTCGACCTCGAGCGCGCCGACGAGGAAGTAGGTGACGTCGTGCGCCCAGCGGCCGCGCTGGGCCGTCTGCCAGTCGAGATGGCCGGGGTTCCCGGCCTCGTCGAAGTAGAGGTTCCCGAGATGGGCGTCGCCGTGGATGAAGCAGTGCGGCGGGGTCTCGTCGGCGTCCCACAGCGCGAGGACCGCCCCGAGAATCCGATCCCGGTCGAGGAGTCGCGCGGGGACTCCCGCGGCGCGCGGGAGGGTGAGCGCGTGCTCCCAGCTCTCCGGGCCGAGGATGTGCTCCATCACCATCCGCAGCCCGGTGGCGCCGAGCTCGAAGCCCTTCGGTTCCGTCGCGGACTCCCACCAGCACGTGTGGAAGCGAGCCTGCTGCTCGAGCACGGCCGCGGCGGTGTCGACGTCGAGCGGCGCCGTCGCACGACCGAACGTGGCGTTCCGAGCGGTGAGGTCCTCGATGAGCATGACCGACTGTCGCGACTCGGTGTCGGTGGCCGCGAAGTAGCAGTGTGGGATCTCCACGTCCCGGAGCGCGGGCGCGAGCTCGGAGAAGAACTTCGCCTCGGTCGCGTTGCCCCGTTCGACGAGGGCGCGCAGCCCTTCGTCGAAGCAGGTCTTGGCGATCATCACCGACGGGAGCTGCCGTGTCCCCGTCGCGTCGAAGTCCATGCGCAGCCGGACCTTGGTCGCGCTACCCGCCATGACGTCCTCGACCTCGACGCCGGTGACCTCGACCCCCGGCGACGATGTGCCGAGCGCGGCGGTGAGCCAGGCAGGGGTGATCTCGCCGACCGTCATCGGTAGCGACATCACCTGGGTGTCACCGTGACCTCGACGCGACCATCGACGTCGACCTCGACGTCGGCCGTCCCCTCCTCGTCCGCGAGCAGCGTCGGCTCGACCGCCCCCGTCACGTCGTAGCTGCGGCCGGGACGCAGCCGGGCCACGACCAGCCGCCGGCGCCCCGGCTGCGGCCCGGGCCGTAACACGAGCGACAGCGCGGTCCCGTCGGTGCTCGCGCGCGCGACCAGCACGTCGGGGTACGGGGCCTCGGCGAGCACGGGACCTTCCCGCCAGTGGCGGGGCGGTCCGACGGCCAGCATGTCGAACCAACCGTCGCGTCGGTCGAACCGGGCGAGGCACGCCTTGGCATTGGTGAGGTTCGAGGCCCGGGGGAACCGGCGCCGCCCGTCGGTGACCTCCGGCGGCTGGTCCGCCTCGGCCCGGGACAGCAGCCCGTCGGCGACCTCGTCGTCGCCCATCTCGCGGGCGAGGAGGGCGAGCAGCGCCTTGCCGAACACGCCGCTGCGGTCGCCGTTGGCGGGATCGGTCCGCCCGATCCAACGGTCGAGCCCGCCCGGCGCCAGCTCGACGGCCCCGTCGGGCACGCGCACGAGGTCGTGGCGCAGGATCTCCCAGGTGCGGGCCGCGGCGGTCGGGGCCACGGGGCGGAAGTACACGGCCACCCCGGCGTCGGCGAACGCGCTCCGAAGCAGCGTGTTCGTGACCCCGAGTCGCGGGTAGCACGCGAGCACGAGCGAGCCGTCGGGGGCGGTGAACTCCTCGTCGAGCAGCCGCGTGTACGCGTCGGCCCCCGCGTCACCCAGCGGGCTCCCGTGCGTCCGGGCGCGCACGAGCAACGCGTCCTGGGCAAAGGCGTTGCACGCTGCATACACGATCCCCGGTTCGCAGGGGAACATCCCCCACCCGCCGCGTGACGCCAGGTTCCGGACGAGCGCGTCGGCGATGCGGCCGGCGTCGTAGCGCAGGACCTCGTCCTCCCCCTCGCGCAGCAGGAGAGATCCCGGCTCGTCGTAGCGGCGGTCGCCCGTGTTCGACGCGTAGACCTCGAGCATGAGGGACCAGTAGCCCGAGTACATCACGTTGTCCCGCCGAACCGGGTCCACGTCGAGATCGAGGTTCCCCCACCGGTTCTCGCGCCGCCAGTACCCCCACACCCGGCGGTCGGTCATCTTCTCGATCAGGTTCCGTTGCGCGAGCGACAGGTACCCGTCGAAGGCCGGTGCGTGGACGAACTGCGCCAGCGCGATCGCCCACTGGGTGAAGTTGCACTGGTAGCGGTACGCGCTGTCGTCGAGCTGGCTGCGGCTGACGAAGCCCTCGAACGAGTCGACAGGCTGGAGCGCGAGGTCGAGCGCCCAGCGGAGGTGCCCGAGGTCGTCGGGCGTGAGCTCGAGCGCCACGGTCGGTTCCCGGTCGGCGCGGGGCAGCACGACGGGTCGGTCGCGCAGCCAGCGGTTGCGAACCGAGCCGCGCCGGCGTTGGCGGTGCGTCACGAGGCGCTTGCGCACGAAGACGAGCGCGAGCAGCCCGAGTGCCGTGAGCGGCACCGCCCAGACCGCCCAGTCCCAGGCTCCCGACGGGGCCCGCAGCGCGGCACCGATCGCGGCCGCGAACCAGATCGCGGGCACGAGCACGACGTTGCCCGACAGCAACGTGCGGGGCACGAGCGCCCACCCGACGGCCACGAGCGTGAGCGCGAGGAAGGTGAGATCCGACGTGTAGAGGAACCCGGCGCCCGGCAGGATCAGGCCGAGGCCGAACGCCCGCCATGCCGGGCCCCAGCCGAGCCACGACGGCATCATCCCGACGACGAGGAGCGCGCCGTAGACGGCCAGGCTCCGGTACAGGCGACGTCGCATGCGCGGGCCCTGGACCCCGCGGCGAGCCGGGATCTCGAGACCGCCGGAGAACTCGGCGCGCTCGACGGAGGTGCTAGCCACGCGGGACGACCTCCACCTCGGTCCGACCCTCCAGCTCGAGCGTGAGCTCGGCCCGTCCCGCGGCGTCGGCGACGACCTCGCCCGTGGCGCCACCACGGACGTCGTAGGTCCGGGTCGGCCGGAGCCGCCCGAGCCGCACGGTCTGATGGCCCGGCCCCTCACCGGGTCGCAGCACGAGGGACAGCGCGTCGCCGTCGGTCGTCGCCCGCGCCACGAGCACGCCGGGATAGGGCGCCTCGGCGAGCAGCGGGCCCTCCAGCCAGTGCCGCGGCGGCCCTGTCCGGACGAGGTCGTACCAACCGTCCGCGCGATCGGCGCGCGTGAGCGCGACCACACCGTTCGTGAAGTTGGATGCCCGGGCGAAGCGCTTCACCCCGTTGCGCGTCTCGACCGGCGCCTCTTCCTCCGCCCGAGCCAGCAGCCCCGTCGCGACCTCCTCGTCGCCCAGCTCGCGCGCGATGCCGGCCACCGTCGCGAGGAGGAACGTGCGCGCGCGGTCCCCGTTGCCGGGGTCGAGGTTGCCGAGGCGCCGGCCGATCCCGGGGCTGTGCACGTCGACACCGTCCGCCGTGACGGTGACGTGCTCGCGGCGCACGATCTCCCACGTGCGGGCGGCCGCCTCGGGATGCGCCGGCCGGACGAAGAGCGCCTGACCCGCGTCGACCGCGGTGGTCGTGACCAGTGTGTTGGCCATGCCGTAGCGGCGGTACAGCGCGGTGAGCAGGGAACCCGACGGGTCCGTGAGCTCTTCGTCGACCGTGGTTCGGAACCGCTCGAGCAGCGCCTCGTCGAGCTCCTCGCCGTGGGTCCGGGCCCGCGCCAGCAAGCCC
>CAYRHS010000122.1:5394-9555 GCA_964424125.1 uncultured Burkholderiales bacterium
GTGCGAACGCGTTGCAGCTCGTGAACACGATGCCCGGCTCGCACGGGAACGCTCCGTAGGGGCTGCGGGTCAGGTTCTCCAGCAGCGCACGGGCGATCGCTCCGGCGTCGTAGGCGAACACCCGGTCTGCGTGCCAGCGCATCGGCAACGACCCGCGGGCGTCGTAGCGGAAGTCACCCGTGTTCGACGCGTAGGCCTCGAGCATGAGGCTCCAGTAGCCGGAGAACATGACGTTGTCGCGCCGCACCGGTTCCGGGTCGGGGCTCAGGTTCCCCCAGAGGTTCTCCGAGCGCCAGTACTCCCAGACGCGGCGGTCGCACATCTTCTCGATCAGGTTGCGTTGCGCGAGCGAGCTGTAGCCGTCGAACGCCGGCGTGCGGGTGAGCTGCGCGAGCGCGAGCGCCCACTGGAGCCAATTGCACTGGTAGCGGTACGAGCCCATGTCGACCTGGTTCCGAGCCGCGAAGCCCTCCAACGACTCCACGGGCTGGAGCGCGAGATCGAACGCCCAGCGCTGCCACGCCAGGTCGTCGCCGGAGAGCTCCCGCACCTCCGGCATCCCCGTCGAGCCCGGCGACCGGTACACCACCTCCGCCAACCAGACGTTGCGGGCCGCGCCGCGTCCTCGCTGCGCGCGGACCTTCAGGCGCGTGCGGACGAAGAGCGCCGAGCCCGTAGCCGCGGGCACGAGCGGTACGGCCCAGGCGGCCCAGGGCCAGATCCCGGTGTGTGCGCGCAGGGCCGCCCCGCCGCCGGCGGCGAGCCAGATCGCGGCCGGCCACACGAAGTTGCCCTGGAGCCAGAAGTGCTTCAGCGTCGCCGCCGCCGCGACGAGCGTGACCACGAGGAGGACGACGTCCGAGGTGAAGAGGAACCCCGCGCCGGGCCAGAGCAACCCGAGGCCGCCGGCCCGCCAGGCCGGGCCCCACCCGAGCCACGTCGGCAGCATCCCGAGGACGCAGACCACCCCGTACACCGCGACGGCGCGGCGCAACCGTCGGCGGGTCAGGGGCCCCTGGACGCCGCGCCGCCCGGGGATCCGCAGTACTTGCCCGGTCAACGCTTCGCCGGCGCCGCTCGTTCGCTGCTCGACGGACATCCCCGCCCCCGGCCTCCCGTCACTACACGGTCGTGAACCGGAACACCCGCTCGGCGTTCTTGTACGCGATGGCGTCGACCTCGTCCTGCGTGCACTCCTTGAGCTGCGAGCCCAAGACCTCGCGCGACCTCGGCCACGACGAGTCGGTGTGCGGGTAGTCGCCCTCCCACATGATGTGGTCGACCCCGATGAAGTCCCGCTCCCGAAGGCCCGCCTGGTCGTCGATGAAGCAGACCGAGATGTTCCGGTACACCTCCCGAGGATGTCTCGCGTCCTCCTCCCCCGTCCAGAACCGGTGCTGATCCCAGACGTACTCGGCACGCTCGAGGATGAACGGCACCCATCCGATGCCGCCCTCGCTCAGCGCGAAGCGCACCTCGGGCCAGCGCGCGAACAACGGCGAGAAGAGCAGCTCCGTCATCGCGATCGCCGCGACCATCGGCAGCATCGTGATGCTCGGCATCGTCGAGCCTCCGGGTGCGGACTCGAGCCCTTGGCCCGAGGACCCGATGTGCAGGCACACGACCAGGTCGGTCTCGGTGATCGCCTCCCAGAACGGGTCCCAGTACGGCTCGTGGATGGACGGGAAGCCCAGCATGTGGGGCGCTTCGCTGAAGGTGACGCCGCGCGTCCCCTTGGCCGCGAGGCGGCGTACCTCGGCGGCGCAGAGCTGCACGTCCCACATCGGCATGATCGCGAGAGGCACGTAGCGGTCGGGAGCCGCACCGCACCACTCCTCGACCATCCAGTCGTTCCACGCCTGGATGCTGGCGAGCCCGAGCTCACGATCGGGGCAATCGAGGAACCGCTTCCCGCAGATCCTCGGGACGCCGGACGGGAAGAGCACCTGTGCGGCCACACCGTCGGTGTCCATGTCCTCGAGGCGAGCGACGGGGTCGTAGAAGCCCGGGCGCATCTCGTCGTAGCGGACCGTCCCCATCGTGAACTCGGTGCGGTCCTTGCCCGCGCTCGCCTCCACTCCCTGGGGCTTCACCCGTTCGCCGTCGAAGACCCAGTACTCCTCGTCCCTGTTCGAGACGAGGCGGGGCCCCCGTTCGCGCAGGTGCTTCGGCAGGCGCTCCTGCCACACGTGCGGGGGCTCGAGGACGTGGTCGTCGACGCTGAACAGCTTCGGTAGCTCCATTGGGCTTCTCTCCCCGGGGGACCCTCTAGTACTTGCGCGTCATGCTAAGGCTTGCGCCTCGGTGAAACCAGCCCTTCGGCTCACGGCAGCAGCCCGAGGGCGGTGAGCTCCCGGCGGCAGCTCGGGGGGTCCCGGAAGTGCACGGTCTGCATCCCCAGGGCGCGCGCCGGAACCAGGTTCTCCTCCCAGTCGTCGACGAAGACCACCTCCTCGCCCGGCCGGTCGAGGGCGCGCAGCACGTACTCGTAGATGCGGGGGTCGGGCTTCGCCAGGCCGACGTGGGACGAGTCGACGATGACGTCGAAGAGCTCGGCGGGGATCTCCCGGCGCCAGCGCACCGACTCGCGCACGTTGTTCGTGCAGAGCGCCAGCGCGTACCGGCCGTGGAGCTCGCGCAGGAGCCGGTCCATCTCCGCGCTCATGTCCGAGCCGATCTCGGTCGCGGCCGCGAGCCGTTCGACTTCGAGCTCCACGCCGTGGCGGGCGCGGATCGTCTCGCGCACGTAGGGAAAGAACTCCGCGGGAGTGGAGTGGCCCACTTGCCAGCGGTCGAACTCGGGGTCGCCACGCAAGAAGCCGACGAGGGCCTGCTCGGGCAAACCCAGCTCCCGCTCGTAGGCGAGGAGGCCGTCGAGTGCGGTGGGCATGACCACGCCGCCCAGGTCGAACACGACCGCGGTGATCTGCATCGTCGGTCCTGGCCGTCCTTGCCGGTCGCGTCGAACAGTTGAATGATTAGCACGATTGGATCGGACGGACGGGAGCGAAAGCGAGGCGGCTGCGGTGGCGCTCGAGGTGGGGGCCTACGTCCCGACTGGTTGGAACTCCGAGCTCTCCCCGTGGCGCGACCGGCCGGTCGAGCAGTGGCGGGTCGTCCGCGAGTGGGCCGGGGACCTGGAAGCCCTCGGCTACGACCTCCTGGTCGTCGGCGACCACCTCACCGACGTCCCCGCCGCCCGGGGCGACCCTGTGCTCGAGGCCTGGACCGTCCTGAGCGCGCTCGCGGCCACGACCGACCGCATCCGCCTCGGGCAGATGGCGCTGTGCGCCTCGTACCGCCACCCCGCGATCCTCGCCAAGATGGCCGCGACGCTCGACGCGGTCTCGGGCGGGCGGATCGAGCTCTGCCTCGGCGCGGGCTGGTTCGGGCCCGACTACGAGCGCTTCGGCCTCGAGATGGCGCCCCCGGCCGAGCGCATCGCGGTCCTGGCCGAGACCGCCCGCGTCGTCACCGCGCTCTTCTCGGGCGAGGAGGTGAGCCTCGCCGGACGTCACCACCGCCTCGATGCGGCACACGGAGTCCCCCGCCCGGTCCAGCGCCCCGGACCCCGCCTGTGGATCGCGGGGTCGGGACCGCGGCGGACGCTGCGGGTCACGGCCGAGCTGGCCGACGTGGCGAACTTCGGCGGTCCACCCGAGGAGTTCGCCGAGCACGCGCGGACGCTCCGGCGGCATTGCGAGGCCATCGGTCGCGACCCGGCCGAGATCGCGCTCTCGTGGAGCGGCGACTGCGTGGTACGCGAGAGCGAGGACGAGATCAGGGCGCTGTTCGCCCGCGGTGCGATCCGCGACCCTCGTCGCCGCAGCTACGAGGCCTGGGCGCCGCGCTACCTGGTGGGCACGCCCGAGATCGTGGCGCAGCGCGCGAACGCGCTGATCGACGCGGGCTGCTCGATCGTCGTGCCGTGGTTCTCGGACGCGCCCGACCGCACGAGCCTGCGGCTCTTCGCGACGGAGCTCCTGCCACGGCTCAGGTCGCGATCCGGCGGGGCTTGAACGCCGATCGGGGAAGGGTGCCCGGCGCGACCTCCTCGAGCTCGACCGGCAAACGCAACCGTTCCGTCAGCACACCCCGCAGGCGAGTCCCTCCCCCCTCGGTCTCGACGCGCAGCCGCAGCGCGCCCGCCTCCCCGTCGTG
>CAYRHS010000123.1:0-9534 GCA_964424125.1 uncultured Burkholderiales bacterium
GCTCCTGGACGCCGAGGACGCGGCGTTCGACGAGCTCGAGCACGCATTCGAGGACGGTGACCGGGACCACTACGACAGCGACTTCGCCGCGTGGCGCTCGATCGTCGAGCGTCGCATCTCGTTCCTCGAGCGCCACGGCGTCGCGGGCCTCGACCGCCAAGAGGTGACCAGCTCCGCCTGACGCACCTGAGACGGCGCCGCCCGTCGATCGCGAGCGCGGACGAGGCCCACCGTCGTGCACGAATCCCCCGAGGATCTCGAGCGTCTCCAACGGCTCCTCGACCGCAGCTACGGAGCCGCCGGGGCACATCTTCGTGAGGTCATCACACCCGAGCGGCGGCTGAGCGCGGAGGCGCTCGCGGGGGAGCTCACCGGCATGCGGCTCCTCGTGCTGGCGACGGTCACCCGCGACGGCCGCCCGATCGCGGGCCCGGTCGACGGGATCTTCTTCCGGGGCGACTTCTACTTCGGCTCGTCGCGCGACTCGGCATCTACGTCCCCCGCTTCGGCGAGGAATGGAAGACCTTCCTCGACTCCGGGCCTGTCTACGCGCGAATCGACGCCGAGCGGATGTTCACGTTCTCGATGCCGTCGTCGCCGCCATAGGCGGTCAGGATCGGGGGTTGCGTCCGTCGTCCGGCGATCGGGCGGTGAGCCGATTCACGAACGCGAGCGTCAGCTCGACGATCCGGTCCGTGCGGCCCACGAAGAAGTGGTCGGCGCCGGGGACGACCTCGACCTCCGTGGCAGGCCAGGCGCGAGCGCGGGCGGCACCGGCTTCCGCGTCGACCAGCTCGTCGTGCGCGCCGAAGACTGCGAGCTTCGGCCGGGGGTCGTGGGCGAGGTGCCGATGGGCGTCGGTCCACCGGCCCGGCGGCGCCACGGCCACCCATCCCGCGACGGACGGGTCGTTGATGGCGAGGGCGATGTCGGCCCCGAAGGACCATCCGGCGACGACGAGTGCCGCGCCGGGGACCAGGTCTCGGAGCGCGGCCAGGGCGGTCTCGGCGTCGCGGCGCTCGCCCGGTCCCGCGTCGAAGGAGCCGCTGCTGGCCCCGACGCCGCGGAAGTTGAAGCGCAGGCAGGTCACCCCCGCCGGCGGGAGGTTCGCGAACCATTCGCTCACCACGAGGGAGCGCATCGACCCGCCGAACTGCGGGTGGGGGTGGCAGAGCACCACGCCCGCGCGAGGGGCCTCGGGCGCGGTCGCGAGCTCCGCTTCGAGCTGCACACTGTCGGCGGTCGTGAGCGTCATCGGACGTGGCACCGGCTCAGGTTATGCACGGCAATCGACGCGTCCACGTGCCCGGACGGCGGATACCATCGGCAGCGATGCCGACCGCCACGCCGATCAGCGCTCGTGAGGAGGACCTCGCGGCCATCACCTACGACGATCGCGGCCTCGTCCCCGCCATCGTCCAGGAGAAGGGCACGGGGCAGGTGCTCATGCTCGCTTGGATGAACGAGGAGGCGCTGCGGCGCACGCTCGAGACGGGGCGGACCTGGTTCTGGAGCCGCAGCCGCCAGGAGTACTGGTGCAAGGGCGAGACCTCGGGCGACCGGCAATGGGTGCGATCCGCGTCCTACGACTGCGACGGCGACACGCTCCTGTTCGTCGTCGAGCAGGAAGGCCGTGGCGCGTGCCACACCGGGGAGCGGTCGTGCTTCTTCCGCTCCTTCGGCGCTGACGGCACTGACGAATAGCCGTGGCGGTCCGTGGCGGCACGCGCCCCAGCCACGACGAGTTCGTGGCGCTCGCACGCGACCACACGGTGGTACCCGTGTGGCGGGAGGTCCTCGCCGACCTCGAGACCCCGGTGTCGGCGTTCGTCAAGCTGGTCGGCGACGGGGACGGGTTCCTCTTGGAGTCGGTCGAGCACGAGCAGCGGTGGGGCCGGTTCTCGTTCGTGGGCCGGGACCCCGCGCTGACGCTGGTCGGGCGCGGATCGTCGGTGGAGTACCGAGGTGACGGCGTGGACGCCACCGGCCTGCCCACCGACGAGGGCACCCTCGCCGCGCTCGGGGCCCTGCTCGAGCGCTACCGGGCGCCGCGTCTCGACGACCTCCCGCCGTTCCACGGCGGCGTCGTCGGCTACCTCGGCTACGACGTCGTCCGGGAGATCGAGCGCCTGCCCGACGTCCCCGAGGACGACGTCGGGATGCCCGACGCGGTGCTGTCGTTGACAGGCCACGTCACCGCGTTCGACCATTTCCGCCAGCGCCTCTACCTGATCGAGAACGTCTTCCTCCACCCCGAATGGGGTCGCGAGGAGGCGGAAGCCGAGTACCGGCGCGCCGACGAACGCCTCGAGGAGCGCGTCCGGGAGCTCACGAGGTCGGTCCTCGCGGGGCCGTCGCCACCGCCGAGCGAGCCGCTCACCGAGCTCCCTGCGTTCCATTCCGTCATGGGAAGCGACGCGTACATGCGGGCGGTCGAGGTCGCTCGCGAGCACATCCTCGACGGAGACATCTTCCAGGTCGTCCTGGCCCAGCGCTTCGACCTCGACGAGGCCGTCGATCCGTTCGCCACCTACCGCGTGCTCCGCCAGATCAACCCGTCGCCGTACATGTACCTGCTCCGCACCGGCGGGGTGACGATCGTCGGCAGCTCACCCGAACCAATGGTGCAGGTCGTGGACGGACGGGTGATCAGCCGTCCCATCGCCGGGACCCGGCGCCGGGGCCACTCCGAGCGCGACGACGAGCGCATGGCTGCCGAGCTGGCCGAGCATCCCAAGGAACGGGCTGAGCACGTCATGCTCGTCGACCTCGCCCGTAACGACGTCGGGCGGGTGGTGCGCTTCGGTACCGAGCAGGTCGAGGAGCTCATGACCCTGGAGCGGTACTCGCACGTCATGCACCTGACGAGCCAGGTCGCGGGCGACCTCGCGGTGGGCTCGGGCGCGGTGGACGTCCTGCGAGCGACGTTCCCGGCCGGGACCGTGAGTGGGGCACCCAAGGTCCGGGCGATGGAGATCATCGACGAGCTCGAACCGACCAAGCGGGGTCCCTACGCCGGTGTCGTCGGGTACCTGGACTTCTCGGGCAACCTCGACACCGCGATCGCCATCCGCACGATGCTCTGGCACGACGGGCGGGCGAGCGTCGAGGCCGGGGCCGGGATCGTGGCCGACTCCGACCCCGAACTCGAGGACCTCGAGTGCCACAACAAGGCGCGCGCCCTCCTCACTGCGGCGGCCGCGTCCCGGCGGCTCGAACCCGTCGGACGTGGCCCGGCGGGCGACCGGAGCCCACGGTGAGCGCAGCCGGGGGCCGACCGCTGCGTGACGGAGCGGGGTTGTTGCCGAGCGGAGCCGACGTCGTCACTGTGACGGGCGCCGACGCGTGGTCGTTCCTCCAGGGGCTCGTGTCGGCCGAGGTTGCGGCGCTCGAGCCGGGGCAGGGCGTCCACAGCCTCCTGCTCACGCCGCAGGGCAAGCTCGACGTGGACTTCCGAGCCCTACGCGTGGGCGCCGACGCCTGGCTCCTCGCCGAGGAGGGGTTCGGCCGCCGGCTGGCGGAGTCGCTGCAGCGTTTCCGCATTCGCGTCGACGCCGACGTGGAGGAGCGTGCGACCGAGTTCGCGGTGCTGGCGCTCCGTGGTCCGGCCTCGACGAGCGTGGCGCGGGATGCCGGGGGGCCGGAGCTGCCGGCCGCGGCGCACGCGCATGCTCCGTGGCCGGAGCGGGGCGCGCGGGTGGTCCGGGTCGACGCGCTCGGCTGGGAGGGCGTCGACCTCGTGACGCCGACGACGGAAGTCGACGAGATTCGCGCTGCGCTCGTGGGAGCGGGAGCGGTCCCGGTCGACGCCGGAACCGCGGAAGCCGCGCGCATCGGTGCCGGAATCCCACGCCAGGGCCTCGACCTCGACGAGAAGACCATTCCCCAGGAGGCCTTGCTCGAGCGGGACGCGGTGTCGTTCACGAAGGGCTGCTTCCTCGGCCAGGAGCTGGTCGCGCGCATCGACAGCCGGGGCCACGTGAATCGGCTGCTGCGGCGGCTCCGGCTTGACGGCGAGCGCCCGCCCCGCGGTGCCACTCTTCAGGCCGACGGAGGGGACGTCGGGGTGTTGACCAGCGTCGCCGAGGGTCCAGGCGGCGTCGTCGCCCTCGGCTACGTCCGGCGCGAGGTCGAGCCCGGGGCGTCGGTGACCGTGTCCTGGGACGAGGGGACGGCGGCGGCGACGGTCCACGAGCTGCCCGAGGCGCGCCAGACGCTCTCCTAGCTCGGAGCTACCGGCGCACGTCCTCGTCGCGGGGTTCGAGGACGGGGAGCAGGACGACGAGTGTGGCCCCGGCCGGCGCGCGACCGACCGCAACGGTCCCGTCCATCGCGCCGACGAGCTCGTGGACGATCGCGAGGCCGAGGCCCGTCCCGACCGGACGTCCGCCGGCGCGCCTGGACGTGTAGAGGCGATCGAAGACGCGGGGCACGTCGTCGGGATCGATCCCGGGACCGTCGTCGCTGACCTGGATCCGGAGCGCGCCGGGTCGTCGCCGGCGCGCTCGGCGCGCACGGAAACCGATGTCGCTGCGTACCGCAGGCCGTTCTCGACGAGGTTGGCGACGATCTGTCCGAGGCGGTCGCCGTCGGTCTCCCCCGGCAGTGGTTCCGCGACGTCGACCTCGAGCGCGACGCCGGCGTCGGCCGCCGCGGGCTCGAAGGCGCGCGCCGCCCGCTCGACGACGTCGGCCGCGTCCAGCGGCACGGGGTGCAGCGAGAACTGGTGGGCGTCCAGGCGGGCGAGATCCAGGAGATCACCCACGAGTCGCTCGAGACGTTTCGCCTCCGTCGCGATGACCCCGATGGCCTGCGCGCGGTGGCCGGGGTCGACCGTCCCGTCCGCGATCGCCTCCGCGTAGCCCTGGATCGAGGTGAGGGGCGTGCGGAGGTCGTGGGAGACGCTGAGGAGGAAGGTGCGGTCGAGCGCGCGGGAGCGTTCGAGCTGCTCGGCCATGTCGTCGATGGTCGTCGCCAGCCGGGCGATCTCGTCGTGCACCCCCGGTCCGGCCTCGACGCGCGCGGAGAGGTCGCCGTCGGCGATCGCCCGGGCAGTCCGTTCGACGGCGGCGAGCGGGCGGGTCAACCGGCGGGCGAGGAGGAGCGAGACGACGACGGCCGCACCGAGCGTCACGGCCGCAGCGATCAGGAAGAAGGGTGCGGCGCGGCCGGCATCGGTCGTGACCTCCTTGGTGAGCACGAGCACGGGGACGTTGGGGTCGATCGCGCCGAAGTCGAGCGGGGTGGCGACGAAGACCGTCGAGCCGACGCTGCCTTCCTGGGTCGTTCCGTCGAGGAGCGCAGCGGTGTCGAGGTCGTCGAACTCGATCTCGCCAGGGAGCTCGAACGCGCCGGCGCCCGGGTCGGTGGGATCGAGGGAACCGGCCGCATCCGTGCTCGGCGGTGTCGTCACCGCGAACAGGTCCACGAGAGCTCCCTCGGGGCCGAGGACGACCATCCGCGCGTCGGCCAGGCGCAGGATGCGCCGGATCTGCACGAGCGTGCGGGCGGCGACCTGCCGTGCGGTGAGGGGCTCCTCGCCTTCCTCACGTTGCTGCTCGGCCTGCTGGGCCGTGAAGGCGAGCGCCTCCGCTCCCTGCTGCTCGACCGCGTCGGCCGTCTCCCGCAGATCGTCGAGCGCCGCGTCGCGGGCCGTGGCGCGCGTGAGCGCGATCGTGAGCAAGGCCGCGACGAGCAGGACGCCGACCGACAGTCCCACGAACGCGAGGAGGAGCCGACCGCGCAGGGACCGGCCGGGACGGCTCACCGAGCGCGGCCGCGACCGGAGGTCTCGTCGCCGGCTGTGTCGTCCAGCCGGTAGCCGACGCCCCGCACGGTCGTGATCGCGACCGCGTCGCCGAGCTTCTTGCGGAGCTGCGCGACGTGGACGTCGACGGTGCGCTCGTCTCCGTACCACCCGGGTCCCCAGACGCCATCGAGGAGCTGCTGGCGGCTCCACGCGCGTCCGGGCCGGGAGGCGAGGAACCGGATCAGATCGAACTCCCGGTTGGTCAGCGAGACGGCGTCGTCGTCGACGAGGACCTCCCGCCGACCTGCGTCGACGGTCACCCGGCCGGCGCGGACGAGCTCGGCGGGCAGATCGCCGTCGGTGCGTCGCAGGACGGCCTTGACCCGGGCGACGAGCTCGCGGGGTGAGAACGGCTTGGTCACGTAGTCGTCCGCGCCGAGCTCGAGCCCGAGCACGCGATCGACCTCCTCGTCGCGGGCGGTCAGGAGGATCACGGGAACCGAGGATTGCTCTCGCAGCTCGCGGCACAGTTCGAGCCCGTCACGATCGGGGAGGCCGATGTCGAGGACCACTGCCCGCGGCCGGGACTCCCGGACCGCGGCGAGGCCGGTGGCGGCGTCCGCGGCCGTCCGGACCCGGAAGCCTTCCCGTTCGAGGTAGAGCTCGACGAGCTCGGCGATGTTGCGCTCGTCGTCGACGACGACGACCGTGCCCTGTTCCATCGCACCATGGTCGCGCTCCCGGTTGTGAGGAAGCGTGAGGAGTGGGACCCGTAGACTCGGACCGATGTCGTTCCTCGACGAGATCCTGGCTTCGAAGCGGGAGGAGGTGGCCGTCGTCCGCTCGCGGGCGACGGCGCTCGCGGGCGACGCCGCGACCGCGCCACCCGTTCGGGACCTGACGGCGGCGCTACGCGCCGCGGACGGCCTGGCCGTCATCGCGGAGATCAAGCGACGATCGCCGTCGAAGGGCGAGCTGGCACCGGGACTCGATCCCGCGGCGACGGCCAGGACGTACGAGCAGGGCGGTGCGGTCGCGCTCTCGGTCCTCACCGACGGTCCGCATTTCGGCGGTTCGCTCGACGATCTCGTAGCCGCGCGCGCCGCCTGCACGCTCCCGGTGTTGCGCAAGGACTTCCTGATCGATCCGGTTCAGGTGACCGAGGCGCGAGCCGCGGGGGCCGACGCGGTGCTGCTGATCGTGGCTGCGCTCGACGGCTCGGCGCTCTCGGAGCTGCTGGCCGCGGCGGACGCGCTCGGCCTCACGGCGCTCGTCGAGGTCCACGAGGCCGCAGAGCTCGAGCGAGCGCTGCATGCCGGCGCTTCGGTCGTAGGGGTGAACAGCCGCGATCTGCACACGTTCCGCGAGGACCTCGGGGTCGCGGAGGAGCTCGCGGCCCGCATCCCGCCCAAGGTCCTCGCGATCGCCGAGAGCGGTGTTCGTGGACCCGAGGACGCGCGCCGCGTCGCCGGCGCGGGCTACCGGGCGGCGCTCGTCGGCGAAGCGCTCGTGCGCGCCGACGATCCTGTCGCGCTCCTGAGCGCCCTCCGCGTGGCCGTCCCCGCGGCGACGGGTACCGGTCGCTAGGGCGGGGCGAGCGAGGAGCGAAGGTGTTCGTCAAGGTCTGCGGGATCACCAACGAGGACGACGCGCTACTGGCGGTCGCGATGGGGGCTGACGCGATCGGCTTCGTGTTCGCTCCGAGCCGACGCCGGGTGACGCCTCAGACGGCGCGCGACATCGCGCGCCGGATCCCGTCGGAGATCGTGACGATCGGCGTGTTCCGCAACGAGCGACCCGAGCGCGTGGTCGAGATCGTCAACTCGGAAGGGCTCCGGGGTGCGCAGCTCCACGGGCGCGAGACCTTGAGCGAGGTGCGCTACGTCCGCCAGCGCGTGCCGCTCGTGATCCAGGCGTTCGCCGCCGGCGACCCCGCGCTCGCCGCGGCCGCCAACGGTCCCGCCGACGTCCTCCTGGTCGACTCGCCCGGACCGGGGTCGGGTCGGGTCTTCGACTGGTCGCTCGCAGAAGGCGCGCCGAGCGGAGTGCGGCTGATGCTGGCCGGCGGGCTCAAGCCCGACAACGTCGCGGCGGCGATCCAACGGGTGCGTCCGTGGGGTGTCGACGTCTCGACCGGCGTGGAGTCGTCACCCGGCCACAAGGATCCACGCAAGGTGCGCCGATTCATCGGGGCGGCCAAGGCGGCCGGCGCCGCGCTGCACGAGGGCGGATCGTCGTCCGGGTCGCAACGGCCCTACGACTGGGAGGAGCTCGCGGAGTGGGAGGAGTCCACGTGAGCGCTCCCACACGGGGCCGGGCCGTCGAGCTGGGACCGCCGGGCCCGGAGCCCGAGGCGCGAGGACGCTTCGAGGACTTCGGCGGGCGCTACGTCCCCGAGACGCTGGTCCCCGCGCTCGCCCAGCTCGAAGACGAGTTCCGGGCGGCATGGCGCTCCGAGGAGTTCCGCCACGAGCTCGCGGCCCTGCTCGAGACGTACGCGGGCCGGCCCACGCCGGTCACGGAGTGCCCCCGCCTCTCGGAGCAGCTCGACGTGCGTGTGTTGCTGAAGCGCGAGGACCTGACGCACACGGGCTCGCACAAGATCAACAACGTGCTGGGGCAGGCGTTGCTCGCGCGGCGGATGGGCAAGGAGAGAGTGATCGCCGAGACGGGTGCCGGCCAACACGGGGTGGCCACCGCCACCGCGTGCGCCCGGTTCGGGCTCGACTGCGTCGTCTTCATGGGCGCGGTCGACGTTGACCGCCAGGCCCTGAACGTGTGGCGGATGCAGTTGCTGGGCGCCGAGGTGGTGCCGGTCGAGTCGGGCAGCGCCACGTTGAAGGACGCGATCAACGAGGCGCTGCGAGATTGGGTGGCCTCCGTCGAGTCGACGCACTACTGCATCGGTTCCGTTGTCGGACCGCATCCCTACCCGTGGATGGTGCGCGAGTTCCAGCGCGTGGTGGGCGACGAGGCGCGCGGGCAGTGCCGTGACCTGCTCGACGGGGCCGACCCCGACGTGGTCGTGGCCTGTGTGGGCGGGGGATCCAATGCCCTCGGCACGTTCGTGGGCTTCCTCGACACGACGTCGCGCCTTGTCGGCGTGGAGGCAGCCGGGGCGGGGCTGGAGTCCGGTCGCCACGGGGCGTCGCTGAACCGGGGGGTTCCGGGGGTGCTCCACGGCGCTCGCTCGCTGTACCTCCAGGACGAGCACGGCCAGATCCGAGAGGCCCATTCGATCAGCGCCGGTCTCGACTACCCGGGGGTCGGGCCCGAGCACGCGGCGCTGGCGGCGACCGGCCGGGCGGAGTACGGATCGGCGACCGACGACGAGGCGTTGGCGGGCTTCCGCTTGCTCGCGGAGACCGAGGGGATCATCCCCGCGCTGGAGCCCGCGCACGCGTTGGCGTGGCTGGCGCGTGAGGTGGGGAAGTCGGTGCCGCGCGGCTCGACCGTCCTCGTCACGCTGTCGGGGCGAGGCGACAAGGACGCGGCCCAGGTGGCGGCCGCGCTCGCCGAGCTCGAGTAGCGGGACCGGTCAGCGTGAACCTCGAGTCGTCGCTGCGCGCCGCCCGGGACGAGGGCCGCAAGCTGCTCGTCCCCTACGTCACGGGTGGGCTCGAGGGATGGACCGAGGCGGTCGGTGCCGTCGCGGCCGCCGGAGCCGACGCGGTCGAGATCGGCATCCCGTTCTCCGACCCGGTCATGGACGGCCCGACCATCCAGGCCGCATCCCAGCGCGCGCTCGCCGACGGCGCCACGCCCGAGGGGATCGTCGGGGCGTT
>CAYRHS010000124.1:0-211 GCA_964424125.1 uncultured Burkholderiales bacterium
CGGGGACGCCGCAGCCGAGGTGCGTGACGTCGTCTACAGCGAGCCCGGTCGTGTGGACGGGTTCACGCTCAACCAGCGCGGTCTCCTCGCCGGTCGGAAACCGGAGCGACTGTCCTGGTCGTCGGTCGCGTCGGTCGGTCGGGATGCCGTCATGATCGAGTCCGAGGAGGCGCTCGTCCACCGGACGGATGCTCCGGAGGCCCTGGCCGGG
>CAYRHS010000124.1:221-9529 GCA_964424125.1 uncultured Burkholderiales bacterium
GACGAGGAGGGCAATGCTCTGGGTCGCGTCAAGGACCTCGTCATCAAGCTCGGACGAGCGGCACGCGTGATCGGCTACGAGATCGAGGGCCCCGAGGTGGAGCACCGGAGGGGCGCGGCCCATGCGTATCTCCCCCTCCCCGACCAGCTCGCCGTCTCGGGTGATGCCCTGATCGTCCCGAACGGCGCCGTGGCGCTCGAGTGCTCGAACATCGACGAGTTCGCCGACGCGATCGAAGAGCGCTCCGAGAGCTCCGACGATCGATCCTACGATGAGCTGTACGCAGAAGCTCGGCGGCGGGACGTGCCCGGCCGTTCGACGATGTCGAAACGCGAGCTGCAACAGGCACTCGTGGAGGAGGGATCGTGACGACGACGGCCAGCTTCCGCGCGACGAAGGGGCTGCCGGTGATCACCCGCGATGACGCGCGAGGTCGGAACGGTGACGGGGCTCCTCGTGGATCCCGACACGGCGCGAATCCGCTCCATCGACATCGGTGCAGGTCTCCGGCAGCGCCACGTCGACTTCGAACGAGTCGCCGTGGGGGAGGCCGCCGTGGTCCTGGGCGCGTCCGACGACCTCCGCGAGGCGGCGACGAATGGGAGCAACGGGCCGAAGATGGCGACCTGGAGCTTGTCGGCAAGATTGTGCTCGACGAGAGCGGTGACGCCCACGGTGCGATCGAGGACGCGGTCTTCGAGTCGGACAGCGGCACCTTGACCGAGCTCCGCACGACGGCGGGATCGATCTCGGCCTCCCGGTTGCGCGGCATCGGGTCCTACGCGGTCGTGCTGCGGAACGAGGACGAACGCTGATCGTGTCCCGGCTCGTGGTCGAGGACATGCAAGGCTGACGGTCGGCCTCCTCAGGAGGACGCGGCGATGGGCTGGGTCGACGAGCTCTCCGGCGACGAGCGGGATCGTCTCGAACGCCGGTCCTTCCCCGGTTGGGTCGAGCCCATGCTCGCCACGCTGACGGACGAACGGTTCTCGGACGAGCGCTGGGTCTTCGAGCGCAAGCTCGACGGTGAACGAGTGCTCGCGTACTGCAACGGCAGCCCCGTGCGGCTCCGCTCCCGGAACCGGCGTGAGCTCGGCAACACCTACCCCGAGGTCGTGGAGGCGCTGACCGGCGGTCCGTCCTGCGTCCTCGACGGCGAGGTGGTGGCCTTCGACGGCGCGGTGACGAGCTTCTCGCGTCTCCAGGGGCGGATGCAGGTGCAGGACCCGGATGCAGTCCGGCGGACTGGCATCGCCGTCTCCTACTACGTCTTCGACCTGCTGCATCTCGACGGCTACGACCTGCGCCGGCTCCCGCTGCGGTCCCGCAAGCGGCTGCTGCGAGCGGTGCTGGACTTCGACGACCCGATCCGCTTCTGCGCCCACCGCAACGCCGACGGCGAGGCGTACTACGAAGAAGCGTGCCGGAAGGGCTGGGAAGGGCTGATCGCCAAGCGCGCCGACTCCCCCTATCGAGGCGCGCGCTCCCGCGACTGGCTCAAGTTCAAGTGCGTGGCGGAGCAGGAGCTGGTCATCGGCGGCTACACCGATCCGAAGGGCAGCCGGGCACGCTTCGGGTCGCTCCTCCTCGGGTACTACGACGACCGCGAGCTCGTCTACGCGGGCAAGGTGGGTACGGGCTTCGACCGCAGCACCCTGGAATCGCTGGGCGACAAGCTCGAATCCCTTGAGCAGGCCCCGGTGCCCTTCGCCCGCGGTGACCTGCCGAAGAAGGAGGTCCACTGGGTTCGTCCCGAGCTGGTCTGTGAGGTGGGGTTCACGGAATGGACCGGGGACGGCCGGCTCCGCCACCCGCGCTTCCTCGGCCTGCGCAACGACAAGTCCCCGGAGGATGTCCATCGGGAGCGCCCGTCGTGACGAGCCTCGAGGTCGCGGGCCGAACGGTCGAGGTCTCGAAGCCCGACAAGGTCCTCTTCCCCGACGCGGGTTTCACCAAGCTGGATCTCGCCCGCTACCACGAGCGCGTGGCTCCGTTGATGCTGCCCCAGCTCGCGGAGCGGCCGCTCGTGGTCCAACGGTTCCCGGACGGTGTGGGAGCCGACGGCTTCTACCAGAAGGATGTACCCGACCACTACCCCGACTGGATCCGCCGGGTCGAGCTGCCGAAGCAGGACGGAACGGTGACCCAGATCGTGTGCGAGGACGCGGCGACGCTCGTCTATCTCGCCGATCAGGCCTGTGTCACGCTCCACGTCTTCTGCTCGCGCGTCGATCGGGTGCGGTTTCCGGACCAGCTCGTCTTCGACCTCGATCCCTCGACGGACGACCTCGGTCCCGTCCGCTCCGCGGCGGCGCTCCTCCGGGAGGCTTGCGCGGAGCTCGGCGTCACGGCGTTCGTGAAGACGAGCGGCTCCCGGGGTCTGCACGTCCACGTGCCGCTCGACCGAAGCGACGACTACGACGAGGCCCGGGGACTCGCACGCGACCTCGCTGCCGCTGTGGCGGAGCGTGATCCGGACCACCTGACGACCGAGCAGCGCAAGGAGCGACGCGGTGATCGCGTGTTCCTCGACATCCTCCGGAATGCCTACGGCCAGCACGTTGTGGCCCCGTACGCGGTCCGCGCCCGAGCGGAAGCGCCGGTGGCGGTCCCACTCGACTGGGACGAGGCGACGGGCGCGGACTTCCATCCCCGTCGCTACACGCTCGACAACGTCTTCCGGCGACTCTCGCAGAAGTCGGATCCGTGGGAGAGATTCGCACACCACGCGGTCTCGGCGAGCGTCGTGCGGCGTCGCGTCAGCCGGCGAGGAAGCTGAGCCGTAGCTTCCGGCGAGGGTTGTCGACGTTCGGGTCCACGAGGACCACGCTCTGCCAGGTCCCGAGGGTGGGCGCGCCGTCGACGACCGGGAGCACCAGCGACGGGCTCACGAACGCAGGGATCAGGTGGTCGGCCCCGTGGCCCCTGGACCCGTGCGCGTGGCGGTAGCGCTCGTCGCGAGGAAAGAGCCGATCCAGCGTGTCGCCGAGATCGGGCTCCGAGCGTGCTCCCGTTTCCATCAGCGCGAGACCGGCCGTGGCGTGCGGAGCGAACACCGAGCAGAGACCGTCGCCGCGTCCCGCGCAGAACTCGGCGATGCGGTCGGTCACGTCGACGACGCGCTCGTTGCCGGTGCGAAGCTCGACGACCTCGGTGTCCACGTGCCGACCGTATCGCCTCGATACGGGCCAGCGGGTCCGTTCAGGAGATCCGCAACGCGATCTTGCCCACGTGCTCGTGCGCCTGCATCGCACGCATGGCCTCGCCGATCTCGGTCCAGTCCAGCGTGTGACTGATCGGCGGGTGGATCCGGTGGAGCTCCACGGCCCGACAGCAGGCCGCGTGGTCGGCGACGCTGCCGACCGTGATGCCCACCAGGTGCACGTTGCGGCCCATGACGTCGAAGATCGAGACCTCGGCGGTGTCGGCCCCGCTCACGGCACCGACCACGACGACCATGCCCGCTCGACGTACGGCCCGTACGGATCGAGGCAGCGTGTCGGCGCCGCCGACGTCGAGCACCAGGTCGGCGCCGCGGCCGCCGGTGGCCGCGCGCACTGCCCGGTCCCAATCCGGTGTCGAGCGGTAGTTCACCAGGTGGTCGGCTCCGAGGGACTCGCCCACCCGGAGCTTCTCGTCCGACGAGGAGGTGAGCACGACCTCCGCCCCGTGGGCCTTGGCGAGCTGGAGCGCCAGCAGCGAAACGCCGCCCGTGCCTAGGCACACCACCACGTCGCCCGCCTTGACCGACCCGGCGCGCAACGCGCTCCACGCCGTGGTGCCGGCACAGGGCAGCGTGGCGGCTTCGAGATCGGTGAGGTGCACGGGGACCGGGACGAGGGCCGCGGCGGGGAAGCGCGCGTACTGTTGGAGCCAGCCGTCCCCGGCGTCGCCCGGGACGTAGCGCTCGACCTCGGGACCGGGCGGCCCGTGGGACCAGCGGGGGAGGAAAGCGCCCGTGACCCGGTCGCCGACCTCGAGCCCGCGCACGCGTTCCCCCACAGCGACCACCTCGCCGGCGCCGTCCGACATGGGGACGCGGGGCCACGGCCCGTCAATCATCCCCAGCAGGTTCACGAGGTCGTGGAAGTTCATGCTCGACGCGCGCACGCGCACGACCGCCTCGTCTCGGCCCGGCTCGTGGACCGGTCGCGGCTCGGGACGGGGCACCGAGCCGGCCTCCTCCATGACCATGGCCGTGTAGGTCTCCATCACCGCTCCCTCCGTGGCATCCGCCGAACGCGTCAAGGCTGGCACTCGCCAACGGCGCGGGCACGGCGAACCTTCGGTCCGCCCGCGTCTTCGTGTTCCGGAATCGAGTGTCGAACGCGGGGCGATCGGGTATCGGCGACTTCGAACGCCTGGAGTGGAGAGGAGGCGTCATGGACGAGGTCGTTGTGGTCACGGGCGCGTCGAGCGGCGTCGGACGAGCCGTCGCTCGACGCTTCGCCGAGGACGGAGCAAACGTCGCCCTGCTGGCCCGCGGCGAAGCGGGTCGCCGTGGAGCCGCCGAGGAGATCGTCGGTGAAGGCGGACGCGCGCTGGCCGTCCACGCCGCCCTCGCCGACGCCGAGCAGGTGGAACACGCCGCGGCCGAGGTCGAGGCGCAGCTCGGTCCGATCGACGTCTGGGTCAACAACGCCATGACCACGGTCTTCGGGTTCTTCGACGACATCGAGCCCGACGAGTTCGGACGAGGTCCGGTACCAGGCGGCCCTCCCCCCCGAGCTCGCGGCGGGGAGTCTCGACGACCGCAGCGGCGACAGTTGTTGCGCGCGCTCCGGCGGGTCCTGCGCACCGCGGTCGATCGTGGTGCCGATCCCGACGCGCTCCCCGAACGCTGCCTGCTTCCCCGGCGCGAGGAGGGCGCGTCGTGCAGTCGGTGTGAGAGACGTGTGGAGAAGACGAGGGTGGCGGGACGAACTACCTACTTGTGTCCCCGATGCCAACGTCGCGCCTGAGAGAGCCGAGGTGCATCGGTCACGTCGGGCCAGGGAAGGGATGGAGAGCGTGGAGCAGGTGATCATCGACGACGAGCGGGTCCCGGCGCTCGGACTCGGGACGTGGCAACTCACCGGGAGACGATGCCGGCAGGCGATTGAGGACGCGCTGGAACTCGGCTATCGCCATGTCGATACCGCGCAGATGTACGGCAACGAGCGCGAGGTCGGCGCCGCGATCGGGGCATCGGGCATCCCTGCCGACGACCTGTGGGTGACGACGAAGCTCGACAACGACGCCCACGACCCCGACGCCGTCCGGACGACGACCGAAGAGAGCCTCGCCCAGCTCGGGCTCGACCGGGTCGACCTGCTGCTGGTCCACTGGCCGGTCGAGTTCGACATCTTGCCTGCGACGTGCGGTGCGTGTCTCGAACTCTGTGAGGCGGGCCTCGTCCGCCACCTCGGAGTCAGCAACTTCACGAAGGAACAGCTGGAAGAGGCGCACCGCCACGCCCCTATCTTCGCCGTCCAGGTCGAGTACCACCCCTTCCTCGACCAGGACGAGCTGATCGAGGAATGCCGCACCAGGGAAGTACTCTTCACCGCGTACTCGCCCCTTGCCCGCGGTCGCGTGCTCCGTGACGAGACGATCGCCCGGATCGCGCAGGGGCACGGGCGAACTCCCGCACAAGTGACGCTCCGTTGGCTCCTCGACCAGGGCATCGCCGCCATCCCGAAGGCGAGCAGCCGCGCGCACCTCGCGGAGAATCTCGAGGTGTCGAACTTCGACCTCACGGGCGAGGATCGAAGGGCAATCCGCTACCTCACCGAGCGCCGACATCGAATCGTCGACCCCGACTTCGCTCCCTGGAACGACTGAGCTCCACCGAATGACGACCGACGAGATCCTCCTCGCGGTCACGTCCATCGTGGTGCTGGGCGTCGCCGCGCAGTGGCTCGCGTGGCGGTTCCGCTGGCCGAGCATCCTCCTTCTGCTCGTCGTCGGTCTGCTCGCCGGCCCCGTCACGGGGC
Organism: uncultured Burkholderiales bacterium; assembly: GCA_964424125.1. Classification (GTDB taxonomy): domain Bacteria; phylum Actinomycetota; class Acidimicrobiia; order IMCC26256; family JAOSJL01; genus CAYRHS01. Next base: position 6,197 of record CAYRHS010000124.1, read on the forward strand.
TCCTCGACCCCGACGAGCTCCTCGGGGACCTCCTCGTGCCGATCGTGTCGCTCTCGGTGGCGCTGATCCTCTTCGAGGGGGGCCTCAACCTCGACGTCTCCGAGCTGCGCGCGGGTGGGGGAGTGGCGCGGAATCTCGTGACCGTGGGTGTGGCGATCACGGCCCTGATCGGTGGCCTCACCGCCTGGGCGCTCTTCGACGTCGACGCCTCCGTCGCTGCGCTGCTCGGCGCGATCGTCGTGGTGACGGGACCGACGGTGATCGGACCGCTGCTGCGCCATGTGCGCCCGGTCGGTCGCGTCAGCCCGATTCTGCGGACCGAGGGAATCCTCATCGACCCCGTCGGCGCCATGCTCGCAGTGATCGTCTTCGAGGTCATCCTCGAGGAGACCGTCGGCGAGGCGGCGGACACCATCCTCGTCGCCATCATGAAGACCGTCGGGTTGGGTTCGCTCATCGGCCTGGGCGGCGCGCTCTTCCTCGTGCTCGTCTTCAAGCGCTTCCTGGTACCGGACGAGCTCCACAACCTGCTCGTGCTCGGCGTGGTGCTCGCGGTGTCGACGGGGGCCGACATCGTGCAGGAGGAGTCTGGACTCCTCGCCGCCACCGTCATGGGCATCGCGCTCGCCAGCCAGCGCATCACGCCCGTGCAGCACATCGTCGAGTTCAACGAGACCGTCCGGGTGCTGTTGATCTCGGGGCTGTTCGTGCTCCTGGCCGCTCGGCTGGATGCGGGCAGCGTGGGCGAGGTCCTCGTGCCCGGCCTCGGTTTCCTGGCCGTGCTGGTCGTCGTCGCCCGTCCGGCCGCGGTCGCGGTCTCGACCTGGCGATCGGATCTCGCGCCCCGGGAGCGGGCGTTCCTCGCCTGGATGGCGCCCCGGGGCATCGTCGCGGCGGCGGTGTCGTCGATCTTCGCGATCCGCCTCGCCGAGGCAGGCGCAAAGGGCGCGGACATCCTCGTGCCGGCCACGTTCATCGTGATCATCGGCACGATCGCGTTGTACGGAGGGACCGCGTCGAAGGTGGCCGGCCGTCTGGGCCTCGCAGATCCGGAGCCGCAGGGCGTGCTGTTCATCGGCGCGCAGGGGTGGGCGCGCCAGATCGCCGAGGAGCTGATGGAGCACGGCTTCAAGGTGGTGCTCGTCGACAACGACCGTGCGAACGTCGCGACCGCGCGCCTTGCCGGGATGCAGACCCACTACGGCAACGTGCTCTCGGAGCGCGTGCTGCGGGAGATCGACCTCGGTGGCATCGGTCGCGTCCTCGCGCTCACGCGCAGCGACGAGGTGAACTCGCTCGCGGCCGAGCACTTCGCCCGGGTCCTCGGGCGCCGCGAGACCTTCCAGCTCGCCCCCGCCGATTCCGACGAGGAGTCGCGGGGAGGGACGTCCACTCGCTTCCTCGCGCGCCGGCCCTTCGGCTCCCACACCTACAACGATTTCGAGCGCTGGTACCGGCGAGGCGCCGCGATCAAGGCCACCCACCTCACCGAGGAGTTCGGGCTCGACGAGCTCCGAGCCCGCTACGAGTGGGGTGCGGTGCCCCTCTTCCTGATCCGGGATTCGGAGCGACTCGAGGTCTTCAGCGAGGACGGAGGACTCCGGGCCGGCCCCGGTGACGTCGTCGTGAGCCTCGTGCATCCGGACGCCCTCGAGGGCGAGGTTCGGGCGGAAGGACCGTCAAACGTGGAGGAGCGTCGTCGCCGCGCCCTCGAAGAGCGCGAGGGCGGTGAAGGCGCCTGAGGGAACAGCTTCGGGCCGCGCGCTCGTGTGACGATTCACTGGCGCTCAGCGCGGTACGCGTGCTCCCGAGGCCAGCCGCAGCACGATGATCGTCGCATCGTCGGCGAGGTCGTCGTGCACGAAGTCCGTGACCTGGTCCAGGCAGTAGTCGGCCAGTTCACCGACGGGGTCCCGGCTGCCGAAGTGGAAGCAGGCGAGGAACCGGTCCTCGCCGAAGACCGCACGGTTGGCGTCACGGGCGTCGACGACGCCGTCCGTGGCGACGACGAGGAGGCTCGGGTCGGGCAACGTCGCGACCTCGGTGCTCCACGTGCCCTGCAATCCTGCGACCACGGGTCCGGTGGGCTCCAGTCGTTGCGGGCCGTCCTCCGCGAGCACGACACCGGACGGGTGGCCGGCGTTGGCGTAGTGGCAGGTATGCCCCTCGGCGTCGACGATGCCGACGAAGACAGTGACGAAGAACTCGCCCATGTCCCCGAGCTCGTCGTTCATCCACTCGAGGAACTCACCGGGATCCATCCCCATGCGGAGGCCCGCTCCCACCAGTTGCTTCGCGCGCAACGCCACCACGCCCGGGACGACACCGTGACCCGAAACGTCCGCGACCGCGAACGCAGTGCGGCGTGTGCCGAGGTCGACGAACTCGTACCAGTCGCCCGCCAGCACGCCTTCCGCCGGACGCACTCGACCTGCGATCTGGAGGCCGGCCGGGAACTCGACGACCGCGGGCTCGAGCGCCTCCTTGACGGCTCGGACCGCGAGGGCCCGGTGGGACAGCGCCTCGTGAGCGCGGAGCGCCTCGCGGCCTTCGGCCAGGATGCGACGCCGCATGGCGTCGACGCTGCTGCCGAGACGAGCGATCTCGGTCGGACCCTGCTCGGGGATGCCGTGGTCGAGCTCGCCACCGGCAACGCGAGCCACCGCTCCATCGAGGTCGGCGATCGGTCGCGTGAACCACCGCCGGAGGAGAAAGAGCCCGCCCAGGAACCCCACGAGGACGAGAACCACGGAGACCACGAGGACGACGGCCAACCGATCGTTCGCTTCGCTCAGCGTCTCGTCCCGCGCATCGGTGCTGGCGTCGAGGCTGGTACGGAGCTCCGAGATCGTCGGTCGCACCTCCGTGGAGAAGATGCGCGCCCCCCGACTCTCGATGATGTCGATGGCAGTATTGGGGTCGCCGGCATCGACAGCGGCGAGCGCGGGCTCCACGGCTTCGTCGGTCCAGCGCCCCGATGCCCGGCGTACGGCTGCGGTCTGGTCGAGGAGCGAGGGTTCGTCCGCGAGCAGGCTCTCGAGTCGGTCGAGGCTCTGTTGTCCGTCGTCTCGTGCCGCCGCGTACGTGGCGAGGAAGAGCTCGCCCCCACCGCCGTTCGGGGCACTGAGCACGACACCGCGAACACTCGACTGCTGATCGATCAGCGCGCTGTCGAGGCTTTCGAGCTCGACACGCGCCGGGCTGAGCGTCTGGCGGATGGCGCGGAGGTCTCGGTCCTGCGCGCGGACCGCGATGAAGGCGAGGGCACCGATGACCACGAGCAAGGCCAACCCGACCGACAGCAGCGCACCGAGACGCGCGCGCAGGGATCGC
>CAYRHS010000125.1:0-9314 GCA_964424125.1 uncultured Burkholderiales bacterium
TCGAAGAAGTTGATGCCGGCCTCGAGCGCCTGGCGAAGGAACGGACGACTCCCCTCCTCGTCGTATGCCCACGGGTGCGTGCTCCCTCCGGGCTGGCCGAAGCTCATGCACCCGAGGCAGATGCGAGAGACGTCCAATCCGGTCCGGCCGAGCTTCACGTATTCCATGTGGCTCTCCTTGACCCGCCCCGGTGTCACGCCGGCTTCGTCGATGGGGATCTCGGCCTGCTCGGCCGAGACGCGTTCACGCTAGTAGCGGGCCTCGGAGCCGGGACGTCGCCGGTCCGGCGCGACGTGCCTAGCGGACGATGGCTGTCGCGAAGTCCTCTCCGAGTCCCACCGACATGTGGAACAGGGCGAGGAGATCTTCGCCGGGCTCGGCCACGAACGAGTGCGACGACCCGGGCGGCTCGTAGATGAAGGAGCCGGGTCCCGCCTTCCAGTCGTGCTCGAGATAGCTCCAGGTCCCGCGGAGCGCGTAGCCGACGACGGGGGTCGGATAGGAAGTGCCGGTTGACCAACCCGGGCCCGTTCGTCCTGAACGCCTCGAACCAGGTGCCCGCAGCCACGTCGATCAGGAGCGGGCGACTGGACGCGATGTCGTTGATCGGCATCCACGCACGGTCGTCGCCGTCGATGTCGGCGTCGTAGTGGAGCAACGGCTCGGCTTCCGGAGGCGTCGAGACCGTGAGCGGCACGAGCTGATCCGCCATCGCGCACCTCCGGGCCGAGGCTTCGGAGCACGGTACCCGGAGTGGTCGCGATCGATCACGTGACGATGTCAACCCGCGTCCGGCTTCGCGCGTCGCACCGATCGACCGGCTCCGGTGCCGCACGCGAAGCAGCGGCCTCCGCGGAGGCCGCTGCACCTGTGTGTCGCTCGCGCCCGGCTTTCCGGTCGTCCCCGTCTCCGCCAGTCCCGAGGGAATGACGACACACCAGGCGTTCTCGGTGTGCTCGGGGCCGCGCAGAGCGGCGAAGGCCGAGCCCCGGCGCGCTGCGCGAGCTCGCCCACGCCGTCTTGCGGCGCGGCCCCCCTACCGGCACAACCGCGAAGGGTTGACACCGTCGAGTTGACACCGTCGCGACATGATCCACACGCTGTGCTCCCGGTTCTCGCGGTATCGATTGCAGTGACGATACGGTCGGCATCGTGGACGTGGTTCGCGAGCGGTGCGGCCCAGAGCTGTGCGCTCACGCCCCACGCGTGGAAGACCATCGGGGGCCACCCGACCGTGACCGAGGCTGTTGGGCCGCGGTGGCCACCGGGTTGGTCGTGCGGGTTCAGACGCCGGCGGCGGTGACAATCGCGTCGGTGGCGAACCCGGCGAGGAGGCCGATTAGCAGGCCGTAGGCGAGCAAGTCCATGCGCCGCATTTTGGCGGCGACACCGATCAGCTGGATCACGACGTAAAGGATGGAGCCGGCCGCCAGGGTCAGGAAGATGACCGACAGGGCTCCGGAGGTGACGGCGTGGCCGACCGCAGTGCCGACGAAGGTGGGGCCGCCCCCGATAGCGCCGAGCGCGAGGAGAAATCCCCAGCCGGGGATGACCCGGGTGCCGTCGGCACGGGTGTCAGCGGCGAGGGGCGCGACGATCCCGAACCCTTCGGTTGCGTTGTGGAGCGCGAACCCGATGACGAGCAGCGTGGCGAGCGCGATCTCGCTGTTTGCCGCGGCTTGGCCGATCGCGAGGCCTTCGGCGAAGTTGTGCAGCCCGATCCCGACCGCGATCAACAAGGCCAGCCGTCGCGCCGGTGACCAGCTCGCAAGACCGGTGCGGGGCGGTGCCTGCTCGAGCACCGCGACGCTCCCGCTTGCGCTCGCGCTTGGTGGCTGTGCCCGTAACGCCTCGAGAGCGGGCGCCGGGGCAGCGGGGCCGTCGACCAGGGTGGCGTCGGGGGTACGGGTGACGCGATCCATCCACCGTTCGTAAGCGACCAAACCCAACAGTCCCACCGTCAGCCCGCACGCGAACAGTGCGCCGTTGCCGAACGCGGCGCCGAGGCCGCCGTGGCCAGCGTGGAACTCGTCCAACGCCGCGTCGATCGGTTCCCACGCCGCCGAGAGCACGTCCCACACCAAGAACACGAGAATCCCGATCGCGACCGCGTTCAGCAGCATGCGCAGCGTCGGAGCGGGACGCTTCAGCCGGCCGATCGGCAGGCCAAACAGGATCGTCACCCCCGCGATGAGCCCGAGCAGCAACGTGTTTTCGAGACTCATGACCCCAGCTCTCTTCCGTAGCGACGCCAGGACTTAGGGAAACCTACCCTAAGTGCCGGGCAGTCGACGGGGCGATCGGAATGGGGTCAGTGAGAGCTGGGTCGGGGCTTGGCGACAGTGTCGGCCTTCAACAGCAGGATGCGGTCGTTCCTGGACGGCTTCGGGTTCGAGTCCGAGACCGTGCACGCTGGCTTTGAGCCCCCCAGAGCGGTCCGGTTCCGTCTCCCGGCGCGGACCGGAAGAGGCAGAGCCGCCAGGCGCGACGCAGCGCCGAGTCTCGGTGCCGGGTCCCACCCGCACCCGCGCCTGACGATCTCCCTACCCGATGTCAGTCGTGCAAACGATCCCCACTGACACGTATTGAGATTCCCGGGCGTGTCAGTGCTGCAAGGTCACACTGAGCGAGCCGGGCGTGCGGACCAGAGACGAAGCCCCCCCTTCCACCGGGCACAATCCGGGCACAAACTGGGGAGGCACAGGCCGCCGCGGAAGCAGACTGCCAGGGACGGTCCGGGACAGCGACAAGGATCCGCGTTGAACCCGAAACCGCAGGTCACAAAGACGAAACCCCTGGCCGAGCCAGGGGTTTCGCCGGAGCGGACGACGGGATTCGAACCCGCGACCCTCACCTTGGCAAGGTGATGCTCTACCAACTGAGCCACGTCCGCGTGAGTGAGCGAGAATACCAAGCGACGCCATCGGGGACTCGGCCGGGCGCGCTGCGCCGGCCGGGAACGGGGGGACCAACGTGGCAAACGTCGCCGAAGCGCTCGCCGAGATCCTGGATCCGGCACACGTCCTCACCGGTGGTGCCATCAACGAGGACTACGCTCACGACGAGGCGCTGACCGCGTCGCCGACCACTCCGGCGGTGGTAGTGAGACCGTCGTCGACCGACGAGGTCGCCTCGGTCCTCCGGCTCGCCAACGAGCTGGGCGTCCCGGTCACGGCCCGAGGGAGCGGCACCGGGCTCTGCGGCGCCGCGATCCCCCGCCCCGACGCGATCGTGATGTCCTTCGAGCGGATGCGCGCCGTCAAGGAGATCGACGCCGACAACCAGGTCGCGGTCGTCGAGCCGGGCGTGACCCTCGACCAGCTCGACGAGGCCCTCGCACCCGAAGGGTTCGTCTACCCCGTCTACCCGGGTGAGAACAGCGCGACGATCGGCGGCAACGTCGCCACCAACGCGGGCGGAATGCGTGCGGTGAAGTACGGTGTGACCCGCCACCGCGTGCTCGGCCTCGAAGCGACCCTGCCCACCGGCGAGGTGATCCGCACCGGCGGCAAGTTCGTGAAGGCCACCACCGGCTACGACCTCACCCAGCTCATCATCGGCTCCGAGGGCACGCTCGCGATCGTCACCGAGGCGACGCTGAAGCTCGAGCACCGCCCCGAGCACTCGGCGACGGTCCTCGCGCCGTTCGCGACCCTCGACGAGGTCACGGCCGCGATCCCCGAGATCATCGCCAGCGGCGTCGACCCCACGATCCTCGAGTACGTCGACACGATGGGGATGGCGGCCACGACCGAGAGCGAAGGACTCGATCTCGGCATCCCCGCCGAGATCACCGAGACCGCGCTCGCCTACCTCCTGGTGCTCCTCGAGGGCCATCGGGCCGAGCGCGTCGAGGAGGACGTGAACGCCCTCGGCGAGCTGCTCTCCGAGCTCGGTGCCCTCGACCTCTACGTGCTGCCCCCGCAAGCCGCGACGAAGCTCTTCGTCGCCCGCGAGCGGGCGTTCTGGGTCGCGAAGGCGAACGGCGCCGACGACATCATCGACGTCGTCGTGCCGCGCGCGTCGATTCCCGAGTACCTGCGCACGGTGTCCGACGTCGCGGCGCGCCACGGCGCGTTCGTCGCCGGCGCGGGCCACGCCGGGGACGGCAACGTGCACCTCGCGGTCTTCCAGCCCGACGTCGACGAGCGCCAGAAGGTGATGCACGAGGTCCTCGCCGCGGGCATGGCGCTCGGGGGCACGATCTCCGCCGAGCACGGCATCGGTTCGGAGAAGCTCCCGTACTACCTCGAGCTCGAGGACCCGACGAAGCTCGCCCTCATGCGCCGGATCAAAGCGGCGTTCGATCCCTACGGCATCCTGAACCCGGGCACGCTCCTCGGCTGACCCGCCGACGCACAGGAAGGACCCCGCGGTGAACGGCGCCCAGGCCCTCATCCGCACGCTCGTCGCCGGCGGCGTCGACGCGTGCTTCGCCAACCCGGGGACCTCGGAGATGCACTTCGTCGCCGCGCTCGACGACGTACCCGAGATGCGCGGCGTGCTGAGCCTCTTCGAGGGCGTCGCCACCGGCGCGGCCGACGGCTTCGGGCGCATGGCGGACCGCCCCGCGGCGACGCTGCTCCACCTCGGCCCCGGGCTCGGGAACGGGATCGCCAACCTCCACAACGCCCGGCGCGCGCACACGCCGCTCGTGAACCTCGTCGGCGACCACGCCACCTACCACAAGCAGTACGACGCGCCCCTCGAGTCCGACATCGAGGCGCTGGCCGGCAACGTGTCGGGCTGGGTGCGCCGCACGAACCGGCCCGAGGACGTCGCCGCCGACGCGGCCGACGCGATCGCCGCCGCGACCGGCCCGCCCGGGCAGGTGGCGTCGTTGATCCTCCCGGCCGACGTCACGTGGCTGGAAGCCGGCGAGCCCGCGCCGCCACCGGCCCTCGCGGCGCCCGTACCCGTCGCCGACGACACGGTGCACTCGATCACCGCCGCGCTGGGCTCGGGCGAGCCGGCGGCGTTCCTCCTCGGCGGGCGCTCGTTGCGCGAGCCCGGGCTCGTCGCCGCGAGCCGGGCGGCCGAGACCGCGGGCGCCAAGCTCCTCGCCGAGACGTTCCCGGCGCGCCTGGAGCGGGGCGCGGGGCTGCCACCGGTCGAGCGCCTCGCCTACCTGGCCGAGCTCGCGGCCATGCAGCTCGACGGGCTCGCCCACCTCGTGATCGTGGACGCCGCGGCCCCGGTGTCGTTCTTCGCCTACCCCGACAAGCCGAGCTCACTCGTGCCCGAGGGCTGCACCGTCCACACGCTCGCCACTGGCGGCGACGACGTCGTCGGCGCGCTCGAGCACCTCGCCGACGCACTCGGCGCCGACGCGGACGCCGCGGCGCCGCAGGGCGCCGGACGGCCCGAGCTCCCGACGGGCGAGCTGACCGCGGAGGCGGTCGCGGCCGCACTCGGCGCGCGGCTCCCCGAGGGGGCGATCGTCTCCGACGAGGGCCAGACCGCGGGGATCTGGGTTTTCCCCGCGACCGCGGGCGCGCTTCGCCACGACTGGCTCACGCTCACGGGCGGCTCGATCGGCCAGGGCCTGCCGGTGGCGACGGGCGCATCCATCGCCTGCCCCGACCGGCCGGTGGTGAGCATCGAGGCCGAGGGCAGCGCCATGTACACGCTCCAGGCGCTGTGGACCCAGGCCCGCGAAGGTCTCGACGTCACGACCGTGCTGATCAACAACCGCTCCTACGCAATCCTCAACCTCGAGCTGGGACGGGTCGGCGCGGCCGAGGCCGGCCCACGGGCCAAGCGGCTGCTCGACCTCTCCGAGCCCGACCTCGACTTCGTGTCGCTCGCGCGCGGCATGGGCGTGGAGGCGAGCACGGCCGAGACGGCCGAGGACTTCACGAAGCAGCTCGAGCGGGCGCTCTCCGAACCGGGCCCGCACCTGATCGAGGCGATCGTCCCCGCCGGGTTCTAGCCGCTCGGCGTCGCGTCACTTCCCCGTGAGTCGTTCGACGACGGGCGCGAACGCCTCCATCTCCGCACCGCCGAGCACGACGTAGCTGAAGCCGTATTCCTCACGGCGCTGGTGGCAGAGGTCGACGATCTCCTCGACGGTCCCCACGAGGGCGATGGCCGAGTCGAGCGCGTCCTGGGGGCTGATCCCGAAGCCGGGAGCCATGGCTTCGGCCAAGCCGACCCGGTCGTCGGTCACCGCGGCGAGGAAGCAGCGCACCTGGAGCTCGAGGTTGTCGAAGCGGTCGCCCGCGGCCTCCCGCACCCACCCGATCTTCGCCCTCGTGGCTTCGGCCAACGTGTTGTGCACCATCCCTGGATCCATCACGCCCGCGCCCAGGTTCGGGTTGACGCCCACGATGTCGGCCTCGCGCGCCGCGACGGAGAGGACCCGCTTGCCACCGCCACCGATCAGCAGCGGCGGGTGGGGCCGCTGCACCGGCTGGGGCGCGCCGTCGTACTCGGTGATCGTGTAGTGCTCACCCGAGAAGCTGAACGGGCCGTCGGCCCACGACCCCTTGAGGACCCGGATCGCCTCCTCGAAGCGGTCGATGCGCACACCCGGACGGTCGTAGGGCAGGCCGAGTGCCTCGTAGTCGGCCTTCATCCAGCCCGCGCCCATCCCGAGCTCGACCCGGCCGTCGGTCAGCAGGTCGATCGTCGCCGCCTCCTTGGCCACGACCGCGGGATGCTTGTAGTCGTTGTCGAGCACGAGCGTCCCGACCCGCAGCGTCGACGTCACCGCGGCCGCGGCGGCGATCGCAGGGAGCGGGGCGAGCTGCTGGTCCACGAAGTGGTCGGGCAGGAACATCGTCGAGTACCCGAGGTCCTCGGCCTTGCGGGCCTCGGCGCGCCAGCTCTGCGCGGACGACACCCCGCCCATCTGCAACCCGAACCGGAACGGCTTCGCCATCGGATCTCCCTTGTTGCCTCTCCCGGCGACGCTAGCGGCCCGTCGAGCCGAAGCCGCCCGCACCGCGCCGGCTGTCCGGGAGCTCGTCGACCTCGCGCCACTCGACGTCCTCGACGCGCTGGACGACGAGCTGCGCGATCCGATCGCCGGCGTGGACCTTGTACGGCTCGTCGGGGTCGGTGTTCACGAGGATGACCCGGATCTCGTCGCGGTAGCCGGCGTCGATCAGCCCCGGCGTGTTGAGGCACGTCACCCCGTGGCGGGCCGCGAGACCCGAGCGCGGCTGGACGAACCCGGCGTGGCCGGGTGGGATCGCGAGCGCGATCCCCGTGGGGACCATGGCCCGGCCGCCGCCCGCGTCGAGGACCGCGTCCTCGCAGGCGACGAGGTCGTAGCCCGCGTCCTCCGGATGCTGGGCGCGGGGCAGCGTCGCGTCGGGCCGGGTGCGACGGACCGGGATCTCCACCGGCGGCAGCGTAGAAGACCATGGTCGTACGCGTGGAGGACCGTGATCCGTCGCGTATGCCAGGATGCCGACAGGACGGACGAGGGGGACGCAATGCCCGCGACGGTCATCGACGCCGACGGCCACGTGCTGGAGCCGCCGGAGGCGTGGGAGCGGCTCGACGAGCGCGCACGGCCCCGGATCGAGGTCGACCCGAACGGGTTCGGCCACGTCGTGGTCGGGGACCAGGAGATCCTCGGCGTGCCGCTCGGCCAGCTCGGAACGCCCGGCTCCAAGATGAGCGACCTCGACAAGGCCCGGCCCTTCTCCGAGGCACAGCCCGGAGGCTTCGACCCGGAGCAGCGCCTCGTCGACATGGACAGCGAGGGCATCGACGCCGCGGTGCTCTTCCCCACCGTCGGCCTCTACGCCTGGGCCGTCACCGACACCGATGCCGCGATCGGGATCGCCCGCGCCTACAACGACTGGCTCGCCTCGTACTGCGCGACCGATCCCGAGCGTCTCTTCGGCGCGGCGATGGTGCCGCTGCAGGACCCGGCGGCCGCCGCCGCGGAGCTGCGCCGCGCTCACGACGAGCTGGGGTTCACCGCCTGCTTTGTGCGCCCCAACCCGTGCCGGGGGCGGATCCTCGCCGACCGCGCCCACGAGCCTCTCTGGGAGGCAGCCGAAGAGCTCGACGTGACAGTCGGCATCCACGAGGGCAGCTCGGTCATCATCCCGACGCTCGGCCACGAGCGGGCGATGGACCCGCTCGTGCTCCACGCGGTGTCGCACTCGTTCGAGGAGATGCTGGCGTGCGCGCAGCTCATCTCGACCGGGGTCCTGGAGCGCCACCCGAGGCTTCGCTTCGCGTTCCTCGAGTCGCACGGGAGCTGGGCGCCGTTCTGGCTCGAGCGCCTGGACGAGCAGGTCCACGGTTTCGGGGACTACTGCCCGGAGATGAAGCTGAAGCCGAGCGAGTACTTCGCCCGCCAGTGCTGGATCAGCTTCGAGATCGACGAGCCGACGCTCCCCGCGCTGGTGCCGTTCGTCGGCGAGGACCGTGTCATCTGGGGCTCCGACTACCCGCACCACGACGCCACGTTCCCCGGCGCGGTGAAGACGCTGCGCGACACGATCGCCCCGCTCCCCCAGTCGATCCAGGCGAAGGTGCTGGGCGAGAACGCCCGCACGCTCTACCGGCTGCCGTGAAGGACCCGGCCTCCGTCGCCGAGCGGTACTTCGCCGCGATCCGCGAGCGGGACGGCCGCGCCCTGCGGGCGCTCTTCGCGCCGGACGCCGAGCTCGTGAGCGCGGCCGGGACCTTCCGCGGCCCCGACGAGATCGTGCGCTTCTTCGAGGAAACCGCGTTCCCCGTCGCGAGCGACCCGAAGCCCGGACCGTTCGTCGTCGACGGCGATCGTCTCGCAACCGAGATCGAGCTGCGCCTCGGCGACAGCCGGACCAAGGTCGCCGACTTCTTCACCATCATCGAGGGGTCGATCCGCCGGCTCGTCGTCTACCTCTTGCCCGAGGCCTGATCCGCCCGCGGGGCGGGCCTACGAGGCGAGGTCGTCAGCCAGGTCGTCTCGTTGAGCGGGCGAGAGCTCGACCGACTCCTGGTACTCGGGGTGCGTGACCTCGAGGAACGCCGGGCCCTCGCGCAGGGCGTCGGCCTGGACCGCCGAGAACGGGAACTTCAGGTAGTGCACCGCGGGAGTCGTCTCCTCCTCGCGGGTGAGCCGCTCCTCGTCCTCGGGCACGCAGTCGACGTAGCACTCGTCCCCGGCCTCGGGGAGGCGGAAGCGCAACTCGCGCTGGATGCCCACGAGCTTCGGCAACCACTCTCGTAGCTGCTCCTCGCTGGTGAGCTCGATGAACAACGTGCCCGACAGCTCGCCCGGCTCGGGGATCAACTCGTTGTAGACCTCGAGCTCGTGCGCGATCTGCTCGTCGCGCAGCATCTTCTCCGCCCGCGCCATCTCC
>CAYRHS010000126.1:0-7702 GCA_964424125.1 uncultured Burkholderiales bacterium
TCGACCCGGCAGCGCATGGTCGGCATCGAGCTCGGGTTCCTCCCCGCCGACGTCGAGGAGAAGGTCGTCGCGCACGAGACCGGGCTCGACGCGGAGCGCACCGCCCGCCTGGTCGGCCTGGCCGGCGCCATCCGCGAGCTCGATACCAGCGGGCTCCGTGAGGTGGCCTCGACGCGGCTGCTCGTCGCCGCCGGTCGTCTGGCTGCCGCTGGCCTCGGCCTGCGCGACGCGGCGGTGGCGGCGGTGGCGGAGCCACTCACCGACGACCCCGTGCTGATCACGGGCCTCGTCGAGCTCGTGGACGCGTTCGTCGGCACGGAGCCGTGACCGCGGCGCCGCTCGTCGCCGTCGTCGGCAGCCTCAACCTCGACTTCATCGCCCGAACCCCGCGGCTGCCCCGCACCGGGGAGACCGTTGTGGGCGAGGACTTCGTCGTCCTCCCCGGCGGCAAGGGCGCGAACCAGGCCGTCGCCGCGTCCCGGCAGGGGGTCGGGACGGCCATGATCGGAGCGGTCGGCACGGACAGGCTGGGCGACCAGCTGCTCGCGTCGCTGGCAGCCGACCACGTCGACGCCACCCACGTCGCCCGGGTCCCGGAGCGCGGCACCGGCGTAGCTCAGATCGCGGTCGACCGCAACGGCGACAACACGATCGTCGTCGTCCCGCGAGCCAACCACGCGCTGACGCCCGAGCTGGTGGAGCGCGCCGCGACGGTGATCCGGTCCGCGCGGGTGCTGCTGGCCCAGCTTGAGGTGCCGCTCCCCGCCGTCGAACGGGCGCTCCGGATCGCCCGCGACGCAGGGACGACCACGGTCCTGAACCCGGCGCCGGCCACCACACTGCCCGACGACGTCGTGCGGCTCGCCGACCTGATCGTGCCCAACGAGACCGAGGCCGAGACGCTCACGTCGCGGCCCGTCGGCTCGTTCGACGAGGCCGCGGTGGCGGCGCACGCGCTCGTCGAGCGGGGTGCCGGGGCCGCGATCGTGACGCTCGGCGCCCGGGGTGCCCTCCACCGCGCGGGGGGAAGGACGACTCGGGTCGCGCCCTTCGCGGTGGAGGCGGTGGACGCGACGGCGGCCGGCGACGCCTTCTGCGGAGCCCTGGCGGCCGGGCTGGCCCGCGACGAGGGGATCGCGGAGGCGCTCGAGCAGGCCGGCGCGGCCGGGGCGCTCACGACCACTGTCCCCGGTGCAGCTCCGGCCCTGCCGTCGGTCGACGCGGTCGCCGCGCTGCGCCAGGAGGCGGGTCGCTAGCCCGGGGTGCGAACGGGGATCCCCAAGCGGGCGCGCACGTCGGCCGGGGTGGCGGGCTCCAGGCCCCGCGCCCGTACGCGTTGCACCGCTCGGGCGACGAGCTCCGCGTTCGTCGCTGCCGAGAACGCGTCGGGGTTGTCACCGATACCGACGCGGATCCCTTGGTCGCGCTCGAGCGCGTGGGTCCAGAGCGCCTCGCAGACCTCGGGGTCGGTGGTGGCGTAGGGCACGACGATGCCCTCATAGTCCACATCGGCCGGGATCTGGGACAGGTACGCGTCGATGCCCGCCGGGGTGGGGAACGTGCCGCCCACCCATCGTTCCGAGAGAAACCACTTGCACAGCAGCGGCGCACGCAGCAGCCCGGCCCAGAGCGCGTGGACCGAGTAGCGCAGGTAGCTCATGTCGAAGATGCCGAGCGTGGGGTGCAACGCGCGCTCGTCGGCCTGCTCGATGACCCACTCGATCTCGCCCGGGCTGTTGATCGCCACCTGGCTGTCGGCGGGCAGCATGTCGAGCTCGGCGAAGCGCCGAGCCTCTCGATCCCAGAGCACGACGTTGCGCGAGCCGATGTCGATCGGTGCGAGCTCGAGGGGCGCTCGCGAAGGCGTGTCGGCGAGCGCCCACAAATGGGCGTAGCGCTCTTCCCTCGGGACGCGGGGTGGATAGGTGGGGTAGCTGATGAGGTCGACGTCGTCGGCGATCGCCTCCATGGCGCGGCGGTAGACGTCGTCGCTCGTCCACGCCTGGGAGCCGTCGTCGTGGCGGGCGTGGAAGTGCACGATGCTCGCGCCGGCTCGCGCGCAGGCGACGGCGTCGGCCGCGACCTCGTCGGGCCCGTACGGGACGTTCGGGTTGCGGTCCTTGGTCGCGGTCTCGTTCAGGCCGACCTCGACGACGACCTTGCCCTGGTCGTGCAGCGTCGACACGCGCCTACCCGTTCGGCGGTGCCGTCGGGTTCACCCAGTCGCCGGTCAGGGCGACGATCTCCCCGTCCTTGACCTGCTGGTACATCACGTACGGGTTGAAGATGCGCGTGATGACGCCTGACAACAACGTGTCGTCGGGCTCCTGGAACGAGAACGGCGACACGATGCCCAGGTCGACCTCGCCGGTGTTGTTCAGGGTGTCGAAGAGCGCCGGCCCGTCGACGGGCCCGTCGATGCCCTTGGCGACCTGGGCGATGAGATGCACCCCCGCCCACGAGTTCTTCGACACGTCGTTCTTCGCCGCGTCCTCGTCGACCGCGTTCATCTCGTCGACGAACTGCTGGACCGCGGGGTCGTCGAGGGTCTCGGGCTTGAACGCCCCCGCGACCCAGACGCCCTCGGCGGCGTCGCCGAGCTGGTCGACGCGGGCCTGGTCGATGGACGCGCCGTTCACGGAGAAGGGGCCCTCGTAACCGGACGTGGACGCAGCCGTCAGGTACTTGGTCACGTCGTCGATCGTGAGCGCGAGGAGGATGCCGTCGCTGTCGGTGGCCTCGGTGGCGGCGACGATCGGTGTGGCGTCCGGCGTGTCGGAGGGGAACGGGATCCGGTCCTGGACGGTCAGCCCACGTGGTTTGAGGGCCGCGTCGGCGAAGTCGATGGCGATCTCGCCCGCCGAGATCTCGAGGAAGACCGTCGAGATGGCCTCGGAGTCGGCTTCGTCGGCGAGGATCGCAGCCTGGCCGGCGATGCCGCCCGGGGCCCCGCCCTGGATGGGGAACGAGTACTCGTTGGTGAAGTCCTCGAAGCCGATCGGGAAGTTCGCGATCGACGGGATGCCGGCCTCCGCGATCACCGGGAGGTACTGTGTGTCGTCGGCGCTGAACGCGCCCACGACCGCGGCAACGTTGCGCTCGACCGCCTCACGCCCGCAGCGCGCGGTCTCGTTCGGGTCGCGCTTCTCGTCACAGCCGACGATCTCGATCGGGCTGCCGTTCACGCCGCCGGCGTCGTTCACGGCCTCGGCGGCGGCCTCGGCGCCGGTCACCGCCTCGGCGCTGGCCTCGCCCACCGCGCTCGGCGGCAGCGTCAGCGTCGAGATCACCATCAGCTCGATCGGCTCACCGGTGAGCTCGGGGCCGCCGCCGTCCCCGCCGCCGTCGTCGGACGAGTCGGAGTCGTCGCTGCACGCGGTGGCGAGGAGGGCGACCACGCCCAGGAGGACCATCACCTTCAGCCAGACGGAACGACGCATCTGAAGCCCCCCGCTCTCGAAGCCGCCGGTTGCATGATACGGATAGATCATCTAAATGTCTAAACCGATGTCTCCCAGTGGGGCCGCCCGAGCCCAGGCCGCGTCCGAGGTGCAGAGGGGCCGCCAGCCCGAGTACGTGCGGGTCGCGGCCGAGCTCCAAGCGCTGATCCTCGACCGCGAGCTCACAGACGGTCGGCCGCTCCCCTCGGAGCCGGCGCTGGCCGAGCGTTTCGGCGTGAGCCGGGGGACGTTCCGCCGGGCAGTCGAGCTCCTCGCGGCCGAGGGGCTCGTGAGTCGTGAGCCCGGGCGGGGGACGTTCGTCGATCCGGTCGCCCGGCTTCGCCGGGTCGTCTGGGCGCGGCTCGCGGAGGTGGCCGAGCCCGACTCGCGCTTCGGTCGGGACTTCACGCGTTTCGTTCCCGACTTCGCCGGGAGTGACCGGTGTGCGCAGGCCGTGACGCGGCTCCCGGAGTTCGGGCGGGCGTCGGTGTTGTTCGTGACACCTGACAACAACCTCGAGCACTTCCGGGCCGCGGCGCTCGGTCTCGGCAAGGACCTGCTCGTCGCCACGAACCACCTGCACGAAGGCTTCGTTCTCGTGCGCGCGGCGGACGTACCTGCCGGCAAGGAGGACCTGGCGGGGACGCTCGACGGGCTGCGAAGGTTCTCGCATCCGGTGTCGGCGACCGACCTCGGCTCGTTGGGTCGGGTCGATCTGGTGGTCACGGGCGCGGTCGCGGCCACGCCGGAGGGTGACCTCTTCGGGAGCGGGCACGGCTTCTTCGACTTTGAGTGGGGCATCCTCACCGACGCGGGTGCCGTCGGCCCCGAGACGCCGGTCGTCGTGGTCGTCCACGAGTGCCAGGTCGTCGACGTGCGGATCCCGCGTTCGCCGCACGACTGTCCAGCCGACCTTGTCGTGACACCGACCCGCCACTGGCGCTGCCGGGCCCGTCGACCGAAGCCCGACGGGACACGGCCTCCGGCGCCACCACGCGCTGCCGGCACGATCGACGCGTTGCTCGGCGGGGACGTTCGGGACGTGTCGTGACGACCACCTCGGGGCGAGACCCCGTCACCGTCGGTCTGCTCACCATCGGCGCGGAGCTCACGGGTGCCCCGGGCGCGCAGGAGGTCGCCGTCTCGGAGGCAGCGGTCCAATACGTCAACGACGACCTGGGTGGAATCGGCGGCCGACCGCTGCGACTCGTCGTGGGTGAGGAGCTCGCCGACGTCGAACGGGCGCGGGAGTGCGCCGAGCGTTTCGTCGCCGAGGGCGCCGTGGTCGTCTTCGGCCTGGGAGTGGCGTGGGCGGAAGGCGGGCTGCCCGTACTGGAAGCGGCGCGCGTGCCCTGGCTCGGGGCGGCGATCAACGCGGCGGAGGCGACGAGCCCGGTGAGCTTCCCGCTCATTGGTGGCGTGCCGGCCGAGTTCGCTGCATTGGCTCACTTCCTCGCCGAACGGGGAGCTGGCTCGGTCGTTGCGGTCGCGCCCGAGCTGCCGCAGGTGGCCGAGCAGGCGTCCAGGCTGGAGGAGCTCCTCGGGCGGCGGGGGATCGCTCTCGACATCCGCACGGTGCCCACCGATCCCGACTCACTCGCGCGCGCGGCTCGGGACACGCGCGGAGCAGCCGACGTGGTGATGCCGCTCCTCGGTGGTCAGGAGGCGGCTGCCTTCATGACCGCGGCACACGAGGCGAACCTCGGCGCGACGCTCGTCTTCGTCGGCACGGCCATGGACGACGCGGTCTTCGATGCGGCGGGCCCGGCCGCCGAGGGGACGATCCACTGCGCGGAGTTCCTCCCCTACGACGACGACTCCGACGAGCAGGTGGGCGCGTTCCGGGAAGCGCTCGCTCGCTACTGCGAGTACCCGCCGACGAGCTACGCGCAGGGCAGCTTCGGCTGTGTGGTCACGATCCGCGACATCGGGGCGCGGATCGGGCCCGGCCGGCTGGACGGGGAGGCGGTGATCCGGCACCTGCGCACGGTGCGCCAACCGGTCTTCATGTCGTCGGACTACTCGCATGCTGACGCGCCGCCGGAGTACCCGCAGCTGGGCAACGTCGACTGCCTGGTGCTCGAGCGCCGCGACGGGCGCCTGGTCGACGTCGGCGGCGGTTGGATCAACGGCTGGGGATGATGCGGCGCCGAGCGCCGCAAGAGAGAGAGACGAGGAGGCCGTATGGCACGGGTCGTGGTGGTGGGCGGAGGGATCGCGGGGCTCTCGGCCGCGTGGCAGCTCCAGCAGGCCGGCGTGGAGGTCGTCGTGCTCGAGCAGGGTCACGAGGCCGGAGGCCGCATGCGCTCCTTCCAGTGGAACGGCACGTGGGTCGACCGGGGCGCGGGGGAGACGAGCGGCAACTCGGTCGAGATGCGCTCCACCGCCGAGGATCTGGGCACCGAGATCATCCCCCACCACGGCAACGAGCACCTCACCACGCGCGTGTACAAGGGGGGCGAGATCCACGAGGTCGACTCGATGGACCCGAAGAGCTACCTGCGCTTCGGGGCGATCAGCTGGACGGGCAAGGCCCGCATGGCGGCGGTGGGGGTGGCGATCGCCCGGGCCATGCGTCGGCGCTCCGGTGACGGCTTCGATCCGATCGCGGGCGCCTGGGCAGACGACGAGTCGATCGACACCTGGCTCGGACGCGTCGCCCCGGACTTCCTCGAGTACGCGGTCGAGCCGATGCTCGCGGGCCAGGCGAGCTGGGACCCCGGCCAGGTCTCGAAGGGCTATTTCCTCAGTCTGTTCTCCTCACACCAGAACATCGACCTCTACACGTTCAAGGAGGGCATGGGGCAGGTGACCCGGACGCTCGCGCAGCACCTCGACGTCCGCACCGGCGCTTCGGCGACGCGGCTGGAAGTGTCCGACCCGCCGCTACGCGTGGACTACGAGCAGGAAGGTGAGCAGCGCGCGATCGACGCCGAGCACGTGATCGTCGCGGTCCCCGGCTCGCGGGTGCTCGACTTCGTCGTGGGCCTCGACCTGATTCGGCGCACCTTCTTCCGTCGCGTGTTCTATGTCCCAGCCGAGTGGCTGTCGTTGCGCATGGCCGGGCCGCCGCCCGGGCTCGACGGCATGGTGTACTTCCCGCGCAAGGAGGATCGCGACATCGCCCGCGCGGGATGGCACCCGTACCCGACGAATCCAAACGACTGGATGTTCACGATGCTCGGCAAGTACCAGTTCTACCGGAGCACGCTCGGCTGGGACGACGGCCGTACGTTCGCGGCCAAGATGGACGCGCTGCGACGCTACTGGCCCGGTATCGACGACCACGTCGACGAGTGGAAACAGGAGCGGTGGCCGGAGGGGATCCCGAGCTTCCCGCCGGGGTACTGTCGAGATCTCGCCGCGTTCCGCTCGTTGCCGGCCCTGCGCGGCATCGGGTTCGCGGGCGACTACCTGCTCGGCCCCGCCACCGAGTACGCGTTCGAGACGGGCACGACCGCCGCTCGCGAGGCGCTCGCGCAGCTCGCTTGAGGTCTGCGGTCCGACTGTGCCCGTTGCCTGGGTCTGCTCCCCGTGACCACCCGCTACGACGAGGAGCTCGCGGCCCTACCCGACCTCTACGAGCGCGCCCGGCGCGTCCCGGTGGATGAGCCCGCGGCCGTGCTCGGCCACGGGCGGAGCCCGCTGCTCGTCGTCGGATCGGGCGGGTCGGCGAGCGTCGCTCGCCTGTTGGCGGATCTCGCGATGGCATCGACGGGCGTGGTCGCCCGGCCCCTGACCCCTCTGGAGCTGATCGGCACAGCGCGCCTCGCGCCGGGGACGCGCGTCGCGCTCGTGAGCGCGCGTGGCGCCAACGCCGACGTGTTGGCGGCCTGGGACCGCGTGGTCGACGATGGCCTCCGCGACGTCCTGGTGCTCTGTGGCGATGCAACCGGCCCGCTCGGCCGCGCGGCCGCTGAGCACTCCGAGGCGGTGCTCGTCGAGTTCCCGCGCGTCGCGGCGCGGGAGGGATTCGTCGCCTGCGGTTCCGTCCTGGCTCCCGCGGTCGTCGGGGCTCTCGGGCTCGGAACAGAGCTGCCGCGCCGGTTCGAGGAGCTCTGGTCACGGGTACGCATCCCGGCTGCGGCCGAACACCTATGGGAGCGCTCGTCGCTGATCGTGCTCCACGGGCTCGGATGGCCCTGGGTGGGCAGCGATCCGCGCCAGTTGACGGCCGGTGAGCCGGAGGCGCCGCAGGACTCCTGGCCGCCCCTTCGCGGGATGCCCACTTCACGCTGGCAGGGGCTGCTCGAACTCGCCGA
>CAYRHS010000126.1:7712-9261 GCA_964424125.1 uncultured Burkholderiales bacterium
CTCCACGGGCTCGCCACGGCGGGCGCGGCGCTCGACCTCGAATCGAAGTTCGCCGAGGGTGCCCTTGGCGCCGTGTCGCTCTCCGACTTCCGGAACTTCGCGCACGGGCGCTATCTCGAGCTCGAGCGACGGGTGCCCGAGACGGCGGTGCTGATGTTGGAATCCGTCGGGGACGCGCGCGTCGCCGGCGCGACCGCCGAGCGCCTGCCGTCCGACGCGCTCGTCGAACGGGTCCGGGTGGCGGGCGACCCGCGTGCCGCCGGGGTGGGGGCTCTCCTCGCCGTGCTCCACCTCGCCGGGGCGGCCGCTCACGCGCGGGGGGTGGACCTCGCCGCGGGCGGTCGCGAGCCGTTCGGGCCGACCCTCTACGGGCTCGACGTCTCGGGAGAGGCGCCGGCGCCGCCGGTCGAGGGGCCGGCGCCGTCGGGCGAAGGTTCCTCGGACTTGCCCCCGGCGAGATAGGACTGCTCGATCTCGGCGAGCTGGCTCTTCAGGTCCTCGGAACGTCCCTCCAGCTCGACGCGGCCGCGACGCATCACGTAGGCGCGGTCGGCGATCTCGAGTGCCTGGCGAGCGTGCTGCTCGACCAGGAGCACGCCGACGCCGTGGTCCGCGGCGGCGCGCACCGCCCGCATCAGTCGGGTCACGACGAGGGGAGCGAGACCCAGGGACAGCTCGTCGGCGAGGAGGAGCCGGGGCCGTGATGCCAACGCACGCGCGAGTGTGAGGATCTGCTGCTCGCCTCCCGAGAGCAGGCCCGCCTTCCGGCGCAGTAGGGGTTCCAGCTCGGGGAACAGGGCCAGCGCGTCGGCACTCTCCCCGCGGCCGAGCCGGAGATTGGCGTTGGCGGTGAGGCCCATGAACACCGAGCGATCCTCGGGGACGAGCGCCAGACCCTGCTTGGCCCGGCGGTGCAAGGGTGCCTTTGTCTGTTCGCCGAACAGCTCGACGTGGCCGTCGAGGGGCTGCATCACGCCTGCGAGGGTCATGATCGTCGTGGTCTTGCCCGCCCCGTTGGGCCCCAGCAGCGCGACCACCTCGCCCTCGCCGATCTCGAGGTCGAGCTCGCGTACCGCGGCGAGGCTCCCGTACCCCGCCGACATCGTCCGGGCGGCGAGGAGCGTGCTCATGACCGGACCGCGGTCTCGGGCTCGGCGTCCGCGGCCGTGCCGAGGTAGGCGGCGATGACCGCTTCGTCGCGACGGATCTCGCCGGGGGTGCCCTCGGCGATCTTGCGCCCGAAGTCCATCGCGACGATTCGGTCGCAGGTGTTGAGGACCATGCTCACGTCGTGTTCGATGAGCAGGATCGCGAGGCCCCAGTCCTCGGCCAGCCGGCGAACGAGGTCGCTCAGGTCGGCGGTCTCGCGGTCGTCGAGGCCCGCCGCAGGCTCGTCGAGGAGCAGGACGGACGGCGCCGTCGCGACCGCGCGGGCGATCCCGACGAGGCGCCGGCTCCCGTAGGGAAGCTCGCCGGGCCTGCGGTCGAGGTGGGCCTCGAGCCCGAACTCCTTCACCGCGGCGACGGGGTGGGGGAGAGCGGTGGATTC
>CAYRHS010000127.1:0-7723 GCA_964424125.1 uncultured Burkholderiales bacterium
CCGTCGGGTTCGGCCTGACACTGGAGGCTGGCGAGGTCCGACCCCGCCCCGGGCTCGCTGAAGAGCTGACACCAGCCTTCCTTGCCCGCGACGATCGGGCGCAGGTACCGCTGCCGTTGCCCGTCCGTGCCGTGGGCCAGGATCGTGGGGCCCGCGAGCAGGAACCCCAGCCCGGCCGGTGGTCCGAGCGCACCCTGGGCCGCGAGCTCCGCGGTCACCGCCGCGGGCGCGCTGCGGGGCAGGTCGCGGCCGAGCCACTGCTCGGGCCACGTCGGCACCGCCCACCCCGAATCGGCCAGGCGCGCCCACCATTCCTCCACCGTCAGGTCCGGATCCCAGGCGTCGGCGAGCCAGTACCGCACCGCGGCGCGGATGTCGTCGACGGTCGGCTCGGCGTCGCTCACGGGGACGTGCCGGGCACGGCCAGCAGGTCGCGGGCGATGTGGCCCACCTGGATCTCGTCGGTCCCGGCGTAGATCTGGAGCACCTTGGCGTCGCGCGCCAGCTGCTCGACCTCGAACTCGGCCATGTAGCCGTTGCCGCCGAAGAGCTGGACCGCTTCGAGCGCGACCGCCATCGCCGATTGCGCGGCGTACAGCTTCATGGCGGACGCCTCGGCCAGGGTCATGGTCCGTCCCGCGGCGCGCATCTCCAGATACCGGAACACGAGGTTCTGGATGTTGAGGCGCGCGACCTCCATGTTGGCCAGCTTGAGCTGGATGAGCTGGTAGTCGCCGATCGGTCGACCGAACTGCACGCGGTCGCGCGCGTAGTCGACACAGAGCTCGAGGCAGCGCTCGACGATTCCCAGCGCCATCGCGGCCACGCCGCTGCGCTCCACGACGAAGCTGTCCTTGGCGCTCTCGCGCCCACCGCCGCGGTCACCTTCCCGCCCGCCGAGCAGCCGATCGCTCCCCACCCGGACGTCGTGGAGGAAGAGCTCCCCGGTGGGTGAGGAGTGGAGACCCATCTTGCGGAGCGGCTTGGACTGCTCGAAGCCGGGGAGCCCCCGGTCGAGCACGAACTGCAGGACCCGGCGATCGCGCGGCTCGTTGCCCTCGTCGAGCTTGCAGATGAAGACGGTGACGTCCGCGTAGGGGCCGTTGGTGATGAAGGTCTTCGACCCGTTCAGGACGTACTCGTCGCCGTCGCGTCGGGCCGTCGACTGCATGCCCCCGAAGGCGTCGGAACCCGACCCCGGCTCCGTGATCGCCCAGGCGCCGATCTTGTCCATGGTGAGGAGGTCGAGCGCCCATCGTTCCTTCTGCTCGATCGTCCCCCGGGCCATGATCGTTCCCGCGGTGAGCCCGAGGCTGACCCCCATCGCCGTCACCATCCCCGGCGAGCAACGAGAGAGCTCGATGATCGGGAGGGTCGCCATCGCCGCGTCGCGCCGCCCGGGCTTCTCGCCGCTCGAGGACGCCGACCGCTCGGCGTCGTCCCCCGCGTCCTCGCCCGTCCGCTCGGCCTCGATCCGCTTCTTGAACTGCTCGGCCGCCAGCGTGTCGAGTCCGAAGGTGCGGTACAGCTCCCGGATCAGGTCGTAGGGCGGGAGATTGCCGAACTCGAGCTCGTCGCGGCGGGGACGGACCTGCTCCTCGACGAAACGGCGCACGGCCTCCCGCACCATCTGGTGCTCCTCGGACCACTCGAACATCTCCGGGCTCCCCTCGGGTACTGCGGACCAGACCGTCCGGACCGCGATGGTAGAGGCGGCGCTACTGGACCACGGCTCCGCCATCCACCGGAAACGCATGACCGAGCACGAACGACGCCGCGTCGGAGCACAGCCACACCACGGCACCGGCGATCTCCTCGGGGGTCCCGAGCCGGCCGAGCGGGTTCGACCGAACCATGAGCTCCTCGACGGCCGGGTCGCCGGCCATGTACGTCTCGAGCATCGGCGTGCGCACCGTTCCGGGGCAGACCGCGTTGACCCGGACTCCGCCGGCCCCGTACTCGAGCGCCGCGGCCTTCGTCAGGCCAACGACCCCGTGCTTGCTCGCGACGTAGGCGGGCAGCCCCGGGAAGCCGACGAGGCCCGCGCCCGAGGCCACGTTGACGATCGCCCCACTCCCCTGCTCCGCCATCACCCTGAGCTCGCGGCGCAGGCACAGGAACACGCCGGTGAGGTTCAGATCGAGGACCCGTTGCCAGTCCTCGAGCGGGTAGTCGGCGACGTTCGCTCCGGGTCCGGTGGTCCCGGCGTCGTTGACCGCGGCGTCGAGCCTGCCGTACTCGTCGACGCACTCGCCGACCATGGCGGTCACATCGTCGGCCCGTGTGACGTCGGCGTGGACGAAACGCCCTTCCGATCCCGCGTCGTCGACGGCACGGACGGTCTCGAAGCCGCCGGCGTCGTCAACGTCGGCCACCACGACGTGGGCCGCGCCCGCTCGGGCGAAGGCCACGGCGCACGCGCGTCCGATGCCGGATGCCGCGCCCGTGACGAGCGCGATCCGGTCTTCCCATTCGTTGCTCATGGGCTGCTCACCGCCTCCCGGGATCAGTGGAAGTACTCGCCACCGTTGACGTCGAGTCCCTGACCCGTGACGGTCCTCGACATGTCGGAGGCGAGGAAGACGATGGCCTCGGCGACGTCCTCGGGCGCGGGAATGAAGCCGAGGGGGATGCGTGCTTCGATCTCGGCCACGATCTCGTCAGCTGCGACGCCCCGCCGCTCCGACTCCCACTCGACGTAGCTGCGGACCGAGGGTCCCCAGATCCAGCCCGGGACGACGGTGTTGACGCGGATCCCGTCGGGGCCGAGCTCCTTGGCCAGCACCTGCGTCGCGGTGTAGAGCGCGGCCTTCGACGCGGCGTAGCCCCCCTCTCCGCCCCGGATGCGCCGCATGCTCATGGAACCCACCATGACGACCGAGGCCGATCCTGCCTGCTTGAGATGCGGAATGGCGGCCTGCGTGAGCTGGAGTGCACCGAAGAGGTTGACCTCGAAGATGCCCCGCCAGCGCGCGAGGTCCACGTGCTCGAACGGCCCGTAGAGGTCGGGGCGGAACGCAGAGTTGACGAGGCAGTCGAACCCCCCGTACTCCTCCACGGTCGCGGCGACGACCCGAGCACACTGCTCGGCGTCGGTGACGTCGGCCGGCAGCGGCAGCGCGCGCCCACCGGCGGCGGTGATCCGGTCCGCGACCTCCCGGATCCGGTCTTCGTTGCGCGCCACCAGCCCCACGGCTGCTCCTTCACGCGCGAAGGCCGCGGCCGTGGCCTGACCGAGGCCGGGGCCCACCCCGGTCACGACGGCGACCTTGTCCTCGAGCATCACCAGCGTCGTCCCCCTTTCCGACTCAGTGGAAATAGCGGCCGCCGTTGACGTCGAGCGTCTGTCCGGTGATCGCCCGCGAGCGATCCGAAGCGAAGAACAGGACGACCTCGGCGATCTCGGCGGAGGTGTGGATCCGCTTGAGGCAGGTCTGGTCGGCGATCTCGTCGTAGATCTGTTGGGGCGTGACGCCGCGTTCCTTCGCGAGATGGTCGAAGTACCACTCGAGCGACCGACCCCAGATGTGACCTGGCGCGATCGAGTTCACCCGGATCCCGGCGGGCCCGAGCTCCTCCGCGAGCGTCTTCGACGCGGTGAGCAGCGCGGCCTTGGACGACGCGTATCCGCCGAGGAGGGGGTTCACGATCCGCGTCGAGAGCGTCGAGATCATGACGATCGCGCCCCCACCGCGGGTCTTCATCGACGGCACGAAGGCCTGGGTCACCTGGAGCGTGCCGAAGAAGTTGACGTCGAAGACGTCGCGCCAGACGTCCGGCCCACCATGCTGGAAGTCGACGAATGGGTCCTCCTTGAACGCGTTGTTGATCAGCACGTCGACACCACCGAACGCGGCGGTCGCGGCCTCGGCGAGGCGGCGACACTGTTCGGGATCGGAGACGTCGCTGGGCACGCTCAGCGCCGTCCGGCCGAGTTCCTCGACCTCCCGGGCGACCGCTTCGAGCTTCCAGTCACTGCGCGCCGCGAGCACGACGTCCGAGCCCTCCCGGGCGCAGGCGAGCGAGAGGTCGCGACCCATGCCCGGCCCGACGCCGGAGACGACGGCGACCTTCCCCTCGAGCAGTCCCGGCATGGTTCTGTCACAGTGTCAGGCGCATCCCCGCACGAGCAAGGTGCGCACCGATGGTGAAGATGATCGCACTGGTGAAACGCAATCCCGCCCTGTCGGAGGACGAGTTCCACCGCATGTGGCGCCAGGAGCACGGGCCACTGATCCGGGGATCGGGGCTCGCGACCAAGTACATCGTCCGGTACGAACAGAACCACTGCCTCTCCGCCGAGCGGCTCGGCGCGGACCCGCCCTACGACGGAGCGGCGGTCATGTGGTTCCGGGAGCTGGACGACTTCTGGGCGATGGTGGCCGACCCCGAGTACCAGGAGCGGGTCGCCCCGGACGAGCAGAAGCTGCTCGACTTCCCTGCGACCGTCATGCTGCTCACCGACGAGGAAGAACGCTTCATCGAGCCGTGAGCCCCGACCGGATCCAGCCCGCTGGCGGCGTTCAGCAGGTGCCGACGGCGCTGGCAGGGTCGACGAGGCCGTACCCGTAGTAGACGTCGAAGCCCGCGGCCCCGAGATCGTCGGCCGTCGACTTCAGCCTCTGTTCGACCTGCGCCACCGTCGTCCCGAGGCCGCACGCGTCCTTCACCAGCGCGGCCGCGGCCGCGGCGTAGGGGGTCGCCATGGATGTGCCGCTCAGCGTGGCGTACGACGAGCTCGACTGCCCCCACGTCGAGAAGATCGCGCTCCCCGGGGCGGAGAGATCGATGTGGGGGCCGTAGTTCGAGAAGTACGAGCGCTGGTTCGCCGATGTCGTGGACGCGATCGTGAGCGATTCCGCGAACCCGCCGGGATACGACGGCGTGCTCGATGCGTCGTTGCCCGCGGCGGCCACGACGACGACCTTCTTCGAGACCGCGTACGTGACCGCGTTGTGCATCGCCGTCGAGTAACCGGGGCCGCCGAGCGAGAGATTGATGACGTCGGCGCCGTTGTCCGCGGCCCAGATGATGCCGGCTGCTACGTCGGAGGCGTACCCGGAGCCGTACGCGTCCAGGACCCGCACCGGCAGGATGTCCGCACCCCGGGCCGCACCCGCCACACCTCGACCGTTGTCGGTCGAGGCTGCGGCAATGCCCGCGACGTGCGTGCCGTGACCGTGCGCGTCGGCGCAGCCGGTTCCGCCACCGGGCGTGACGAAGTCGGCACCGGGCTCGACCTTGGCCGAGAGGTCCTCGTGGTCCGCACGCACGCCGGTGTCCACGACCGCGATGGTCACCCCGCTTCCCGTCGCCGTGTTCCAGGCCGCCTCGTAGCTGACGTTGTCGTAAGCCCACTGGCTGCCCGCGTAGGGGTCGTTCGTCGTCGCGCCGAGCAACGAGACCGGCTGGTCCACCTCGTAGGACACGACGTCGGTACCCGGCTCCGCTTCGAGGTCGTCCACGAACTCGGCCGCCTCCACGAAGTCGTCGGCGCCGTAGGTGACGACGTCGAGATCGCCGTCGGCTTCCTCGGTCACGGCCACGACGGGCAGGGCCGCGGACTCGACCGATTCGCCGCCGGCGTGCGTGGCGACGGTCTCCTCCGGCGCGCCGGACTGGCAGGTCGCGGGGGGCGTTTCCGGCGGCGGGTCCGACACCGGTGGCGGCACGCAAGCCGCGGCCACGAACGCCACCGCCACGACGGCAAGCGCCGTCCCTCGTGCGGACACGCACGCGCGCACGCGCTCCCTCGCCATGGCCTCTCCCGAGTCGCCAGGCCCTTCTCTCCCGTTATCGACTCGCTCCGTGGGTGCTTGAGGGGGAAAAGCTCACGTTGCGTGGCCGATTGGGCGGCTGGCTTCGCAAAGCTCGCGAAACGGACGATGACCCGGACCGCCGGACGTGCCGTAGCCCCGACGGGCCCATTGCTCAGGCGGGCACGAACATCGGGACCGTGACGGCGTCCCCCGGAGCCGGAGCGAACGCGAGGTCCCGGAAGACGGCTCGGACCGGTTGCCCCACCGCGAGCGTCGCCGGCTCGCAATCGACGACGAGTGTCACCACCCGCACGGACGGATCCTCGTCGACGCAGACCAGGCCGCTCACGAACGGCACCCGATCCTCGAACGCAGGCAGGAACGCCCGACGAACGACCGCCCAGGAGAAGAGCTCTCCCCGCCCCGACAGCGTCGTCCACGGCATGGACGTGGCGCCGCAGTGTGGGCATCGGGGACGCGGGTACCAGACGAGGCGACCGCAGCCCTCGCAGCGCGGGATCGCAAGGTCGCCTCGAGCCGCCGCCGTGAAGAAGCCCGCGGTGCGCTCGTCGACGGGATCCGGGAGCGGGAACTCGGGACGGCGGGTCGACATCGGCGGGGACCTCAATCCCGCCGGAGCAGAAGAGCCGAGGCCTGCGCGCCCGTGTAGCCGCCGTAGGCCGCGACTCGGCAGTCGGCGACCTGCGCCGCGGCGTGCCCGCGGAGCTGCTTCACACATTCCACGACGTGCGCGATTCCCAGCACGTACGCGTGGCTGAGCAACCCGCCGTGGGTGTTCAGCGGCAGCACTCCGCCGTCCGCGTCGAGCGCGCCACCCCCGACGAACGCGCCGGCCTCGCCTTTCGGGCAGAAGCCCATGTCCTCGAGCTGCATCAGCGCGACGATCGTGAAGGGGTCGTAGAGCGTCAGGACGTCGACGTCGGACGGCGACAACCCGGCCATGGCGAACGCACCCGGCGCCGCGAACACCTGGGGCGTTGCCGTGAAATCGCCCTGCTGGCTCCAGTGGCTCCCCGCGCTGCTCTCCCCTTCTCCCACACCCGCGACGACCGCGGGAGGATGGGGCAGATCGCGCGCGCGCTCGACCGACGTCGTCACGAACGCGGCGCCGCCGTCCGAGATCAGACAGGAATCCAGGACGCGCAGTGGGTCGGCGAGCATCGGAGAGGCCAGGTACTCGCCCAGGTCCATGGTCCGGTCGTGCATGACCGCGTCTGGGTTCCGGTTGGCGTGCCGCCGCGCAGACACTGCGATCGCCCCGAACTGCTCGGGGGTGGTTCCGTACTCGTACATGTGGCGTCGCATGATCGTGGCGAAGTAGACGGGTTGCGGGAACCAGCCGAACGGGACCTCGAGGTTGGCCTTGAGCGACTGACGCGCGTGGAACTCGCCCGGACCCGCGGTCATGGCCGACCGTCGGCTGGCCAACGCGACCGGGAACACGTTGAGCACGTGCCGGGCCTCGCCGGCCTCGATCGCTCGGGCCGCGAGGTAGGGGGCGGTGGCGGCCCAACTCATCCCGCCACCCCACGGCGACGTCCAGAGCTCGTGCTTCGTACCGAAGTGCTCGTGGAAGGCCGGCTCGTCGAAGTCCGCGAACGCGCCGCTGAACGTCAGGCCGTCGATGTCACCGGGTTCGAGCCCCGCATCGGCGATCGCCCGTTCGGCGGCCTCCGCGCCGATGGATCGCGCCGATCGGCTCGAGGCCTTCGTGTAGGGCGTCTCTCCGATCCCCACGATGGCGACCGCACCGCTCACGTCAGCGAGCTCGCTCGCCCTTCCCCATGTCCGGTCACGCGCCACCGGGCGCGACGATAGCGACGCGGCACGGCTACCGCCTTTGGGTCCGGATTCGGTAGCGTCCGCAGCCGAGCGCCGATCGGAGGACTCGCGCATGGGCATGCCCACCGACATCGGGATCATCGACCTGATGGTCAACATTC
>CAYRHS010000127.1:7733-9241 GCA_964424125.1 uncultured Burkholderiales bacterium
CCGGTGATCCCGAGCGCTGGTACGACTTCCTGAAGACCCAGTTGCTCGATCGGGAATCGCGCGAGGACTTCGAGTTCCCGGCCGAGTACATGTTCCACGAGGTACCGAAATTCGAACAGCTCGACGACCCGATCGCGTTCCTGGTGCAACAGATGGACGCGCACGGGATCGACCGGGCGATGATCGGCGTCAGCTTCCACAACAACGAAGCCCGACGGGCGCTCAAGCAGCATCCCGACCGTTTCTTCGGGAGCTTCGAGGTCGACCCCAATCACGGCATGCAAGGCGTGCGCGAGCTGGAGGCGGCGGTCCGTGAGCTCGGCGTCAAGGCCGCGACTGCCTTCCCCGCGGGCCTGACCCCACAGGTGCCGATCAACGACAAGAAGTTCTACCCGCTCTACGCCAAGTGCGTGGAGCTCGACATCCCCATCTGCGTATGCACTGGCGTGCCCGGACCGCGCGTGCCGTTCGCACCACAGGACACGGCCCTCATCGACGAGGTGTGCTGGTTCTTCCCCGAGCTGCGGTTCGTCATGCGCCACGGTGCCGAGCCCTGGACCGAGCTCGCGGTGAAGCTCATGCTCAAGTGGCCCAACCTCTACTACTCGACCTCCGCGTTCGCGCCCAAGTACTACCCGGACGACATCGTGTACTTCGCGAACACGCGTGGAGCCGACAAGGTGATCTACGCCGGCTATTTTCCGATGGGTCTGACCCTCGATCGCATCTTCACCGAGATGCCGAACGTACCGTTCCGCGACCACGTCTGGCCGAAGTTCCTTCGCGAGAACGCGGTCAGGGTCTTCAAGCTCGACGGCACGGGCTGAGCGCCGTTCGTCCCTGGAGCTCCACCGTGCCGATGCCCACAGATCTCGGAATCGTCGACCTCATGATGGGGATCCCGAGCCCGCGCGAAGAGACTGCGCGCAAGTACGACTTCCTCAAGCAGAACCTCCGCGACGCCGAGAGCCGCGAGCAATTCCGCTTCCCGGCCGAGTACATGTTCAAGGACGTCCCGGAGCACGACGAGATCGACGATCCGGTCGAGTTCCTCCTCGCCGAGATGGACCGGTTCGGCATAGAGCGTGCGGTGATCAACGTCGCCGAGAACGAGCACGCGCAACGAGCGCTGCGAGACCACGGCGACCGCTTCCTGGGAAGCGGGTTCGTCAGCCCCAACCAGGGGATGGAGAGCGTGCGCAAGCTCGAAGCGGCGGTACGGGACCAGGGCGCGACCTCGGCGCAGACCTTCCCCGCCGGCCTCCGACCGCCCGTGCCCATCGACGACAAGCGCTTCTTCCCCCTCTACGCGAAGTGCGTCGAGCTCGACCTCCCGATCCTCATGACCGTGGGCGTGCCCGGACCGCGCGTGCCCTTCGACCCCCAAGACGCGGCACGCCTCGACGAGGTCTGCTGGTTCTTCCCCGAGCTGAAGATCGTCATGCGCCACGGCGCCGAGCCCTGGACCGAGCTCGCGGTGAAGCTCATGCTCAAGTGGCCCAACCTCT
>CAYRHS010000128.1:0-9195 GCA_964424125.1 uncultured Burkholderiales bacterium
GTTTGGCCTCGTACATGGCGAGGTCGCTGCACGTCACCAGGTTGTCGTAGTCGTCGCCGTCGTCGGGGAAGACGACGATCCCGATGCTTGCACCGATCTCGACGTCGTCGTCCCCGACCCGGAACGGTGCGGCCGCCAGCGTCCCCAACACCCGGTCCGCCACCAGGCCAGCCTCTTCGTCCTCCTTCAGCTCCTCGACGAGCATGGCGAACTCGTCGCCGCCGATCCTCGCCACCCGGTCGCCGCCGCGCACGCACGCGACCAGCCGAGCGCTGACGTCCTGCAGCACACGATCGCCGGTTTCGTGGCCACCGCGGTCGTTGACCTGCTTGAAGCCGTCCAGGTCCACGAAGAGCAGTGCGCCGCGACGTCCGTACCGCTCGACCCGTTTGAGCACGCGTTCGAACTCCGCGCGGAACGCGGCCCGGTTCATGATGCCGGTCATCGGGTCGTGGCTGGCACGAAACGCGAGCGCTTCCTCGGCCGCGCGCCGGTCGGTGACGTCGCGGGCGATCGCGAAGGCACGTGCCGTCGCGAGCTGCGGCCGGACCGACCACTCGATCCGGTGGAATCCGCCGCTCTGGTCACGGAACCGGGTTTCGAACGCGAGCTGCTGTTCGCTCGCTCTCGCGAGCTTCAGCTGCTCGCTCGCTGTCTCCACGTCGCTGCTGTGGAGAAAGCTCACGAGATGGGCTCCCTCGATCTCGTGAGCTGAATAGCCCAGCGCGTGCTCCCAGGCCTCGTTGACGCGCACGAATCGACCGTCGAGATCCCAGACGCAGAGCAGATCCCTCGACCAGTTAAAGAAGCTGTCGAAGAGCTCCCGCGAACGTTTCTGCTCCGTGAGGTCGCGCACGATCCCGGTGAACAGCGGACCGTCCTCCGCCGAAACCTCGCTGATCGCGAGGTGGATCGGGAACGACGAGCCGTCCCTCTTCTGCCCCCAGTCCTCCCGGCCGAACCCGATGATGTGCGCCTCGCCGGTCTCCCGATAGCGACGGATGTACTCGGGATGGCGGCTCCGGTGGGGCTCGGGCGCCAGGATCGAGACGTTGCACCCGATCAGCTCCTCGGGCTCGTATCCGAACATCTCGGCACCGGCCGGGTTGACCGTCTGGATGATCCCCTCACCGTCGATGGTGAAGATCCCGTCCACCGCGTTCTCGAAGACGGCATGGGCGCGCGCCTCACTCCGCCGCAGCTCGAGCTCGAGCTGCTTCGCCTCCGTGCGATCACGGATCACGGAGACGAGCCCGAGGATCTTGCCGTCGTCGTCCACGATCGGCGCGGCGGAGTTCTCCGCCCAGAAGCGCGTCCCGTCCATGCAGTGGAGCTCACCCTCGAGCCGCACGCGCTGGCCCTGCTCGCAGACCGCCTTGCACAAGACCTCGGTCGGCTCGCGGAGCTCGTCGCTCACGAAGTCCCACAGCTCCCGCCCGAGGATCCGGTTCGCCGGCAACCCGAAGAGGCGCTCCGCCCCCGCGTTCCAGGTGAGGACGGTGCCGGCAGCGGTGGCGCTGATCACAGCGTCGTCGACCGCGCGCACGATGGACTCGAGCGCGTGCTCGAAGAAGACGCCGTGGCGAGGGTCCGGCTGCCGGGTCCGGGCTCCGCTCGGCTGCGTCGGTTGCGCGCTCACCAAGCGAGCCCGCCGGTTCTCGATCCGCGCGCGGCGATCTGCTGCACCGTCATCCCACTGCACGATCGGCGCGTGTGGCCGCGGGCTGAGCAACTGCGCGACCAGGAGCAAAACGACGGGGCCGCTTCGGGCCGTTCGGAAGCTTTTGTCCTATTCGGCGGTGCCGACAGTGACGGTGTCGAGGATCTCGCCGCCGGGAGAGAGCACGGTGACCGTCGGCTGGTCGAACGACGAAACGTACAGCGACCCGTCGGACGCGATCGCGAAGTTGTCGATGACCGCGGTCTCCGGAGTGCCGACCGGAGTCGTCTCACCGGTCTCGGGATCCACGGTGAACACCATCGGGGGTACGGCCTGGGCGAGGTACAGGGTCCCGTCCTCGGCGAAACGTACCGACACCGGGTACCCGAATCCGGCGGTGACCTCGGTGACCTCGCCCGAGTCGGGATCGATGCGCACGAGCGTCCCCGCCTCTCCGAGCCCGAAGCGGGGCCCGTACAGGAAACCGTCGGGCCCGAACGCGAACGCGTTGACCTGACCGAGGTCCTCGGCGACGAGTCGCGGTTCCTCCCCACCGTCCGGGTCCACCTCGTAGAGGGCATCGGCCCCCGTAGCGATGTCGTTC
This sequence comes from uncultured Burkholderiales bacterium, assembly GCA_964424125.1. Taxonomy (GTDB): domain Bacteria; phylum Actinomycetota; class Acidimicrobiia; order IMCC26256; family JAOSJL01; genus CAYRHS01. The sequence continues at coordinate 2,265 of CAYRHS010000128.1, forward strand.
AACCCGACGAAGAGGCGGCCGTCCTCGGAGAACGCGAGCGGGTTCGGTCCCGGCGCGGGGAGCTCGGCGATCACCTCGACGGTGCCGTCGGGGTCGATGCGCCCGACGTCCCCACCCGGCAGATCGGTGAAGTAGATCGCGCCGTCGGGACCGAGCACCACGTCGTCGGCCGCGTTCACGCCTTCCGCGGCTCCGAAGCGCGCGAGGATCGTCCCGTCCGCGGGATCGACCTTCAGGACCTGGAAGCCGTCGAGATCCGCGACCCAGAGGTACCCGTCGGTGTCGAACGTGAGGCCGTTCGTCCCGACGGCCGCGGTCTGGTCCTCGGCAGGGACCGGAGTGGTCGTCGTGGTCGACGAAGACGTCGTCGGCTCGTCGGCAGCGTCGCCGTTTCCGCTGCAGGACGCGACGAGCAGGGCGAACGCCCCCACGACCACGGCCACGCGCACCCGACGACCCATCTCACGACCCGACGTGCAGCGTATCGACCGTCCCCTCCGGATGGACGACCGCGAGTTCGGGTCCGAAGAAGCGCGACACGAAGATCCGGCCGTCGGCCGCGAAGGCGAGGTTGTCGACGAAGCCGGGCGGGAGCTCGGCGAGCGTCGTGACGTCCCCTGTTCCGACGTCGACCGTCGCCACCCGCGGGGGATCGGTCGCCTCCACCACGTGCAGCACACCGTTGCCGTCGAACTTCAGCGCGGCCGGGCCGCTCAGCCCATCGGCGACGGTCGTGACCGTGCCGGTGTCGGGGTCGTAGCGACGGATCTTGCCCAGGAGCTCGGACGGGCAGGGAATCCCGAGTGCCGCGCAGAAGCGACCGGGCAACGTGCTCGAGACCGAGCGGATCGGGAAGTAGACATCCCCGTCGGGGCCGACGTCGAAGCCGTTGAGCTCGGGTTGCCCCGTCGCCAACACCTCGAGCGGCGTGGTCGGGTCGAGATCGGCCTCGTAGAGCGCCCCGCCGTTCTCCGTGCCGACGTAGACGGTGCCGTCGTCGGCGACCGTGACGGGGTTGGCGTCACCGGGTACCTGCTCGACCACCGTCGCCGTCCCGTCGGGTCGGAGCTGGTCGAGGGTCCCGTCGAGGTAGCCGGTCGACAGCACCGATCCGTCGTCGAGGAATGCCACGTCGTCCGGCGCGTCCTGTCCCTCCCAGGGCCCGTTCCGTCGGGTGATCGTGCCCGTGTCGGGATCGGCCGCCACGAGCTGGCCACCGAGCAGGTCCGCGACCCACACGCTCCCGTCGGCGGACACACCCAGACCGTTGGCGAAGAGCGGTGGGGCCTGCGGGACCTTCCCCGAGCCCACGGGCCACTCCGCAGGCGGCGCGCACGCCGTGACGAGGAAGAGCAGCGCGAGCACAGCACCGACGGCGGCCGCCCTGGTCACGTGTCGCATCGTTCCCTCCGCGCGGTTGGGGAGTCTCGCGCAGAAGGTCGCAAGTGTCCATTGGGTGGACGCCCGCCGGAAGAGCGCGCACGATGTGGGACGTGATCTTCACGCAGTACTACCTGGACTGTCTGTCGCACGCCTCGTACCTCGTCGGTGACGAGCGCACCGGTCGGGCCGCGGTCGTCGATCCACAACGCGACATCTCCGAGTACCTGCGCGACGCAGACGAAGCAGGGCTCAGGATCGAGTGGGTGCTCGAGAGTCACTTCCACGCCGATTTCCTCTCCGGCCATCTCGAGCTCGCGCACGCCACCGGGGCCGCCATCGGGTACGGCGAGCCCGCGCAGGCGGACTTCGAGTTCGTGCCGCTCGAGGACGGGCGCCGCATCTCGCTCGGGGACGTCATGATCGACGTGCTGGCGACGCCCGGGCACACGCCCGAGTCCGTGAGCTACCTCGTGTGGGAGCGCGCGGACGACGAGGTCCCCTACGGCGTGCTGACGGGCGACACGTTGTTCATCGGGGACGTCGGCCGGCCCGATCTCCTCGCGTCGGCCGGTGTCACCGCCGACGAGCTCGCCCGGAAGCTCTACAACTCGTTGCACGACAAGTTGCTGCCGCTCCCGGACGCCACACGTGTCTTCCCGGCGCACGGGGCGGGCTCCGCGTGCGGGAAGAACCTCTCCACCGAGACACAGTCGACGATCGGCGAGCAACGACGCACCAACTACGCGCTCGCGCCCATGTCGGAGGACGAGTTCGTCGAGGCAGTGACCCAGGGTCAGAGCGTCGCGCCGCTCTACTTCGCGTTCGCGGCGCAGACCAACCGCGAGGTGCATGAGCTCATGGCCGAGACCGAGCCGCCGCCGACGGTGAGCCTCGACGAACTCCTGCAGGCGCAACACAACGGAGCGGCCGTGCTCGACACGCGCGAGCAGGCGGACTTCGCCGTGGGCCACCTCCCGGGGTCGGTGAACGTCGGGATCTCCGGTCGCTTCGCGGAATACGCGGGCGACGCGTCCCGTCCGCATCAGCCGATCGTCCTCGTGTGCGAGCCCGGGACCGAACACGAAGCCAAGGTCCGCCTCGGGCGGATCGGCTTCGACCACGTCGTCGGTGCACTCGACGACCCGGTACGGGCGCTAGTGGAACATCCCGAGCTGTCGGTGCGGAGCTCGCGGGTGACCGCCGACGAACTCGAGGCGATGATCGAGCGCGGCGCCGACGTGCAGATCGTCGACGTGCGCAACCCGGGAGAGATCGTCGAGGGCATGATCCCCGGCGCGGTATCCAGCCCGCTCCCCACGCTGCTGGAACAACCCGACCAGTTCGACGAATCGCGGCCGGTCGTCGTCTACTGCGCCGGTGGCTATCGCTCGTCGCTGGCCGCATCGGCGCTGTCCGGCGCCGGCTTCGCCGACGTGTCCGACCTCATCGGCGGATACGACGCGTGGTCAGCGGCGGGGTTCGAGCCCGCCCGGCTCCCCGCGCCCTGACGAACCTGGTGCACTCCGTCGGCCCCGCCGGGCGGACTAGCCGGTGAACCTGCGCGGCTTGCTGTCCTCGCCCTTCGGGTTCCTCGTCGGGCTGCTCCTCGGTTCCCTCGAAGCGGCGTCGTCACCGGGACGCGTCTCGCGAGCCGTATCGAGTCACGGACGCTCACGCTGCGCTTCGCACAGTTCCTCGTGCTCGTCGCGCTCTACACCGCGATCGGCACCGCGCTCAGCTTCTAGCCAATCCCCTAGCCTCGCGAGGCATGTCCCTCGTCCTCACGCAACGGGGTGTGGCACTGGGCCTCGTCGCGCTGCTGATCCTCGCCGCATGCTCGGACGACGACTCGTCGTCCGGCGAGAGCGCCGAGCCCGTGGAGCGCGGCGCGCGGGGCGTTGCGCTCACGCCGCCGTCGTTCGACCAGGAGGGGTTCGAGACCTTCTTCGATCGCGCCGAGGCGGCAGGAACGCTCCTCGCCCACTACGGCGACTGGGCCGAGCTCGACGACGACGGCAACGCGTTCGAGCTCGTGGTCGTCGAGGGACGAAAACTGGGTCTGGAACCCGTCATCGCCGTGAGCCCCTTCGACCAGGGCACGGGCGAGCTGCTCCGTCCGCTCGACGACGAGACCGTGGATTCCTACCGAGCCTCGGCCGTCGACTTCGTCACCGAGCACCGATTCCCTTGGTTCGGCATCGGCGTCGAGGGGAACCTGCTGGCGAGCAAGAACGTCGACGCGTTCGACCAGTTCGTCGAGCTGTTCGCCGGGGTCGCGCCCGCCGTCCACGAGGCGTCGCCGGCCACACAGGTGTTCACGACCTTCGAGCTCGAATGGATGGAGGGCTACCGCGGCGGCGCGTTCGGCGGAACGAACGACCCCACGAACACCCAGTGGGAGCTCCTCGATCGCTTTCCCGACGCCGACGTGCTCGCGTTCTCGACGTACCCCAGCCTGCCGTTCGAGACCGTGGCGGACGTTCCCGCCGACTTCTATTCCGCGATCCTCGAACACACCGACAAGCCGATCGCGCTCTCCCGAGTCGGGCTGGGCGATCGACTCGGTCGTTCCCGGATGGCAATCGAGCGCACAAGAGCAGGCTCGGTTCGTCGGTCGCCTGCTCGACGAGGTCGGAAGGCTCGACGCGTCCTTCGTCATCTGGACGTTGATGTACCCGGCGGGCGGAGCGCTCTTCGACTCGATGAGCCTGCGCACGTCGGACGACCGACCTCGACCGGCCTGGGACGCTTGGACCAGCGACCCCCCCTCGCAGGGAGAATGAGGGCGTGGACGCCGCCGACTGGAACCGCCGCTACGAGGAACACGGGCTCGTCTGGAGCGCCGAGCCGAACCAGTTCCTCGCCGCCGAGGTGACCGACCTGACCCCCGGCCGGGCCCTGGACCTCGCGTGCGGCGAGGGCCGCAACGCGCTCTGGCTGGCGGAGCAGGGCTGGGACGTGACCGCGACCGACTTCTCCGACGTCGCGCTGGCCAAGGCGCGTGACCTCGCCGCCCGACGCGGCGTCGACGTCGAGTGGGTGCTGGCCGACGTGCTCGACTACGAGCCGGAACCGAGATCCTTCGATCTCGTCGCGGTGTTCTATCTCCAGGTGCCTGCGGACGAACGCCGACGTGTGTTGGAGAAGGCGGCGGGCGCGGTAGCGCCTGGTGGGACGGTCCTCGTCGTCGGCCACGACGTCGAGAACCTCTCCACCGGTGCGCGTGGGCCCAGGGATCCCGAGGTACTCATGACCCCCGAGACGGTCGCGAGCGAGCTCCCGGGGCTGCATGTCGAGCGGGCCGAACGGGTGACGAGGACCGTCGAGACCGACGACGGCGAGGCCACCGCGATCGACACCCTGGTCCGCGGCTCCCGGCGCTGAGCCGGGCGGCGCTCAGCCGCGCGGCGGTTTGCGTCCGCTGAACTTGGCGCTCCAGACCTTGCCCTCGACCTGGCCGTACGCCCCCTCCAGGGTCGCGGGGTCGAGCCCCAGGTCGGCGAGGTCGCTCGCCACCAGCCCCCGGATTTGCTCGGCCGAATAGACGAGCTGCTCGCCGACCTCGACGTCCTCGAACCCCGCGGCGCGTAGACCCGAGCCGTAGTCGGCCTCGGAGATCGCGCCGGCTACGCAGGCCGCGTACGCGGCGACGTTCTCGCGAATCCAGCCCGGGAGGTCCTCGACGACGATGTCGGAGATGCTGAAGCGTCCGCCGGGTACGAGCACGCGCTCGATCTCGGCGAAGACGCGCTGCTTCTCGGGCGAGAGGTTGATGACGCAGTTCGAGATCACCAGGTCGACCGACTCGTCGGCCACCGGCAGGTCCTCAATGAAGCCCTTGCGGACCTCGACGTTGTCGAGACCGGCTCCGGCCGCGTTCTTGCGTGCATCCTCGATCATGGCGTCGGTCATGTCGACACCGATGACCCGACCGGTCGGCCCGACCTTCTCGGCCGCCAGCAGCAGGTCGAGGCCCGCGCCGGCACCGAGGTCGAGCACCGTCTCGCCGGCGCGCACGCCCGAGAAGGCCAGCGGGTTGCCGCAGCCGAACGACGAGACCAATGCCTCCCCGGCCGGCGCGGTCTCCTCGTAGCCCGCGAGCCGGGCGGTGACGCTCACCGGCGCTTCCGCCGGACCGCAGCACCCGCCGCCGTGCTCGTGGGAGCGTCGCAACGCCTCGGTGTAGGCCTCGGCGACTGTCGCACGGACGTCGTGATCGGTCATGTCGTCTCCGTTCCTGCCACGGCGCAGCACGCGTCGCGGCTCTCCTCCAGAGCGTCGGCCAGCCCGCGCAGGGCTGCGACCAGCTCGTCGTCGTTCAGCTCGTAACGGACCTCGCGACCGTGGCGCTCCGCTCGCAGGACTCCGGCCTGTGCGAGTTGCGCCAGGTGTCGGGACACTCCGGAGAGGTGCACGCCGCAGCACGTCGACGCCTCCGTCACCGTCATCGGCTCGACGGCCCCCGCGAGTCTTGCCACCAGGCTGAGCCGGTTCGGGTCGCCGAGGGCCCGGAACAGCTCGGGGCGGAGACGGCTTCGAAGCTCGCTCGTCGTCACGGGCCGAACTCTAGCATGCTTGCGCAAGAATGCAAGTGTTCGCTCGACACCGTGGCCGATTACGCTGCCCGCTCGTGGCGCCGCGAACCCTCGCTTCGCTCATCGAGGACGTGCTCGGCCCCGACCTGCCCGTGCGCTTCCGCTGCTACGACGGTAGCGAGGTCGGGCCGCCCGACGCGGCGTGCACCATCGTCCTGCGGTCTCCCGATGCGCTCCGCCGCATCGTGTGGGCACCGGGCGAGCTCGGGTTCGGGCGCGCCTTCGTCGCCGGCGACCTCGAATTCGAGGGCGACGTCTTCGCCGGCCTCGAGCTCCGTCACCACCTGCCGGACGCGCGCCTCGGGCCGCGTCAGCTCGCGGACGCCGCCCGCCTGCTCGGCGTCGAGAACCTCCGCCCCCTGCCGCCGCCCGCCGAGGAGGCCAAGCTCTCGGGTCGCCGCCACACCAAGGAGCGGGACGCGGCCGCGATCTCGCACCACTACGACGTCTCCAACGACTTCTACCGCATCGTGCTCGGTCCCTCGATGACGTACTCGTGCGCGGTGTGGACGGACCCCAACCCCGACCTCGAGCAGGCCCAGGCGAACAAGTACGAGCTGATCTGTCGCAAGCTCGCGCTCGAACCGGGGATGCGACTGCTCGACGTCGGATCGGGTTGGGGTGGCATGGTCAAGCACGCGGCCGCGCACCACGGCGTCGAGGCCGTGGCCGTGACGATCAGTCGCCGCCAGGCCGAGTGGGCCGAGAAGGACATCGCCCAGGCCGGGCTCTCCGACCGGGTGCAGATCCGCCTGCAGGACTACCGCGACGTCACCGACGGTCCGTACGACGCCATCAGCTCCATCGGCATGTACGAGCACGTCGGGCTGGCTCAGCTCGGCACGTACTTCCGCCAGCTCCACGCCTTGCTCCGCCCGGGCGGACGGCTGCTGAACCACGGGATCACGAGCCCACCCCGACCGCGGCGGCCCAAGCACGAACGACTGCAGAAG
>CAYRHS010000129.1:0-9155 GCA_964424125.1 uncultured Burkholderiales bacterium
CTGAATCCCCAGGCGGGCGATCCGGCGGTCTTCGACGTCGTCCTCGACGTCGTCGGATCGGTTGAGGGTCCAGCTCCGGTAGGCGAGCGCGAGCAGGAAGACGGTCACTCCGAACGAGATCACGATCGCGGTGAGCACCATCGCCTGGGGCAATGGATCCGAGAAGTCGGCGGGATCACCGCCGACGACCGGAGGGTCGCCGGCCTTTCCGCCGACCGCGAGGAGCAGCAGGTTCCCGCCGTGGCTGAGCAGCGCGAGGCCGATGATGATCCGGGTCAAATTGCGCTGGAGCACGAGATAGGTGCCCAACGAGAACAGCACGCCGACCGTGACGGCGAGGACGACGATCACGTCGGTTCCTCCGCTTCTTCGGGCTCGCTGCCGAGGTAGCGGAGGATCCCGGTCACGAGGCCCACCACGATCAGGTACACGCCGGCGTCGAAGAAGGCGACGGTCGATGTCTTCACCTCGCCGATCACGGGCAGGTGGACGTGAAGGATCGCCGACTCGAGGAACTGGCCCCCGAAGGGCCACGAGCCGAAGCCCGTGGCCGCCGCGAGCACGAGGCCCGCGCCGCACAGCACTGCCGGGGCGACGCGCGGGAGACCTGCGGTCCCCACGGTGACGAAACGGAGCACGAACGCGGCGCCGGCGACGAGGCCTGCGGGGAAGCCACCACCGGGCGCGTTGTGGCCCGCGAAGAAGAGGAAGACCGAGAAGAGCAGGATCGTGTGGAACGTCGCGCGGAGGCCCTGCTCCAGGATCAGGGATCGCGACGGCTTCATCCCAGGTGCTCCTGTTCGGACGGAGCCTCGAAGGGTTCGTCCTGTGGACGGCGTCCGCGGCGCACGGCGTGCACGAGGCTGGCGATGCCGAGCACGGCAACCGTGAGGACGGAGATCTCGCCGAGGGTGTCGAGCCCGCGGAAGTCGACGACGATCACGTTGACGATGTTCTTCCCGCCCGCCTGCGGCTTCGATGCCTCGATGAAGAAGTCGGAGATCGGAGCCTCCGTGCGCGCGCTGAAGGCGACGAGGGCGAAGAGCGTGACGAACACGCCGACCGCGGCCGACACCAGGATGCGGAGGACGCGGGCACTCGTGAACGGCGCACGGCTGAACCGTTGCGGAAGATGACGGAGCACGAGCATGAACCCGATGATCCCGACCGTCTCGATGACGAACTGAGTGAGCGCGAGGTCGGGACCGCCCTGGATGATGAAGAGCGCGCCGATCCCGAAACCGACGGCTCCGAGCATCATCACCGCGACGAAACGCCGATTAGCGCGTGTCGCTCCGAATGCGGCGATGACGACGATCGCACACACCGCGATCTGGGCTCCCGATCCGGCCCGGCTCGTCTCGATGTCGAGCCCCGAGGTGGTGAGGAGTGCGGTCGCGGGCACGGTGACCGCCGCGAGCAGGATCACTCCGAGGTAGACGGGCAGCGAACCGTTCTGCACGGTTCCCGCGGTGCGGTCCGCGAACGCCTGCAGGCCGACGACGAACGCGCGGTAGCCGGCATCGGGCGCGAGCCGGGGCGTGAACGGTCGGGTTCCGAGGGCGATCGGACGCAGCACGACGATGATGAGGATCCCGAGCGCGATCGTGACGCCGGAGAGGAGCAGGGACAGGGTGAAGCCGTTCCACAGGGCAAGGTGCAGCGCGGATCCCGGTGCGAGCGCACCGGCCGCAGCGCGTGCGAGGTCTTCGAGCGGCGCGGGGAACAGACCGAACGTGACCGTGGCCAGCGCCAGGACTGCCGCGGGGCCGACCAGGCCCACAGTGGGTCGGTGGGCGTCCGGTCCCACGAGGTCGATACCCGGGGCGGGGGTCTTGTCGCCGAAGGCGCCCCAGAGGAAACGCACGCCGTAGGCCAGCGTCAGCGCCGACCCGACGATCACGCCGACCAGGGTGGTGGTGCCCCACTCGCCCGAGTGGAGGAGCTCGTCGTAGGCGACCTCCTTGGAGAGGAACCCGAGCAGCGGTGGGATGCCGGCCATCGAGGCGGCCGCGATCGTCGCCACCCAGAACGTGACCGGCATTCGGCGTCGGAGCCCGGTCAGCTCACGGACGTCGCGTGACCCCGCGGTGTGGTCGATCGCACCCGTCACCATGAACAACGCGGCCTTGAAGATCGAGTGGGCGACGAGTACCGCCACGCCGGCGGCGATCGCTCCCTCGGTCCCCACCCCGAAGAGCGCGGTCATGAAGCCGAGCTGGCTCACCGTGCTGAACGCGAGCAGACGTTTCAGGTCGGTCTGCTGCAAAGCCCGGACCCCGCCCACGAGCATCGTCACGAGACCGACCGTGACGACGAGCGGTTGCCAGAACGAGACGCCGGAGAACGGCTCCGAGAAGCGGGCGAGGATCACGATGCCCGCCTTCACCATCGTGGCCGAGTGGATGTAGGCGGAGACGGGCGTGGGCGCGGCCATCGCGTCGGGCAGCCAGCCCTGGAACGGGAACTGGGCCGACTTGGTGAAGGCCCCGACGAGCACGAGGCCCACGCCGATTGCCGCGACGGTTCCCGTGGGGGCCGCCTCGGTGATCGCCGAGAGGTCGTAGCTCCCGACGGTCAGGCCGATGAGCAGGAACCCCGCGAGCATCACGAGCCCACCCGCGCCGGTGACGATCAGAGCGCGCGTCGCCGCGGATCGCGCCGTAGGGATGCGGTCGTCCCAACCGATCAGCAGGTACGACGTGATCGTCGTGAGCTCCCAGAACACGAAGAGCCCGAGCACGTTGTCGGCGAGCACGAGGCCGAGCATCGAACCCGCGAACGCGACGAGGTAGCTGGCGAAGCGCCCGTTGTTCGCGCTCGCGGGCATGTACGCGTCCGCGTACCAGAAGATGAGGACGCCGATCCCCGACACGAGCCAGGCCATCAGGAGGCCGAAGCCGTCGAGGCGCACGGTCAGGTCGAGACCGAGCGCTGGCACCCATCGCAGCGACTCGGTGACGACGTCACCGCCGAGCACCGCGGGTGTGTGCCAGAGCATCCACGCTGCGGTCGCTGCCGGCGCGAGCCCGGCGAACAGGAGCACCCGCCGTCCCAGCACTCGCGACGCGGCCGGAGCGGCCAATGCGAGAGCGAAGTGGAACCCGATGAGCGGGAGCATCGAGTCGGTAGGCTGCCAGGTCGTGGCCGACCAAGACCGATTCGCCGACCTGGCGATGCCCTATATGCCGGCGCTGTACTCGGCCGCGCTCCGCATGACCCGGAACCCGGCCGACGCCGAGGATCTGGTCCAGGAGACGTTCCTGCGCGCCTACCGAGGATTCGGCAGCTTCGAGGAGGGCACCAACCTCAAGGCCTGGCTCTACCGGATCCTGACCAACACCTACATCAACCAGTACCGGGCGAAGAAGCGACGTCCCGAGGAGTCGGAGCTCGAGGAGGCCGAGGACTTCTATCTGTTCCGTCGCCTGGGCGGACTCGAAGCGGCCGACGCCAACCGTACGCCCGAGACCGAGTTCCTCGAACGACTCCCCGAGGCCGAGGTCAAGGAGGCGCTCGAGGCCCTACCCGACCAGTTCCGGATGGCGGTGATCCTCGCCGACATCGAGGGCTTCTCGTACAAGGAGATCGCCGAGATCATGGACGTCCCGGTCGGCACGGTCATGAGCCGACTCCACCGGGGAAGGCGCCGCCTCCAGAAGTTGTTGTGGAACTTTGCCGAGGCGCGCGGGCTCACGCCCGAGCCGGAGCCGGAGCCGACGGGACCGTCCGGAGGATGAGTTCACGGATGCAGGCCACGGGAGGCGACGGAGGCGAGGCGAGCGAGACGATGGACTGCAACGAAGCGATCCACGAGCTGTACTCGTACCTCGACGGTGAGCTCACGGCGTGGAAGCGGCGTGCGATCGCCCGCCACCTCGACGACTGCCCGCCCTGTGCGCAGGGGTACGAGTTCGAGATGGAGCTCCGCCAGGTGGTCGTGTCCCGTTGCCGCGACGAGGTCCCGGAGGGACTCCGCGAGCGCATCGGCCGCGCGATCGGCGAAGAGTCGGGAGGTTCGACCCCGACGTGACGCGGTACGACATCCCCGTGCGACGCTGCCTACGATGACCGGCGCCATGGCGGCCACACCCGAGACGGTCGAGGCGGCGGACGAGACAGCTCCCGTCGATGCCCAGCCGGAGCGCGACCCCACGCGCATGATCACCGTCGCGGTGGCGGGGGTCCTGCTTCTGTTGGCCACCGCCCTGGCGGTGGGGGTCTGGGCGTACGCGTTCGGCGCCTTCGGGTCCCGGCCGGGTTTCAGCAGCTCCGAGGGTCCAGGAGCCCGCCCGTGGCACTTCTGGATCGCTGTGGCGATGACGTCCGGGGTCCCGTTCGTGCTCGCCGCCGTCGGCTTCGGCTACTACTGGCGCCTCCTGCGCCCGAGACTCCTGAGCCGAGGATGAGCGCCACGCGATGACCTGGTTCCCGCACGCGTCGACGATCGGCGTCGGCGGATGAGCGGGGCCTCACCGTCGCCCGTCGACTGGGAGCTCGCCGAACGGGTGGCACGAGTCGTGGCCGGCAAGAACCCGATCGGCGATTCGTACCTGGCGTCGTCGCTGGCGGGCGACTTCGAAGCCGCGACCCGCGAGGCCGAAGCGCTGGTTGCGGAGTTCACGGGGCTGCGGGCACCGGGACGCGCCCGTAGCGGGGTCGTGGACCGACACGAGTGGGTGGGCGCCAACATCCGTGCCCTCCGCAGCCTGCTCACTCCACTCATGGACCGACTCGCCGACCGCCTGGCGGCCAACCCGTTCTCCGGAGTCGGTCGCCGCGTCGCCGGGACCGAGATGGGGGTGTTGCTGGGCTACCTGGGGCAACGGGTGCTCGGTCAGTACGACCTGCTCGTCCCCGACGACGCCGGCGCGACGGACTGTGTGTACTACGTCGGCCCGAACGTGTTGACCCTCGAGAAGCGCTTCGCCTTCCGGCCGCGTGACTTCCGCCTCTGGATCGCGCTCCACGAGGTCACGCACCGAGCCCAGTTCACCGGCGTCCCGTGGATGCGCGGCTACTTCCTCGGCCTCGTGGAGGAGACGATGGGCCTCGTCGAGCCCGATCCGCAGCGTGTGGTCCGCGCGCTCCGGGAGGCTGCCGAGGAGCTGCGCGCGGGTCGGAACCCGCTCGACGGCGGCGGCCTCGTCGCGCTGGTCGCGACCCCCGAGCAGCGGGGGCTGATCGGCCAGGTGCAGGCGCTGATGTCGCTCCTGGAGGGGCACGGCAACTTCGTCATGAATCGCCTCGGCGCCGTCCACGTCGCAGGCCAGGAGCGAATGGCCCGCGTGCTCCAGGCTCGCCGACGCGCCCGGGGTCTGCGAGCGCAGCTGCAGCGGCTCCTGGGCCTCGAGATGAAGCTGCGCCAGTACGAGGTCGGGGAGCGATTCGTGGAGGTTGTCGCCGAGGAGGCGGGGGTCTCGGCGATCGATGCCGCGTGGCGGGGCCCCGAGTGGCTCCCGACCATGCCCGAGCTGGAGGACCCCGGGTCGTGGCTGACTCGGGTGGAGGCGCCCACCGCCGCCCCGGGCGCTCGGTAGCCTGGCGCCGATGCCACTCGTGCTCGTGGTCGACGACGAGCCCGACATCCGGGAGCTCATCCAGATCAATCTCGAGGGCGCTGGATACCGCGTGGCCACGGCTGGCAGCGGTGAGGAGGCGCTCGAGGCGGTCGGTCGCGAGGCGCCCGATGCCATCTTCCTCGACGTCATGATGCCGGGGGTCGACGGCTGGAAGGTGCTCGAGCAGCTGAAGGCCGGTAGCGAGCACGACCTGTCGAAGATCCCGGTCTTCATGGTGACCGGCATGAGCGAGTTCGAGCACCGGCTCCGCGGCGGTATCGAAGGTGCACTGCGGTACATCACCAAGCCGTTCGAGCCGACCGAGCTCCTCCGGGCGGTCGAGGACGTCCTGGGACCGGGCGCACCGCCCGAGCCCGAGCTGCGGCGGCGCGTCCAGACCGAGGCCCTCGAGGAGCTCGCTCGCCACGAACGCGGCGAGGACGCGGGCGTCGTCGAGCCGAGGGTGCGCCTCACCCGACTCGAGCACACGCCCGCGGAGCCCGCGGCGTCCCCTCGCGTCCGTCAGGCCCGCGAGCGTCTGGCCGAGCTGACGACCAAGCAGCTGCTCCTGGTCGAAGCCTTGGCCGGTGGCAGCCCGGTGACCACGGTGGCTCGTCACCTGGAGATGAGCCGCTCGAACGTGTACGCGAGCCTCCGACGGATCAGCCGCAAGCTCGGCCTCTCGGGGACCGACGAGCTGCTGGCGATGGTCCGGCGCGGCGGGCTCCTCGATTCGAGGGCCCGTCCGGGTCGCGCGCGCTGAGGACGCGAACCGACCCCGACCGACTCCGGCGGACCCTGGCGCAGTGGCGCGGGGCGGTCGAGCGCCTCAAACGGGATCCCGTCGTCGCCTGCTCGGGGGGCCCGGATTCACTCGCACTCCTGGCGCTCGCGTCCGCGGCCGACCTGGAACCCACCGCCGTCCACGTCGATCACGGGCTGCGCGCGGGCTCCGCCGCCGAAGGGGAGCACGTCGCTCGCGTCGCCGACGAGCTCGGCGCGCGAGCGGAGCTCGTCCGGGCGCCCGTGAGCGCCGGTCCCGGTCTCGAGGCCCGGGCACGCGCGGTCCGCTACGAGGCGCTCGAAGCGGCCCGTCGCCGGCTGGACGCATCCGCGGTGCTCGTCGCGCACACGGCAGACGACCAGGCCGAGACGGTCTTGCTCCACCTCCTGCGTGGGAGCGGGAGCGCCGGGCTGGCCGGGATGCCGGGCGAGCGGGAGTGGATCCAGCGACCGCTGCTCGGCCTACGGCGGGCTGACACGCTCGAGATCTGCCAGCGGCTCGCGCTCCGCCCCGTGCACGATCCGATGAACGCCGACACCTCGTTCCGGCGTGTCTGGCTCCGTCGGGAGCTCCTGCCACGCCTGCAGGCCGGCGCCGAGCGGGACGTGGTCCCGATCCTGGCCCGGCAGGCTGCGATCCTGCGGGAAGAGGTCGAGCTCCTCGATGGATTGGCGGACGAGCTCCTGGAAAAGGTGCGCGTCGCCGGCGAGGGTGGCGAAGGCCGCCTCGTCTGTGCGCCGCTCGCCGCCGCCCCCCGGGCGCTCGCCCGGCGGGCGTTGCGCCGGTGGCTGGGCCCCCCTCCGCCATCGGCCGCGGACGTCGAGCGCATGCTCGACGTCGTGAGCGGACGCCGCAGAGCCACCGAGCTCCGTGGCGCGGTGCGCGTCGAGCGCTCCCGAGGCCTTCTGCGGCTCGACGCTCGGATCGCCTCTCCGTCGGGACCGGAGTCGGTCGTGCTCCGAGTTCCCGGCGTCGTCGAATGCGGGGGCTGGTCGGTCGAGAGCTGGGTCGAGCGCGCTGCGCCGCAGGGGTGGCCCGACGACCGTTTCGTGTGCGTACTCGACGCGGACCGGGTCGGCGACGAGATCGGCCTGCGGGCGGCGCGCGCCGGCACACCCGGCCTCGTCGGTCACGACGAAGAGCCCGTCTGGACGCTCGACTACGGTGTCGCCGACCGCGGACGGGTCACCGCTCGAACGCGGCGTTTCCTCTGGGTGGTGGCACGACCCCCCGACGGCGTGGCGAGCTGAGGCGCCGAGAGACAGGACGAGGAGCGTGACTGACAGCGGGGCAGCCTCCGACCGGAGCACGCTCGCCGACGATGCCGTCGGCGAGGTCGTCGTCGGTGAGGGCGAGCTCGCGGCCCGCATCGCCGAGCTCGGACGCGAGATCACGGCCGACTACACGGGCCGGCCCCCGCTCCTCGTCGGAGTGCTGAAGGGCGCGTTCATGTTCATGGCCGATCTCTCGCGTGCGATCGACCTTCCCGTCGAGTTCGACTTCATGGCCGTATCGTCGTACGGATCGGCGACGCGTACGAGCGGCGTCGTGCGGATCATGAAGGACCTCGACGTCGACCTCGGTGACCGCCATGTCATCATCGTCGAGGACATCGTCGACTCCGGGCTGACGCTCCAGTACCTGCGGAAGAATCTGCAGGCACGAAGGCCGGCCTCGCTCGAGGTGTGCGCCCTCCTCGTGAAGGAGGCGCTCCAGAAGGTCGACCCGGAGCTGCGCTACGTGGGGTTCCGTATTCCGGCCGACTTCGTCGTCGGCTACGGGCTCGACGTCGGCGAGCGCTACCGGAATCTCCCGTATGTCGCCAAGTACGTCGGTCCGCCGGACGTGATCTGACTCCCCGGACGGCGATAACGGCCGACCGGACGCCGACGCCCTCCGGGTAACCTGGTTCGGATCTCCCCGGCGCCGAATGAGGTCGCGTGCGCAGGTCCCATCGAATCGCACTCGCGGTGCTCGCTGCCGGTGTCCTGGCGGCGGTGGCCTGGTTGGCGTTCGGGCGCGGCGACGGTCGGGAGGACGTCGAGCTCGGTACCTTCGAACAGCGCCTCGACGCGGGCGAGGTCCAATCGGTCACCCTGCTCGACGGCGATCACACGTTGGAGGGCGAATTCCGCGACGGGACGAAGTTCCAGGTCGACTTCCCCGAACGCTCCACCGATCGGATCACCGAAGCGATCATCGACGCCGACGTCGAGACGTTCGAGGTCGACTCCCAGTCCGGCAATCCGTGGATCGGCTACGTCCTCAGTCTCCTGCCCGTGCTCCTGATCGTCGGCCTCATCGTCTTCTTCATGAGCCGCTTCCAGGGCGGAGGCGTGTTCGGCATGGGTCGGTCGCGCGCGAAGACCGTGGGTGCCGACCAGCCGCGAGTCACGTTTGCCGACGTGGCGGGACTCGACGAGGCGATCGAGGAGCTGGCCGAGATCCGCGACTTCCTCGAAGCACCGGCTCGGTTCACCGACATGGGCGCGAGGATCCCCAAGGGTGTCCTGCTGTTCGGTCCGCCCGGGACCGGCAAAACGCTGCTCGCCAAGGCCGTGGCCGGCGAGGCCGGAGTCCCCTTCTTCTCGATCAGCGGCTCCGACTTCGTCGAGATGTTCGTCGGGGTCGGCGCGTCACGGGTGCGGAGCCTCTTCGATCAGGCGAAGGAGGCGGCGCCGGCGATCGTGTTCGTCGACGAGATCGACGCGGTCGGCCGCCACCGCGGCGCCGGCCTGGGCGGCGGTCACGACGAGCGCGAGCAGACGCTGAACCAGCTCCTGGTGGAGATGGACGGCTTCGACCAGAAG
>CAYRHS010000130.1:0-9127 GCA_964424125.1 uncultured Burkholderiales bacterium
GCAGGAAGGCACCTACCCGCTGCCCGAGGCGCAACTCGACCGCTTCCTGATGCGGCTCAGCATCGGCTACCCGACTCGTGACGCCGAGGTCGCGATTCTCGACGCCCATCGCCGCCAGGACGCGTTCACCTCGCTCCCCCGTATCGCGGACGCCGAGATGGTCACGGCCGCGCTGGACACCGTCGACACCGTCCACGTGGGCGCCAACCTCATGGGCTACATCGTCGACGTCGTCGACGCGACTCGACGCCACCGCGACCTCGCGCTCGGTGTCAGCCCGCGCGGTGCGCTCGCGCTCCAGCGCGCAGCTCGCGCCCTGGCCGCCAGCGCCGGACGGGAGTACGCGGTACCCGACGACATCAAGCTGCTCGCCCGCCCCGTCCTGGAACACCGGGTGATGGTGACGACGGAGGCACAGCTACGTGGCGTGACGGCCGGTGAGGTCCTGGAGACGATCCTCTCCTCGGTGCCGGTCCCCGGTCGCTAGACGGTCGTGCTCACGAGCCGCGGCTGGTCGCTCCTGGGGGCTTCGGTCGGGCTCGTCGCGGGCAGCATCCTCCTCGGCCTGCTCGAGCTCGCCTTCCTCGCGGTCGCCGCATCGTTCCTCGTCGTGCTGGGCGCGCTGGCCGTTCGTCGCCGTCGCCCCCGGCTGGTCGTCGAGCGACGTGTGGTCCCGCACCGGGTGAGCGTCGGAGACGATGCGCGCGTCGAGTTGGAGCTCAGCAACGTCGGCCGCCGGGTCTCGCCCGTCCTCGCCGTCACCGACGCCTTCGATCGAGGGCGACGCTCGGCCCCGTTCTCGGTCCCTCCCGTCGGGCCGAGCGAACGGGTCCGGGCCGTCTACCGTGTTCCCACCACGCGCCGAGGCCGCTTCGAGGTCGGCCCCCTCCGGCTCTCGGTGAGCGACCCCTTCGGGCTCGTGCGGCGTTCGTGGCGGGACGAGCAGATCGACGACGTCGTCGTCTACCCGAGGGTCCACCGCATCAGACCCGTACCCGAAGCGCCGGGAACGCCGGTGGCCGCCGACCGCTCCCGAGCACGCCGCGGCGTCGCGGGCGGGGTCGAGTTCCGCTCGTTGCGCGACTACATCGTGGGCGACGACCTGCGGCGCATCCACTGGCGATCCACGGCTCGCACGGGCGATCTCATGATCCGCGAGGACGAGGACCGCTGGCTCAGCCATGCCGCGCTGCTGCTCGACACGCGGCGCGCGGTGCACGACGAGGCCTCCTTCGAGCTCGCGGTGGAAGCGACGGCCTCGGTGGTCGCCTCGCTGGCTGCGGCCGACCGCCCCGTACACGTCGTCACGACGAGCGGCCACGTGCTCGGCCGGGAGCGGGAAGGCCGCTCCGGAGTCCTCCTCGAGGAGCTCGCCGCGATCACACCCGTCGACTCCAGGGCGTTCACCGCGGTCGACGCCGCACTGCGGCCCGTCGATGGCGCGGGGACCGTGATCGCGATCTTCGGCGCGGTCACGTCGGAGGAGTCCGCGGCCGTGGCTCGGCTGAGCACGCGCTTCCGCCGCGTCGTCGTGGTCCTGACCCGCGCCGGCGCGGCACCACTCACGGCCCGGCCCAACACCGTGGTCGTCACTCCCTCCCCCACCCTTCCCTTCCCCGCCGCCTGGGATCGAGGTGTCACGCGATGGAAGCGCTCCGCCGCGGCCCCGCGCTAGCCATCGCCACGGTCAGCGTGGCCGCGGCCTGGACGCTCGCGCGCGTCTTCGACGGCGCGTCGTTTCTGCCCGCGATCCTCGGCGCGGCTCTGATCCCCCACGCGATCGGCGCGATCGCGCGCGCCCGCCGCTGGGCCTGGTGGAAGGTGCTCGCCCTCTCGGCGATCGGCCTCGGGCTCTACGTCTGCTGGACCGTGGCACCGCACACGACGGCCTACGGAGCCCCCACCGGCGCGACGTGGGACGCGATCGGCGACGCGTGGACGCGTGGCTGGCAGATCTCCCGTGACCTGAAGGCGCCGGTCCCGATCGAGGCCGGGACTTTGCTCCTCGCCGTCCTCGGCGTCTGGCTCATCGCGCAGGCCGCCGACCTGCTCGCGTTCGAGGGACGCGCGTCCGTCGGCGCGCTGTTCCCGGGAGTGGTCCTGTTCCTGGTGGCGAGCGCGCTCGGCACCAACCGTCAACGGACGGTGACCACACTCACCTTCGCGGTGGCGGCCGCGCTCTTTCTGTTGGTCCAACAGGCATCGCTCGCCGAGGACGCCCGCGCCTGGTTCGTGCCGCGACGAAGAACGCCCACGCGGTGGGCGCTCCGCAGCGGCCTCGGCGTGACGGTGGTAGCGCTGGTGGGGGCGGTGCTGATCACCCCGCTGCTCCCCGGCGCCGGTGCCGATCCGCTCGTCGACTATCGGGACCTCGTACCGGGCGAAGGGCGGGGCGAGTTCAAGGTCGAGAATCCCGTCGTGGAGATGGAGAAGCAGCTCCTCGACCTCCCCGACGAGGTCATGTTCACCTCCGATCGGAACGCGAACTACTACCGGCTCGCCACGCTCGACGTCTTCGACGGTGCTTCGTGGACCCACAGCGAGGCCACCTACGACGCGGGGCGCCCCGAGGACGACCTCGACGAGGCCACGCGGCTGCCGCAGCACGAGGAGACGCACCGCATCGAGATCGGCGCGCCGCTCGACAGCGACTGGCTCCCCGCGCCCTACCGACCCATCTCGGTCGAAGGTGTCGACGCGGGTAAGGCCGGTGATCGTCCGGATCTCTTCGTCGAGCAGGGAACGCCGACCGGAACCGACTACGACGTGACGTCGGTCGTCTACGACCGGATCGACCGCGCCATCGTCGGCAACGATCCCGTCCCCGAGGACATCGAGACCCGATACACCGAGTTGCCCGCGGACTTCCCGCCCGCGGTTCGCCAGCTCGCCGACGAGCTCACCGCCGACGCCGACACGCCCTACGACCGCGCCGTCGCCCTGCGCGACTTCTTCCGCAACACGGACGGACCGGACGGCTTCGAGTACAGCCAGGACGTGCCGCGGGACAGCGGCAACGAGACCGTCGAGCACTTCGTGCTCGACCCTCGGGAGGAGGACGGGCACACCGGCTACTGCGAGCAGTTCTCGACTGCGTTCGCGTCGATGGCTCGCCACGTCGGGCTCCCCACCCGGGTCGTCGTGGGCTTCCTCCCCGGCGAGCTGAATCCCGAGACGGGGCGCTTCGAGATCCGTGGCAACCGCGCCCATGCCTGGACCGAGATCTACTTCGCGGACGTCGGCTGGATCCCGTTCGACCCGACTCCCGGGAACGGGGCCGGCGAGCGGATCCCGGGCGACCACCAGGTCCCGCCGCTCGGTACGGTCGGTCGCGGTCCCCTACCCGGCGAGGAGCCCGTGCCGGGCCAGACGCCACCGCCTACGGCGGCGACGCCCTCGCCCGAGCCCCAGGCACCGGGCGTCGACGCGGCGGCGCCCGCGGCCGACGGGGAAAGCGGGTTCCCGACCGGGACCGTGCTGCTCGCGACCGCAATCGTGCTCGGCGTCGTCGGCCTCCCGCTCGCAGCCGTCGGCGCGATCCTCCTCGCGAAGCGACGCCGCCGGACGCGCCGGCGGACCGCGGCCGATCCGAGGGACCAGGTCGCGGGCGCGTGGGACGAGGCGCTCGACCGCTTCGCCGAGGCCGGAGTGCTTCCCGGCCCCGCGGCCACACCGCTCGAGTTCGCGCGCGACGCCGCAGGCCACGGTGCAGGGGAATCGGCTCCGTCGCTCGACGTGCTCGCCCGTCGCTACACCGCGGCCTGCTACTCGCAGCGTCCACCGTTGCCGGACGCGGTCGGCGACGCGTGGGAAGCAGTCGAGCGGATCGACGTCGCGCTGGCAGCCGAGGTCGGGCCAGGGATCCGGTGGCGTCGTCGCCTCGACCCCCGCACCCTCTGGCGGCGCCGCCGCGCTGTCAGCGACTGATCTGCTCGTCGTCCGGTTCGCCTGCGAGTTCGTCGACGAACGCTCTGCGGTCGGCCTCGAAGGTCCGCACCTCGGCCTCGACCTCGGCGGCGAAGTCGCCGACACCCACGAACAGCGCGAGCTGGCCCGCGCGCAGGGCGTCGAGGATCTCGCCGTCGTCGTGGCACGCCCACACGTTCGAGCCGTCGGTCACGAGGCGGACCCCGGCGAGGTCCTCTCCCGAAGTCGCGAGGAGTCGGGCGGCGCGCCGGATCCGACCTGTCGGCAATCCGGCCTCGAGCAGCCGCCCGACCACCCTCGCCGCGACGAGGTCACGGAACGAGTACCGCGGTGCGCCGCGCTGATCGTCGGCTGGTGTCACGAGCCCGCTGCGGCGCCAGTGCCGGAGCTGTGACTCGCTGCAACCACTCAGGCGCGCCGCCTGGGCGGTCGTGAAGCCGGAGCCGGCCTCGCCGTGCCGGGTGGGTTGCTCAGGAATCGTCGCGACGCCAGCGTTCGCGCCAACGCTTCCCCGCGTTGCCGAGCATGCCCTTCAGACCACGGCCGCGCATCGAGGACGTGAGGCTCTCCAGGCCGGCACGTCCGAGCTTGCGGACGTTGCGCTCGATCACGATCAGGCAGGCGAGCATGATCGCGAACCCGCCGAGCGCCACGAAGGTGTTGGTCGACACGGTGAGGATCAGCAGCGCGAAGCCGAGCACGAAACCCAGGACAGACCACTTGATGGTCCGTGCTGCGTGGCGGTAGAGCGTCGTCTTGGAGACCTGCTGCGCGAGCTCCGGATCGGTCTCGTAGAGCTGGGCCTCGATCTGCTGGAGGATGCGCTGTTCGTCCTCGGACAGGGGCATCGCCGCCGGCTCCTCCTCGTGGCGAACGACCGTATTCTCGCGCACGGGACACAGGGGTCGCCCGCGCAGATCCAGCCGTCGCCCCGCCCGTCAACCCTCGTGGTCGGGTCCCCAGGGTGAGCCCCGCCGACGGATCCTGAGCCCCTCCCCACTCGCGAGGCGCGCCGGGCCGAGCGCGTCGGTGCCGAACCGGTCCCGCACCGCGTCCAGGGTCCTGTCGAGCGCGCGCTCCGGGGCCCGCTCGCCTTCCCCCACCAGGTCCAGGACCCCTTGCTCCGGGCCGGCCTCGACGAGGTTTCGCCCCGAGACGCCGAGCAGACGCACACCGGGCGCGACGTCCACGGAGCGCAGCGACGCTCGCGCGGCCGCCGCGATCGTCGCCGCATGATCGCTCGGATGCTCCAACGTCCGCGAGCGCGTGATCGTACGGAAGTCCCCGAACCGGACCTTCAGGACCACGGTGCGGGCCCGGCGCCCCGCCCGCCGGAGACGGCTGGCCACCATCTCCGAGTACCGGACCACCTCCACCTCGAGGTCGGCGAGCTCGACGCGGTCGGTGGCGAAGGTCTCCTCGTGACCGATCGACTTCGTCTCGTGCTCGGGCTCGACGCTTCTCACGTCGCGGTTGTGCGCGAGCGCGTGCAGGTGGCTCCCCGCCGCGTGCCCGAGCGCGCGCTGCAGCGTCTCCTCGGGCAACGCGGCCAGGTCCCCCACCGTCCGGACGGCGAAGCGTTCCAGGCGGTGCAGCATCGACGGACCGACTCCCCACAGGCGCCCGACCGGCAACGCATGGAGGAAGGCCAGCTCCTCGCCGGACGCGAGCACGAGGAGCCCGTCCGGCTTGGCCTCCTGGCTCGCGAGCTTCGCGACGTGCTTCGTGCTCGCGCCACCGACCGACACCACGAGGCCCGTCTCCTGCCGGACGCGAGCTCGGAGCATCCCCCCGATGCGCTCCGGCGGCCCGTGGAGCCGACGCACGCCCGAAACGTCGAGGAAGGCCTCGTCGAACCCGAGCGGCTCGACGAGCGGCGTCACCGAACGGAAGACCTCCATCACCTGCCCGCTCGCCTCCTGATAGGCCTCGAAGCGCGGCGGGCGGAAGATCCCGTGCGGGCACGCGCGCCGCGCGCGGGCCATCGGCATCGCCGAGTGGACGCCGTACTGGCGGGCCTCGTAGCTCGCGGCGGCGACCACCCCGCGTCCGCCGAGGCCGCCCACGATCACGGGCTTGCCCCGGAGGCTCGGGTCGTGGAGCTGCTCGACCGCGGCGAAGAACGCGTCGAGGTCGGCGTGGAGGATCGAGCGTTCGCCCGACGTGCTCACGACTCCGCGCGCTCCACGCGCAGGTCGTCGCGGCTCGATCCGTGCACGATGTAGCGGAACACACGCGCCGTGGAGGCGTCCCAACGTCTTTCCAGCCACGCTTGCAGCGGTTCGCGTACCCAGCGCGCACACCCCGAGAGCGCCTCGTCGCGCTCGACGGGCGCGACGAACACGGCTTCGGCGACGATGCCGTCGGGGTCGTCCACCGTCAACTCACCGACGAAGTCGACCGCTCGGTGCACCTCGCAGCGCATGGTCCAGCCCATGTCGGGTGCGTCGGCGTGCACCTCGTAGAGCGGACCCGACCAGCGCTGAACGCGCAGACCCGTCTCCTCGGCGACCTCGCGGGTGAGCCCGTCGAGAATCGACTCGCCGCCGTCGATCACCCCGCCCGGTGGGCTCCAGTCCTCGTACCCGCCCCGCCGGACGTTGCGGACCAACAGCAGGCGGTCACCTCGCTCGACCAATCCGCCGGCGACCGTCCACACGTGCCGGGTGCCGGCTTCCGCATCACGGGGCACGCCCTCAGTCTCGCGCCCGCCTCGGACGGTCACTCGGTGCTCGGTCAGCGAGTACGGGCGGAACGGCGGGTCAGTCGCCTCCAGAGATCACGGATGCCCCACCAGGTGACGAGCAGGAGCGCCTCGACGACGATCCGGCTCGACATCTTCGAGCGCCCGAGCGTGCGGTCCCGGAACTCGATCGGGATCTCGGCGACCTCCCCGCCCGCGCGCTCCACCCGGTACGCCATCTCGACCTGGAACCCGTAGCCGTCGGCGCGCACCGCGTCGAGGTCGATTCGCTCCAGCGCGCGCCGGCTGTAGGCGCGGAAGCCCGCGGTGGCGTCGTGCACCGAGATCCCGAGCATCACGCGCGCGTAGATGTTCCCGCCCCGCGAGATCGCCTGGCGGAGCCAGGGCCAGTCCGGGATGGACCCACCCGGGACGTAGCGCGACCCGATGACGAGGTCGCAGCCCTCCTCGATCCGGGCGAGGAGCTGTGGCACGACCGCCGGGTCGTGGGAGAGGTCGGCGTCCATCTCGACGAACGCGTCGAAACCGCGCTCCAGGCCCCACCGGAACCCGGTCCGGTAGGCGGAGCCCAACCCGGACTTCTTCGCCCGTTCGAGCACCTCGAGGTCGCCGAGCTCCTCCCCGATCTTGCGGGCGAGCTCGGCAGTGCCGTCGGGGCTGCCGTCGTCGACGACGAGCACCGAGATGTCGGGAGCGGCCGCGCGCAGCCGCCGGAGGACCTCCTCGACGTTCTCGGCCTCGTCGTAGGTCGGCAGCACCAGCAGCGCACGCACGAACGGCACAGCCTAGGTGACGTCGGTACGCTCGTCGGACCGTGGACGAACAGACTCCGGCGGACGACGCCGCCACCCCGGCACCCGACGACGAGCTGGTGCTGCGCGCCGGTCACCCGGGCGTGCCCACCCGATCGGCCGTCGTCCTCGCCGTCCTCGGCGTGGTGGTGGCCGGCATCTTCGGCGCCCTCATCGGCTGGGGCCTCGCCGACGTCAGTCAGACCGACGCGTCCGGCGCCGTCCTCGTGGTCGGCGCGGCCGTCGGTGCCATCGTCGCCGCCGGCGGCGTCACCATCGTCGCGGTCCTCGTCCTGCGCGCCATGGTCGAGTGGCGCCGCAACCCCCCGAAGCTCGACGAGCCGCGGCGCTAGCGGGAGCGTCCCTACTCCTCCACGGAGAAATCGAGGCGGCGGAAGGCTTCGGCGTAGCGAACGCCGGCGGCGCGGCCACCCTCCTCGGCGATCTCGCGCAGGAACCCCCGGAACCAGTCGCCGGTCTCGGTGAGCTGGCTCGCGTGGCAGAAGAGCGCCTCGATCTTGCGCTCGAGGACGTCCTCGATGTCGACGAAGCAGTTCGCCTCGAAGGTCCCCGACAGGTAGACGCCCTGTACCTCGTGCGTCTCGAGACCGTCCCCGAGCTGCTCGGGGAAGTAGTGCGGGTTGCCCGCCGCCGGAGCCACGGCATCGAGCGTGGCCCAGCCCGTAGCCCGGTGGTCACTGTGGTTGAAGTACCGGTCCTGGAAGAACACCTGCGTCGGATCGGGGCAGAGCACCACCTCGGGGCGCAGCATCCGTACGTGGCGGACGATCTCGGCGCGCAGCTCCGGCGAGTTGGTGAGCTCGCCGTCCGGGTAGTCGAGGTGGTAGTTGCCGGCCACCCCGAGTACCTCGCCCGCGGCCTCGGTCTCCTCGATGCGCAGGCGTGCGAGCGCGTCGCGGTCCTCGTCGGGGTCCTGAGAGCCCTTGTCGCCCCGAGTGCAGATGAGCACCCAGACCTGCGCGCCGGCGTCTGCCCACCGCGCCATCGTGCCCCCGGCCGAGATCTCCGGATCGTCCGGATGCCCGTACACCGCGAGCGCGCTGGCAGGTGCGTCGGTGACGAGCGGTCCGGTCACGAGTCGCCTTTCGGTTCCCGAATCGGGCGGATCAGCCCCTCCTGGATGACGGTGACGGCCAGCGCGCCGTCGGGCCGGTAGATGAAGCCTTCGGCGAGGCCTCGCGCGCGCGAGGCCGACGGGCTCTTCTGGTGGTAGAGGAGCCACTCGTCGGCCCGGAATGGCCGATGGAACCACATCGCGTGGTCCAGGCTCGCGACCTGGTAGCCGACCGCCGGGGTCATGTCGTGCGGGAGCATCGCGGTGTCGAGCAACGTGAGATCGGACGCGTAGGCCACGACGCACTTGTGGACGAGCTGGTCGTCGGGGAGCTGGCCGTCGGCGCGGATCCACACCAGCTGTTCGCCCTCCCGCGGCGTCGGATCGAGCCACGGCGGGTCGGCGACGTGCCGTGAGTCCATCGGCCGGTCACGGGTCGCCCATTCGTCGAAGCTCGGGCCGAAGCGCTCGCGGTACGGCTCCATCCGCTCGCGGAAGGTGGGCAAGGAATCAGGAGGGGGCGCCTCCGGCGCTTCGTACTGGTGCTCCGGACCCTCCTCCACGATCTGGAACGAGGCCTGGAGGTTGAAGATCGCGCGCCCGTGCTGGATGGCCACGACCCGGCGGGTG
>CAYRHS010000131.1:0-9124 GCA_964424125.1 uncultured Burkholderiales bacterium
TTGCCGACGAGCGCGCTCCCGAAGAGGAGGATCCCGACCGTGAGCGTGAGCGTTCGCACCAGCTGCGGCCGCTTCTCGGGCTCGTCCTGGGTGAGGATGCGAAAGAAGACGCTCCGGATGAACGGGTCGACGATGATCAGCACCGAGATGATCGCCTGGACGTAGAACTCCCACCCGCTCATCGACCGGGGAGCCTAGGCCGGCTGCGGTCGGCGTCCGCGTGGATCGGACCGCTCCGGGTCGGGGTCTCAGGCCCGCCCTTCGTCGGGCTCGCGCCCCGACTCGGCCTCGAGGTCGGGTTCGAGGATGTCCCCGGCTCGGTGTCCGCTCCCGAGGTCGTCGATCGTGCAGGTCACGCCCTCGCCGCTCTCGGACCAACGATCCGCGACCTCGCGCGCCGCCGCCTCGGACTCGCAGAGCTCTCGGTGGATCAGCTCGCCATCGCGATGGACGAGCACCCGGATGGTGGGCGCGGCGCCGCCGTACTCGACGTCGCTCGCGTCGTCTCGCTCGTGACCCATCACTGACCCCCGTCTCGCTCGATGCGTGCGACGCTACGCGCAACCGGCCAACCGCGGGAAACGTCCGCTGCCCGCGCTACTTGATGTGGACGCCGGAGACGGCCCGGGACACCACCAGGCGCTGGATCTCGGACGTGCCCTCGAAAAGCGTGTAGATCTTCGAGTCCCGATGCCACTGCTCGACCGGGTAGTCGCGGATGTAGCCGTAGCCGCCGAGGATCTGGATCGCCTGCTCAGTGGCCCACACCGCGACCTCTCCGGCCTTCAGCTTGGACATCGAGCCTTCGCCGGCCTCGAACTTCTTGCCGGTGGCCGCCATCCAGCACGCGCGCCAGACGAGCAGCCGGGCGGCGTCGATCTCCATCTTCATGTCGGCGAGCTTGAACGCGATCGCCTGGTTCTCGATGATCTTGCGCCCGAACTGCTCGCGTTCCTTCGCGTAGTCGAGCGCGTACTCGTACGCGGCACGCGCGATGCCGAGGGCCTGCGCGCCCACGAGAGGACGACTGGCCTCGAAGGTGCTCATCGCGGCCTGGGTCTTGGTGCTCTTGCCCTCGCGCGCGCGCGCGAGCCGCTGCTCGAGCTTCTCCTCGCCACCGAGCAGGCACTCACTCGGGAGACGGACGTCGTCGAGGACGACCTCGGCCGTGTGGGACGCCCGGATCCCCATCTTCTTTTCCTTCTTGCCCATCGACAGGCCCGGTGTGTTGGGCGGGACGACGAAG
This sequence comes from uncultured Burkholderiales bacterium, assembly GCA_964424125.1. Lineage (GTDB taxonomy): Bacteria > Actinomycetota > Acidimicrobiia > IMCC26256 > JAOSJL01 > CAYRHS01. The sequence continues at coordinate 1,247 of CAYRHS010000131.1, forward strand.
GAGGCGTGACCCCGGGCGCGAAGCTCCGGATCGACGCTCGCGACGATGACGTGGATGTCGGCGATGCCGCCGTTGGTGATGAAGACCTTCTGGCCGTTCAGCACCCAGTCGTCACCGTCCTTCTTGGCGGTCGTGCGCAGGCTCGAGACGTCGGAGCCGGCACCGGGCTCGGTCACCCCGAACGCGGCGAGCTTGATGTCGTCGGGGGTCCCGAAGCACTGCGGCACCCATTCCTCGATCTGCTCGGGCGTCCCGTTGCCGACGATGCCCGACACACCGAGGGTGGTACCGAAGATCGCGAGCGCGATCCCGGCATCGCCCCAGCACATCTCCTCGCTCACCACCGGGAACGTGAGCCCGGTGGGGTCGCTGAAGAAGTTGGCGATCGCCTCCCAGGAGTAGAGGCCGATCTTTGCCGCCTCCTCGATGACGGGCCAGGGGGTCTCCTCCGACTCGTCGTACTCCCGGGCGACCGGCCGAATGACGTTCTCGGCGAAGTCGTGGACCCACTTCTGGATCTGCAGCTGGTCCTCGTTCAGCTCGAGGGAGAACTCGGTCATCGTTCGCTCCTCGGTGCCGACTCCGCGCGAGCCGGCTCGACGAAGTTACTGAGTAGTAAGTACCAATGTACCGCACCGGGCGCTCACCTGTCGCCCGAGCGCTCTCCACCTTGCAGGACAACGGTCTTCTCGCCACGTGCCGTGCCGTGACGGCGTCCCGGATCGGTCGAGCTGCAGCCCCTGCTCGGGGTCTTCCCGCGCGAGCACCGAGCAGCCGTCGTGGGCCTTCGACCCTCTCGGCGGGCGCGATCTGCCCTACCGGAACCCCAGCGCTCCGACGACCCTGGTGCAGGGTTGCCCGGCATTACTGCACCCGGTGCGGCACCCAGCTCGAGCCGGGAACCCATATCCCCGCGATGGAGCCGGGTGCGGGGTGGTGGCGCTCGCACGACGACGAGGCTGCGGACGACACGACCACCACGAGCACGACGACGACCGTCCCGCCAACGACCATCCCGACGACGACCGGCGCCGCCCCTGACGGAGCCGCCACCGCTCACGAGCCCGGAGGAGGCGCTCGGCGGCTACCTGTCGGGGCTCGGGTTGACCTACATCGGTGACTGTGACCTCGCCGACCTCGACACCGACCTCGGAACGTGGTGCTCGAAGCTGGTCGAGGACCGCGGCGTGGAGCGCGTCTACCTGGTGGGCGAGACGTTCACGGGCGGCGGGATGCAGGTCCTGCTCGGCCAGACCGAGACGGGTTGGGCCGTGGTCTCGGTGACCGAGAGCGACGGCTCCGGCGTGTGACCCGTAGCCTGTCCACCGTGGCGACGATCGAGGTCGAGGCGCGGGAGGACGCGACCTTCGTCGTGACCGTGCGCGACGACGTCGACACGCGTCACGAGGTGTCCGTCGACGAGCAGACCGTGCGCAAGCTCGGGGTCGAGGCGGTCGATCGCACTCGGCTCGTCGAAGCGTCCTTCGACTTCCTCCTCGAACGCGAGCCGAATACCTCGATCCTGCCCTCCTTCGAGCTGTCGGTGATCGGCCGCTACTTCCCCGAGTACCCGCGGGCCATCGCCGAACGGCTGGGCCGACGCTCGTGAGCCCCAAGCACCCGCACATCGAGGAACCCGAGCTCCACGAGCTCCCTGACGGACGAGCCCTCTCGTACTCCGAGTACGGCGACCCGAACGGCACGCCCGTCCTCTACTTCCACGGTGGTCCCGGGTCGCGCTTCGACGGCCGGATCTTCGCCGACGCGGCGCAACGGACCTCCACCCGGCTGGTCGCACCCGATCGACCCGGCATCGGCTCCTCCGATTTCCAGCCCGACCGGACGCTGCTCGACTGGCCAACGGATGTGACGTCCCTTGCCGACGCGCTCGGCTTCGACCGCTTCGCCGTGATGGGGTGGAGCGAGGGTGGCGCGTGGGCACTCGCCTGTGCGGCCGCCATCCCGGAGCGGCTCACCACGGCGATGAATGTGGCGGGCGGGAACTACGGCGCCGTCGATCCCGAGGGGACCCTGGCGTTGATGGATGCAGCCGATCGCCTCGGCGGCAAGCTCGCGCTCCACTTCGGCCCCGGCCTGCGCATGATGTATGCGGCCATCGAGGTGATGGTCGACCATGCCCCGAACCGCTACCTCGAGACGACCCGCGAGCACGTCTGCGATGCGGATCGGAAGGCGCTCGACGACCCGCTGGTCGCGGCCACGTTCGTCGCGTCAGCGCAGGAGTGCTTCCGACAGGGTGCGAAAGGCCTCGCCCACGACGCGACGCAGCTCTACCTGCCGTGGCCCTTCGACGTCCACGACATCGACATGACGGTGCACTTCGTGCAGGGCAGCGCCGACACGCTCGTGCCGCCCGAGATCAATCGCCGCGTCGCCGACGCGATGCCCCACGTGGTGTGGCACGAGTTCCCGGACGAGGGCCACCTCGTTCCCGTGACCCACGCCGAGGAGCTCCTGACCATCCTGACCGACGCGTCCGGCTGACCGGCTCGCCGCCGCTACGCTCCGCCGCCGTGGCGGGAGAGAGACACTGGATGCCGGCGCAGGCCGCCATCGTCGGGATCGGCGAGACCGACTACGTGCGGGGCTCGCCGCAGCTCCCGGTGGAGATGATGCTCGCGGCCGCCACCGACGCCCTGGCTGACGCGGGGCTCGAACCCTCCGAGCTCGACGGGATCATGCCTCCGCCCGGCTACACGACCACCGAGGAGCTCGCCGCCGAGCTGGGCGTGAGCGACGTCGCGTGGTCGGCGACTGTCCACATGGGGGGCGCGAGCCCGGTCGCGGCGCTCGGGCACGCCGCGGGCGCGGTCACCGCCGGGCTCGCCCGGCACGTGCTCGTCGTCGCGGGCTGGAACGGCTACTCGGCCTTCCGCCCCCGACCCGGCGTCCCCGTGCCCCGACGCGGACTCGACGCCAATGCCGTCGGGGACACCGTCCTCGACTTCTACCTTCCGTACGGCGCGCGCAGCGCACCGCAGTTCTACGGATGGATCGCCACTCGCTACCAACAGAGCTACGACGTGCCCGCCACCGACGCGGGGGAGGTCGCACTCGCGTGCCGTGCCCACGCTCGGCGCAATCCGCGCGCGCTCATGCGCGGCAAGCCGCTGACGATGGAGGAGTACCTCGCCGCGCCCTGGGTCTCGGAGCCGTTCCGGCTCTACGACTGCTGCCTCGAGACCGACGGAGCGGCTGCCGTGGTGGTGACGTCGACAGAACGGGCCCGGGACCTGCAGCGTTCGCCCGTCCTCGTGCTGGGTGCGGCGGAGGGGCACCCCTACCCGGCAGACGATCTCACGAACCGTGACGACCTCTTGCACATCGGGCTCCACGATGCCGCTCCGCGCGCGTTCGCCCGCGCCGGCATCTCGGCCGCGGACCTCGACTTCCTGGAGGTCTACGACGCGTTCACCTGGACCGTGCTGCTCCAGCTCGAGGCACTCGGCCTCTGCGACCGGGGGGAGGCGGGCGCGTTCGTGCGTGACGGCCGTCTCGGTCCCGGTGGCGCGCTGCCGTGCAACACGCACGGCGGCTTGCTCTCGCAGGGGCACATGTGGGGCCTCAACCACCTCGCGGAGGCCACGCGCCAGCTCCGCCACGAGGCCGGGGACGCGCAGGTCACCGACGCCGAGCTCGGGCTGGTCACCGGGTGGGGTGACTTCGGGGACGGCAGCATCGTGATCCTGGCCCGGAACCGCTGAGCGGCCCTCGTGACGGACGACGCCGCCCCGCGCACGTTGCCCGACCCGGTGGGGCTGAACGCGGAGTTCTATCGACGCTGCGCGGCGGGCGAGCTCCGGTTCCAGCGCTGCGCGAGCTGCGGCCGCTGGCGGCATCCGCCCCGCCATCGATGCGCGTCGTGTGGCTCGGAATCGTGGAGCTGGGAGCGGTCGTCGATGCGCGGTCGGGTCTTCACCTGGACCGTCTCGCACCGCCCCTTCGATCCGCACTTCGCCGACGAGCTGCCGTACGCGATCGTCGTCGTCGAGACCGACGAGGGGGTTCGCGTGGTCGGCAATCCTCGAGGCATCCCCGTCGCCGAGCTCGCGCTGGACCTTCCCGTTGCACTTCACCTGGACCGCGTACGCGACGATCTGGCCTTGATCCGGATCGGACCTGCGTGACGGCACCCGAACTGTCGGTCGTGGTACCGGCGCACGACGAGGCGGACTACCTCGAAGAGAGCATCGACGAGATGCTCGCCGGCCTGCGGGCGCGCGAACTCCCCTTCGACCTCGTCATCGTCGAGAACGGATCCGGTGACAGCACGGCGGCCGAGGCCGAGGCGCTGTCGGAACGGCACGCCGAGGTCTCGACCCGGTCGATCCCGACGCCCGACTACGGCAACGCACTCCGTTCCGGGATCCTCGCCGCCGTCGGCGACATCGTCGTCACGTTCGACGTCGATTACTTCTCCTTCGACTTTCTCGACCACGCCCTGGCCGCGTTCGCCGAGGACCCCGAGCTCGCGATCGTGGTCGGCTCGAAACGTGCGCCCGGCGCCCACGATCGCCGTCCGTGGACGCGCCGGCTGGTGACCGCCACCTTCTCGGCCCTGCTCCGCGCCGGCTTCGGTCTGCGAACAACCGACACGCACGGCATGAAGGCCCTCCGGCGCACATCGGTGCGGCCGCTGGCCCGGGCTTGCCGCCACGGCCAGGACCTCTTCGACACCGAGCTCGTGATCCGGGCCGAGCGGGCCGGCGCCGAGGTGCGGACGATCGGCGTCACCGCCGAAGAGCGGCGACCCTCCCGGACGCCGATCCTGCACCGGGTCCCGCGGACGCTCCGAGGGCTCGCGCGCTTGCGTACCGAGCTCGGCCGGGAGCCCCGCGCCCGCCCTTGACACGACCCGCGGACGCGGATGGCATGAAGGGCAGTACGAATCGTCGAGCGGGGGTGGAGTCCGTGCTGGTGCTGCTCGCGATCGCCATCGGGGTCTGCATCGTCGCCGGGATCTGGCAGATCGGTGGCTGGATCGGTGACCGGCGTCGGGCGCGCCGCCGCCGAAGGGAGATCGACGATCTCCGGCGACTCTACGACAGCTCCGGCGAGTAGCCACGGGGAACGCTGGCGCACACATCCGGCGACCTCCTAGCCTCTTCGGCCGATGACCGAGCCTGTCCCCTCCTCGCGGAAGCGTCCGCCATGGCTGTGGATCGTGATCGGAGTGATCGCCCTCGCGATGGCAGTCACGATCGCGGTGCTCGCCACGCTGCTCGTCACCGGCGATGACGGTGGAAAGGACGACGCGAGCGGCTCCACGTCGTCGACCGTGTCCTCCACGACGACGTCGGCCCCCACGACGGCGCCGACACCGACCGAACAGCCATCGCCCCCGACGGCGGGAACACCGAGCGGTCCCGCGAACGCGCTCACCGCGTGGGTGGGTGATCTCGGGCTCACGTACTTCGGGGACTGCGACAGCGTTTCCGTCGACGTAGGGGGCGATGGCTACTGCTCGCTACTCCAGTCCGACGCTGACGGGACGCGTGTGTACGGCCTCGGGCCCCCGTTCTCCGAGATCGTCTGGTGGGTCCGGGTCCAGGAGCAGAACGACGAGTGGGTGGTCACCGCCGAAGCGGACGCGCTCGAGAACCCGGCTCCCCCGTTCTGAACCGACTCCGGCGCGCGGAGACCGGCCTTCCGTCAGGATTCGTCTTCTTGAGCGCTAGAGCACGTAGGTCGTTCCGACGCTGGGCTGGATGAACGCATCCGGCAGGCGTGCCGCCAGCGCGTGGGTTGCCTTCCAGCCGGTGCAGTGCGCAGGGACGAGGTACGTCGGGTCCAGTTCCACGAGCGCGTCGCACGTGGGCTTGATGGTCGGCTCGAACATCGGGCCGTTCAGGTGGAAGCCGCCCATGAGCATCCCGATGTCGCCCACACCCGTGAGACGCTTCGCGTAGCGGCCGATGTTGACCACCCCCGCGTGTCCGCATCCGGTCAGGACGACGAGGCCCTGGTCCCGGACGTTCACGATGAGCGCCTGGTCGTCCAGGATCAGCGGGTCCGGCTCCCACTCCCCGTCGCGATGGGCTTCGTGGAAGGGGAACCCGGTCTCGAACCTCGTCGTACGGTCCACCTCGCCCGTGACGAGCACGGAGCTCTCGAAGAGAAACGAGGGGCGCTTGCTCTCGACGATCTCGAAGCCGGCGTCCTCGAGCCCGCGGCGGCTCGTCGTGGGCAGGTCGAACGGGTCCCGCCCGGGGATGCTGATCCGCCGACGCGTCCAGAACTCGGGGTGGATGAGCACGGGCATGTTCACCGATCCCAGCCGTTCGGCGAAACCGGAGAGCCCCGTGGCGTGGTCGAAGTGGCCGTGGCTGCACACGATCACCTCGACGTCGGAGAGGTCGACGTCCAGCCGCGCGAGGTTCTCGACGCAGCCGTCGGGGGTCACTCCCGTGTCGAAGACGATCCGGTGCACTTCGTCGCCCGTGCGCACCGTGACGAGCGCGCTGAACCCGTGCTGGGCGATCGGCGCGTCGAAGGTCTGCCCCTCTGCGAGCGTGGGAGCCCGAAGGACTCGAACGGGCTCGCCGCCGATCGGCATGCGCCGCGCCGGACCTTCGCTGAGCAGCAGCATGTCGACGGTGTTGTCGCACACTGTGAGGATCGAGACCTCGTCGACCGCCTCCAGCGGCAGCACCTCGCCGGAGAACGATTCGGCCGGGAGATCAGGCTCGATCAGCGGGACGCGAACGTCCCCGTGCTGGTCGCACATTGCCAACCTCCAAGCCCGCTGTCACGCAAGTGTGGCGCGTCGGGGCGATTCCGCCCAGGGCCTTCCGACCCGATTCGACGGCGGCCCCGCTACGTCGCGGCCAGAGGAAGGTCGAGCGTCGAGAGGATGCCCGGCGGGGCGGCGCAAACGGCGGGGATCGCGTTGAGGATTCGCGCCGCCGTGGCGACCAGACCACCGGTGTTGTGGTCCCCGTCCTCGCCCTCCAGGGAGAGCGCACAGCGCATCCGGGGCGACCCGTCGATCTCGATCAGGTAGCCGCCGTGGTCGCCGAGCCGGGGCCACTCGGGGGCCAGGTCGTCGTGCAACCGGGTCACGTGCTCGATGACGAACATCGGACGACCGTCGACGAAGCCCTGCACCTCGAAGCGCAGCGCGCTGGTGGTGCCCGCCTCGACGCTCCCGGCCGGGATCTCGAAGGTGGTCACGGCGGGGCGGCGCTCGTGCACCTCCCGGATCTCGTCGATCGTCACGTCCCGAGCGGCTGCGAGCATGTGCAGGATCCCGCCCCAGGCCATCGTGAGCGCCCCCGAGGTGAGGATCAGCGGTGTGGCATCGAGCGGCTGACCGAAGCCCATCGTGCCGAAGAGCACCTCGCCCTGGTCGTACGTGTCGTAGTTGAGGATCTCCGCGACGCGTACCGCGTCGACGCGTGCGCAGGCACCCATCAGCGCGATCGGGAGGAGGTCGTTGGCGAAGCCGGGGTCGATCCCGGACGTGAAGCACGAGGATCCGCCCGCGCGGCAGGCCGCATCGAGCTTCGCCACGAGCCGCCCATCGGCGGCGGGTGGGTAGACGAGCGAGACCACCGAGGTCGAGACGACGTTGCGCCCGGACTCGAGGACACGGCACATGTCGGCGACGGCATCGTCGGGACGCAGGTCACCGGTCGCCGTGTAGGAGACCGCGTCCGCCTCGGCCGCGAGCGCCGCGTCCACGTCGGTGGTGGCGAGCACCCCGGTCGGCGGCAGCCCGCACAGCTCCCCCGCGTCACGTCCGGCCTTCTCGGGGCTGTGGACGATCAGCCCGACGAGCTCGAGCCGGGGATCCTGGATGACCGCCGGCAGAGCGTACCTGCCGACGTTCCCCGTCGCCCACTGGATGACCCGGTA
>CAYRHS010000132.1:0-461 GCA_964424125.1 uncultured Burkholderiales bacterium
CGCGTCGTGGAGGACATCCGCGCCCACCATGTACACGAGCCAGTTGACGAGATCGCTGCCGTCGATGTTGCGCACGAGCCCGACGGCTCCGTAGGCCATCACGCCACCCCCGATCACGACACCGATCCAGAAGCGGAGGCCGTGGTCGGCCGAGCGGTCGTCGCGTTCGGTCGGGGTCGGCGAGGCGCTCACAGCGCCTCCAGGTGCTCGACCCACTTGGTCTGCATCACCCCGGGCCGGTTGGGGCCGATGAGCCGGAGCGGGAACCCGTGGTCGGGGTCGAGGGTCTCGCCGTTGACCTCCAACGCGAGCAGCGTGTCCCGGTCGTGGGCGTGCGAGCGCTCGAGGTCGGAGGAGCGCTGCCGCGGACTGCTCTGCATGGAGACGACGCGGGCGGTGCAGTCGTCGGGCGCGCCCGCCATCTCGAGGAGATCGCGGACACGCACGCCCCGCCAGGTCGC
>CAYRHS010000132.1:471-9023 GCA_964424125.1 uncultured Burkholderiales bacterium
GATCCCCTCCCAGAGAACCGTGGCGCTCCACCCCTCGACGCATGCGATCGGCAACGTCGCTTCGTGCTGCGGGAGGGACCGGAGCTCGTCGTAGCGGAGCTCGAGGGGTCTGGTGGCCGAGGGACCGTCTACGACGAGGCGATAGTTCTCGAGATCCACCTGCTCCAGCTGCACCTCCTGCGCGGTCCGGTTCACCGGCAAGCCCTGTGGGCCGCTGCTCGGACGCCGGGGGGTGACGAGCGCGATCCGCTCCAGGGGAGGCCACGCCTGGCCGGCGGTGAAGAGCGCGAGCGCCCCCGCGGCGCCGAACGTCGCCGTCAGGAACCCGCGCCGGCTCAGACCCTCGGGCTCGTCGCCGACGAGGGCCGGCGGCGGTGGGAGCCGGCCCGTGAGCGCGTCACGGGTGGTCGCCCACTTCGCGAGCGTGTGTGTGAACAGCGCGCCGACCGTGATCCACGCGGCCCAGTAGTGACCGGGGCGGAAGCCGAACGTGAACGGGCGCCAGACATTGATGTTCCCCACGCCGGTGAACACGAGGAACAGCCCTCCGCCGATGAGGGGGAGCAGCATCAGCCGTTCCACGAGTTCGGCCGCGGAGTGGAACGGCGGCCACTCGAAGAGCTTCGGGTAGACCGACCACAGCTTCGCGAGCAGCACGGGGATCAGCGCGATGCCGACGACGACGTGCGTTCCCTGCGTCACCCGATAGAACCCGGCGGGCCGGGCGGGCCAGTGGAACCAGGCCGGGGGGTCCTGGATCAGGTGCGACAGGAGCCCGGTGAGGAAACAGACCACGAAGCCGACGCCCAGGGCCACGCCGAGCACCGCTGCGGTCCGTTCGTCGTGCAGCCGGGCCCGGAACGTTCCCTCGCGGAACGGCGGCACGGTGGGCCGCTCGGGCCATCGCAGCTTCACGGCGTGTCCAGCCGGGCGAACCAGCGCCCTTCGGACTCCCATCGTGCTCCGACGCGGAGGCCCGCTCGCGCCGCCGGTTCGTCGAGCTCGTCCGCCGAGACCGGCGCCCAGTCGAACCACGGTCCGGCCCACCGGTCGACCTCCAGGCGGACGCGCCGGTGCTCCGGGCGCGCTCCAGGCGGTTCCACTTCGGTCAGGATGATCCCGCCCGCGCGCAACAGGCTCGCTACCCGCGCGAGCAGCTCTGCGGGGCGACCGCCGATCCCGAGGTTCCCGTCCAGGAGGAGCGCGCTGGCCCAACGTCCCGCGCCCGGGATCCGGTCGAACACGGAGCGTTCGAGCACCGCAGCTCCGCGGGCTCGGGCGAGCAGCACGGCATTCGTGGTGACGTCGATGCCGAGCGCAGGGACACCCCGCTCGGCCAGGGCAACTGTGTGTCGGCCCGGTCCGCAGCCCACGTCGAGCACGGGCGGTGGGGCGAGGTCGAGCACGCGCCGCTCCGTCGGGTCGGCGTCACCGGTCCAGCGACCGTCGGGCGGACCGAGCACCGTCCCGCACGTGGCGCGCAGGTACGCGGTCGGGCTTGCGGTCACGGCCTGCTCACCGTCACCGCGGCGACGGCTGCCGCGAGGCGGCTGCCGGGGATCTGCTCGGCGACCGCGCACGCGTCGTCGAGGTCGTCGATGTCGCGCAGCGTCTTGAGCTCGACCCGTCGAAGACCGAGATCGTCGAGGCGCCGTCGCTGGTGCTCGACGGTCTCGGGGTGGCTCATCGGTACCCCGAGGACGGCTCGCGGGTCCGGCCGTTCGAGTCCAAGCAACCACCAGCCGCCGTCGCTCGCCGGTCCCAGGACGGCCTCCGAGTCGGCCAGCGCCCGCGCGGCCTCGTCGAGCAGGGCCGCGGTGATCTGGGGCGTGTCCATCCCGATGAGCACCGCGGGTCCGCGCAGATGCGTGAACGTCCCCGCGATCCGCTGGTCGAGACCGCCGGGGCGTTGGGGCGTGACTATCCACCCGTCCGGCAGCCAGGGCCCGGGGGCCCCGTCGAGCGCGAGGACACGATGGTCGAAGGATCGGGCGAGGCTCGCGGTCGCGAGCGTGTCGGCCAGCGCGGCCTCTGCGATCGCCGCCGCCTCCTCCGGCGTGCACGGAGGGGACAGGCGCGTCTTGGCGAAGCCCGGGCGGGGCTCCTTGGCGAGCACGACGAGCGTCGTCGCCGGGGAGCTCACGCGAGCACCCGCCGCATGTCGCGGACGGTCCGTGCCGTGCCGCGAACGGTTCCGGTGACCTTGGACCGGCCGACCCGGGGCGCGTAGGACACCTCGACCTCCCGGATCCTCCAGCCCTCGTCGGCGGCTCGCACCACCATCTCGAGCGGCCAGCCGAAGCGACGATCCCTGAGCCCGAGCGCGAGCAGTGACTCCCGAGGCGCGGCGCGCATCGGCCCGAGGTCGCGCAAGCAGAGTCCGGTGCGGTGGCGCACGAGCCGAGCGAGCACGCGGTTCCCGACGCGAGCGTGCCAGGGCCACGCACCACGTTCGGGACGGCGCGCGCCGAGGACGAGCTCGGCTGTTCCCGCCACGACCGGGTCCACGACCCGGGGCAGCTCCTGCGCATCGAAGGAGCCGTCACAGTCCATGAAGGCCACGACCTCGGCGTCGGACGCGGAGAGCCCGGCGAAGCACGCGGCACCGAACCCGCGACGGGGCTCGACAACGACCTCGGCGCCGAGCTCACGAGCGACGGTCGCGGATCCGTCGGTCGAGCCGTTGTCGACCACGATCGGTCGGAAGCCGGGAGGCACCCGCTCGAGGACGCCCGGCAGCGCGGCGGCCTCGTCGAGCACCGGGAGCACCAGGTCGGGCACGGGTCGTACGGTAGCCACGGCGCAGGGCGCTCGGCGCCACGTGCTCCTTACGATTCTCGGAACTCCGCGGCGCGGGGCGAAAAGGGCGCCGAGACCCGTCGCTACAGTCTGGACGTGCCCGTGACCGCCGAGGTGCCCGTGTCCGGCGCCTCGCGCCGGGCCGCCCCCCGTCGCTCGACGCTGTTCGCCACCGCCGGAGCACTGGCGCTCTGGGGCGCCCTGGTGCTCGTGGCTCGCCTGTGGGGTGACCACCTCATCCACACGCTGGGGCGTGACCAACTGCGCCTGAGCGCCCCGCCCCTCGTCGGCTGGGACGACTGGCGAGTCGGAGTCCGGGTCGTCGTACCCCTGGTCGTAGGGGCCGGGGTCGTACTCGCGGCGCCGTCCGTCGTGCGCCGCCTTCCGTGGCGCCAGCTCCTCGTCGTCGCCGCGCTGGCCGCCGCCCTGTGGGCGGTGGCCCTCGCCGTCACCGACGGGGTCGACGGCATCACCCGGCCGACCGTCCTGCGGGGCGACGAGTACCTGCTCGACGTGGACCTCGTCGGCTCGCCGGGCTCGTTCCTCGCCGACTTCACCGATCGAGTCGACGAGTTCTCGACGCACGTGCGCAGCCACCCACCCGGGATGGTGCTGACGCTCTGGTCGCTCGATCGCGTCGGGCTCGGTGGCCAAGGCTGGGCGGCCGCGTTGATGATCGCGGGAGGAGCCGCCGCGATCCCTGCGGTGCTCGTGGCCGTGCGCGAGGTCGCAGGCGAATCCAATGCGCGCCGGGCAGCTCCGTTCCTCGTCGTCGCGCCGGCGGCGATCTGGGTGGCGACGAGCGCGGATGCGTTCTATGCGGGTGTCTCGGCCTGGGCGGTCACGCTGGTGGTGTTGGCGACGGGGCGCCCGCGCGCTCGGTCCGACGCGTACGCGTTCGCGGGCGGGCTGCTCTTCGGCGGTGCGCTCATGCTCTCGTACGGGCTCATGCTCGTCGCGTTGATCCCGGCCACCGTCGCGGTGGCACGCCGTCGATTCCGGCCCGTCGCAGTTGCCGTGGTCGGCGCCGCGCTCGTGCTCGGAGCCTTCTGGCTCGCGGGCTTCTCATATCTCGACGGGCTCTCGACGACTCGGGCCGAATACGCGGAGAGCGTCGCCTCCACCCGTCCGTACTCGTACTTCGTCCTCGCGAACCTCGCGGCGCTCGCGATCGCTACCGGTCCCGCCACTGCCGTGGCACTGTCCCGCCTGCGCGATGGTCGCCTGTGGCTCCTCGTCGGGGGCGCGCTCGCGGCGGTCGTGCTGGCCGACGTCAGCGGGCTCTCGAAGGGCGAGGTCGAGCGCATCTGGCTGCCTCTGACGGTCTGGATCCTCGCCGCGGGTGCCGCGCTGGGCGGCGCGGGTTACGAACCCGGTGCGGCCGTCGAACCCGGCCCGGTCCGGACCCGGGGCTGGCTCGGTCTCCAGGCGGGGGTCGCGCTCCTGGTGCAGGTGGGGATCAGGACCCGGTGGTGAGCGCGGCACCGGCCCGGATCCTCGTGGTCGAGGACGACCCCACGGTCGCCGACGTCGTCACGCGCTATCTCGCCCGGGAGGGCTTCGAGGTGACGGCCGTCGGCGACGGCGCGCTGGCGCTGGAACGGACCGAGACGGCTCCACCCGACCTCGTGGTGCTCGATCTGATGCTCCCCGGCGTCGACGGTCTCGAGGTGTGCCGGCAGTTGCGCGAGCGAGGGTCCACGCCGATCGTCATGCTCACCGCTCGGGGCGAAGAGGAGGATCGTGTCGTCGGCCTGGAGCTCGGCGCCGACGACTACGTGGCCAAGCCGTTCTCGCCCCGTGAGCTGACGGCGAGGGTCAAGGCGGTCCTGCGCCGTTCCGGGCCGACCGCGCCCGCCACGAGTGAGATCGTGCTCGGTGACCTGCGCGTCGACCCTTCCTCGCGGGAGGTGCGGGTGCGGGGAGCGCTGGTCGAGCTCACGGCCCGTGAATTCGACCTGCTCGCGTTCCTCGCCGCCCATCCGCGTACCGTGTTCCGTCGTGAGGAGCTACTCGACCACGTCTGGGGCTGGAGCTACGGCGATGCGTCGACCGTCACGGTCCACGTGCGCCGGCTCCGCGAGAAGATCGAAGTTGACCCGTCGTCTCCCAGGAGGATCGTGACCGTATGGGGTGTGGGGTACCGACTCGATCCCTGACCTCGACGAGCAGGCGCTTCGCCGGTCCGGCGCTCGTCGTGCTGGTCGGCACCGCGGTCACCGCGGTGGCGGCTGCGCTCCGCTCGATGTCAGGGCGACACACCGTCGAGCTCGTGGCGATCGGCGTGGGCGCGGCCCTGGCCGCGGGAGCGATCGGAGCGTTCGTTCTTCGGCTGCTGCGTCGGAAGGCGCTGGCGGTTCAGGTCGCGACCGTCGCGCTGACCGCCGTCGGGGCGGTGGGCCTGGGCGCGTGGGTCGCGGCGCGGGCCATGTTCATCTCGGGTCACGACGCGGCCACGCTCGACGTGGTGATGATCGCCGCGGGGACGGCTGGCGTCGTGGCCGCGCTCGCGCTCGGTGATCGGGTGGCGCGCGCGAGCGACGCCCTCGCCGATCGCGCCCGGAGCCTCGGCGCCTCCTCGAGCCCGGCAAACGGCTCCGAACGCGACCAACGAAGCCCTGCTCCTGCGGAGCTCGCGCGCCTGGAGCACGAGCTCGACGAGACGAGCACGCGCCTCGAGGAGGCGCGACGCCGGGAGCGGGCGATGGAACAGTCGCGTCGGGAGCTCATCGCATGGGTGAGTCACGACCTGCGCACGCCCCTCGCGGGTATCCGCGCCATGACCGAGGCGCTCGAGGACGGCGTGGTCGCCGACCCGGCCACCGTCGCGAGCTACCACGCGGCCCTGCGGACCGAGACCGACCGGCTCTCCGGCCTGGTCGATGATCTTTTCGAGCTGAGCCGGGCGGAAGCGGGCGTGCTGCGACTCCAGCACGAGCGCGTCTCGCTCGGTGACCTGGTGTCGGATGCGCTCGCCGGCGCGATGCCCGTGGCCGATGCTAAGGGCGTGCGCCTCGTCGGCCATCTCGACGGACCGGCGCCGGACCTCACCTGCTCCGCGCCCGACGTCCTCCGCGTGCTGCGGAACCTCCTCGAGAACGCGATCCGGCACACGCCGAGCGACGGCACGGTCGTCGTCGAGGCCGGGATGGACGAGTCCGGGCCCGGCGCGTTCTTCTCGGTGGTCGACTCGGGCGGCGGCATCCCCGAGCCCGATCTCGAGCGGGTCTTCGACACCGCGTACCGGGCCGATCCGGCGCGCACACCGGGCGGAGGCGCCGGGCTGGGCCTCACGATCGCCCGCGGGCTCGTCGAGGCCCACCGAGGCGAGATCTCGGTGCGCAACGACAACGGAGGCGCCCGGTTCACGGTCCGCCTCCCCCTCGACGCGGGCGAAGAGCCGACCGCGGAGGCCACACCCGCGTGACCGCGGTCCTCGTCACCGGCGGCGCCGGGTTCGTCGGCTCGCACGTCGTCGAGAAGGCGGCCGCGGCGGGGATGCGGGTACGCGTCCTCGATCTCCGCACGCCGTCCCCAGAGCTCAGGGACGCGGCCGACGTCGAATGGGTACTGGGTGACGTCCGCGACGGGACCGTCGTCGACACGGCGCTCGACGGCGTGGACGCCGTCTGCCACCAGGCCGCTCGGGTCGGCCTCGGCCTCGACTTCGACGACGTCGAGGACTACGTCACCCACAACGACGTGGGCACCGCTGCTCTGCTCCGGGCGTTGCACCGACGAGGCGGTGTCGATCGCCTCGTGCTCGCGAGCAGCATGGTGGTGTACGGCGAGGGCCGGTACCACTGCGCGCGGCACGGGATCGTACAGGCGCCGCCCCGATCACGGGATCGACTCGATGCGGGCGAGTGGGAGCCGCCCTGTCCCGCGTGTGGCGCTCCGCTGTTCGCCGAGCCGGTCCCCGAGGACGCGACGCTCGATCCACGGAACGTCTACGCGGCGACGAAGCTGCACCAGGAACATCTCTGCCGGAGCTTCGGTCGCGAGCACGCCGTTCCCGTCACCGTGCTCCGGTACCACAACGTGTACGGCCCGCGGATGCCGCACGACACCCCGTACGCCGGGGTGGCCAGCATCTTCCGCAGCGCGTTGGCTCGGGGTGAGGCACCGCGGGTGTTCGAGGACGGCGCCCAGCGGCGGGACTTCGTCCACGTGCGCGACGTGGCCCGGGCGAACGTGCTCGCGCTCACCCGACCCGAAGCGCTCGACGACACGTGCAACGTCGCCAGTGGGACGCCTCGCACCGTGCTCGACCTCGCCGAAGCGCTCCATGCCGCTTTCGCGGAGGCCCCGGCCCCGAAGGTGGTCGGCGGCTACCGCCTCGGCGACGTTCGCCACGTCTTCGCGTCGACCGACCGGGCTCGAGCGCTCCTCGGCTTTGAGGCCGAGGAGCCCTTCGAGCAGGGCATCCTCGACTCCTGATTGATCAGTTGATGCGTTCATGGCGCGCGCTATGCGCGCGCCATGAACGCATCAACGCGACGAACTCAGTAGTTCCCCGGGAGCATGCGCTCCAGGTAGGTGTAGAAGACGAAGAGGCCGGCGAGGAAGGGCAGCACACCCGCGAGCCACACGTACCACTTGCGCCAGCGGTGGAAGGCGAACCACCAGAGCGCGCCGATGGCCGCGGCCAGCAGCCCGAAGAGCAACGTGTCGAGTCGGGACGAGCCCTCGCCCGAGAGCCCGGCCTCGTCGATCGTGCTCCGACCGGTCGAGAGGTTGGCATCGACCGAGGCGGGAACCGTCTCGGGGCTCTTCAGCGGGTTGAGCTTGCCGAACACGACGAGGCGCTGGGACGCGGAGTACTTGGGGTTGCAGGTCGTGAGCGTGATCATCGCGTCGCCCTCGACGACGCCCTTGTTCTCCACGTAGGTGTTCTCGCCCGGAGGTGCGAGCACGTCGATGGCCGTGGGCGCCACGACGGCCGTGCCGACCACCTCGTAGACGTAGGTTCCGGTGAGCGTCGTCGCGATGATCTCGTCGCCGTCCTCGAGCTTGTCGAGGTTGTGGAACGGCTGCCCGTAGGTCGTTCGGTGGCCGGCGATCGCCGCGTTGCCGATCTCGCCGGGCAGCGGGGTCTCGGGGTAGTGGCCCGGTCCCTTGCGCAGGTCGGGGATGTCGATGCCCTCGACGGCGATGCGCTCGACGCCGATCGCGGGGAGCTCGAGCTTGAACGCGGCGTCGCCCTCGGCGACCGCCACCGGCTCGAGCGGGACGGCGACATCTCCCTCACCTGCGCCGCCACCGAGGTCGGCCTCGACCTGTGCGAGCTGGTCCTCGAACTGTCCCTGGAGGTCGTTCTGCGCGCGGGCCTCGTAGAAGCCCGTACCCCAGAGCTGGTAGGCGACGAAGAGCAGCACGAGGATGCCGAGCGTGATGAGCGCGCGCCCGATGAAACCCACCACGGTGCGCACCGGCGAGGTCCCGGGCGGCTGGGGGGCAGGCGGAGCGGGCTCGTCGACCGGTGGGGGTGTGGATCCGCCACCGCCGCTGCTGCTCGTTCCCCGCAATGGGCGGGTGGGGGCCTCGACACCGTCCATGGGTGGCACCTCGTGAGTCTATTCCGGCGAATGCGACGAACTGCTGCGGTCGTGGTCTCGCGGACCCCGACCGCGGATGCTCGTGTCGGTTCGACCCCCTGATCGAGCGATCCTTACACTTTTCGAGCAGGTTCCCCGGGGCTTGAGGGTCCGTTGCCACTCGCCGTGCGCTGCCACGCCGCTGTCTGCCTACTC
>CAYRHS010000133.1:0-8848 GCA_964424125.1 uncultured Burkholderiales bacterium
TCGTCCGCGTTCGTCGAGGCGGCGACGAAATGATTGGCGACCGCGGCCTCGTCGCCGAGCGCGTCGAGGACCCACGCCCGAGCCGTGTGCGCGTTGGTCATGGTCTCGAGGGTCGTGAACGTCTTCGAGCAGACGATGAACAGGGTCTCCGCGGGATCGAGCCCACGCGTCGCCTCCCAGAACGCCGTCCCGTCGATGTTGGAGACGTACTGGAAGGTCATGTCGCGATCGCTGAAGTTCTTCAACGCCTCGTAGGCCATCGCCGGGCCGAGATCGGAGCCCCCGATCCCGATGTTGATGACGTTGCGGATCCGCTTACCCGTGAAGCCCTTCCAGTCTCCCGAGCGCACGCGGTCGGAGAAGGCGGCCATGCGGTCGAGCACGTCGTGCACGTCGGGGACCACGTTGTGCCCGTCGACCTCGATCACGGCGTCCCGCGGCGCCCGCAGGGCCACGTGGAGAACGGCCCGTTCCTCGGTGACGTTGATCTTCTGGCCGGTGAACATCGCCTCGATGCGGTTGCGCAGGTCGACCTCGTCGACGAGGGCGAGCAGCAAGCGGATGGTCTCGGGCGTCAGGCGGTTCTTCGAGTAGTCGAGCAGGATGTCACCGGCTTCGGCCGTCATCGTCTCGCCCCGCTCGGGGTCTTCGGCGAAGAGGTCGCGCAGGTGGAGGTCCTTGACCGCCTGATGGTGGTCGGAGAGCGCTCGCCATTCTGGGGACTGCGTGATGCTCATCGATCGTGTTCCCTTCGTTCCGGCTCGGTGACACCGTCGGCGCCGCCGACCAACACCCGGCCGACGAGCTCCGCGGGGAAGATGCCGTGCTCGATGACCCCGGGGATCGCCGCGAGCTTCGGTGCGAGGCCTCCGGGGTCCGTGATCGGACCGAAGTTCGCGTCGAGTAGCGCGTTGTCGTTGTCGCTCCGCTGCTCGCGTTCTTCGACCGATCGCGCTCCGAGTGCCTGCAAGCGCCGCGTCACCGGCGCGACCGCGAAGTCCACGACCTCGAAGGGGAGGCCGAACGCACCGAGGCACTCCACCGGCTTCGAGTCGTCGACGACCACCACGAACTCCCGTGCCATCTCGGCGACCACCTTCTCCCGGGTCAGCGCGCCTCCGCCGCCCTTGATCAGGTTCCACACCGGGTCGATCTCGTCGGCGCCGTCGATCGCGAGGTCGAGCTCTTTTACCTCGGCCGGGTCGACCACGGTCAGCCCGCGCTCGCGGGCGAGCGCCTCGGTCTTCTCCGACGTGCCGATGCAGCGGATGTCGGCATGCCGCTCCGCCAGCGCAGTGATCGCGTAGTAGGCGGTGGAGCCGGTGCCCAGGCCGACGCGCATCCCGTCGGTGACGAGCGTCGCCGCATGTCGGCCGACTGCCTCCTTGGCGGCCGCGGCGGGCCCGCTCGCCGGTCCGGTCTCACTCACGCGGTCGGCAAGCTAGTTCGTTCAGGGCGTGCAGGCAGCCACCAGCGCCGGATAGGGGTTGACCGGAGTGGACCAATCGACGCGGATCTCGAAATGCGTGTGGGTCGCCGTCCACTGGGCGTCCCCGGTGTTGCCCGTATAGCCGATCACCTCACCCGCGGAGACTCGCCGTCCGTCGGCGCCGGCGAAGGCGTCGAGATGCGCATAGAAGTAGAGCAGCCCGTCATCACCGTGCAGCCAGACCGCCCAACCCTGTCGAGAGCCCCACTCCCGCTGGTCGATCACGCCGTTGACCGCAGCGACGTTCGGGCGACCGCGTGGGGCGAAGATGTCGTTGCCCTCATGGAAGGAGCTCCCGCGGGTCGCGTGCCAGTCGTTCGAGAACGAGATCGAGCCGGTGACGGGACACGTCATCCCGGGGCTCGGGTTGCTCCCCGGTGGGAGCGGGTCAGGGGGGACGCAGGCGGCGAGGAACAGCCCGCCGGCGAGGACGAGCAGCAGCGCGAGCCGGCCGCGGAGGGGGTGAGGATCCTGTCGGTGGGGCATACACACGGGTTGTCGGCTTTCGAGGGTCGATTCTTGAAGTCGAGCACGCCACTACGCTCCGGAGCGTGTCCGGTTCGTACCGTCTCGCCTGCCGACGGCTCCTCGCCGTCGGTTCCCTCGCGCTCGTCGCCCTCGTGGTCTTGGTTGCCGGTGCCGCCCCGAGCCAGGGTCAGACCGTCGGAGAGCAGGTCGTCTCGTTCGACGCCGAGCTGACGGTCGACCAGAGCGGGATCGTCTCGGTCAAGGAGACGATCGTCTACGACTTCGGAGCGAACCAGCGCCACGGGATCTTCCGTGACGTCCCCACCCGTTTCCGGTACGACGACGAACACGACCGGGTCACGCCGATCACCGTCCGATCGGTCAGTACGCCGGGCACCAACGCACCGGACCAGTACTCGGTCGAGTCCATCGAAGGTGGGACCCGGATCCGCATCGGCGACCCCGACCTTCTCGTCGGCGGGCGCATCACCTACGTGGTCGACTACGAGATCGAAGGGGCGCTGAACGGGTTCGAGGACCACGACGAGCTCTTCTGGAACGTCACCGGGGACCGCTGGCAGGTCCCGATCGGGAGTGCCTCGGCGACGGTCACCACGCCGGCGCCGATCACGGCTGTCGCCTGCTTCGCCGGGCCTCCGGAGAGCTCGCTGCCGTGTGGGGAAGCCACGGGGAGCGGCCGGCTCGCGACCTTCCGCCAGGACGGCCTCGGCCCGGGAAGCGGTCTGACGGTCGTCGTCGGCTTCGAGCCGGGCGTCGTGACGAGCACCGAGCCGATCCTGGAGGAGCGCTGGTCGCTCGACCGAGCGTTTTCGCGGACACCATGGACCATCGGGCTCATGGCCGCGCTGGCAGCCGCGGTCCTGTTCCTGGTCACCCGCATCGTCTGGAGCTTCGGCCGGGACCGGCGCGCGGTCGGCTCCGCGGTCGACGTCGCCTTCGGGACCACGACCGCAGGGACCGAAACGGTTCCCCTCGGCGGAGGGGAGCCTGTACCGGTGGAGTTCGTGCCGCCGGACGGGATCCGGCCCGGAGAGATGGGCACCCTGATCGACGAGTCCGCCGACCCTCTCGACGTCACGGCCACGATCGTCGACCTCGCGGTGCGCGGGTACCTGCGCATCGAGGAGACCGAGCCGGGCGGGTGGTTGAGGAAGCCGGATTGGCAACTCGTCCGCCTCCAGAAGTCGGACGACGAGTTGCTGGCCTACGAGAAGCGCCTGCTGGACGGCCTCTTCGAGGACGGGGACACGGTCACGGTCTCGGGGCTCCGGAGGAAGTTCGCCGCCCGCATGCAGAAGGTGCAGACCGCGCTCTACGAGCGCGCGGCGGACCAGGGTTGGTTCCGGGGGCGTCCCGACTACGTGCGCCTCCTGTGGCGGATCATCGGGATCGCGGTCACCGCCGTCGGGATCGGACTCGTGGTCGCCGCGGCCGTCTTCACCGAGTGGGCACTCGTACCCGTCCCGCTCGCCCTCGGTGGGCTACTCCTCCTCGCGGCGGCGCGCTGGATGCCGGCGCGCACGGCGAAGGGCACCGGGCTGGTACGCCGGGTCCTCGGCTTCCGGCGCTTCATCGACGAATCCGAGGCCCACCGGGCGCGCTTCGCCGAGGAGCAGCACCTCTTCACCGAGTACCTGCCCTACGCGGTCGTGTTCGGTGCGACCGAGAAGTGGGCCAAGGCGTTCCAGGGCCTCGCGGCGGTGGAGGCAGCGCCGTCGTGGTACGTGGGCTCGCACGCGTTCGCGTACGGGAGCTTCGCCGCGTCGATCGGCAGCTTCTCGGTGAGCTCGGCGGGCAACCTCGCCGCGGCCGCGTCGACCGCCTCCGGTGGCGGGAGCGGGTTCTCGGGAGGCGGCTCCGGAGGCGGGTTCGGCGGCGGTGGCGGCGGATCGTGGTAGGTCCGACTCAGGCCTGCGACGTCGCGGCCTCCCGGTCTTCGCGCGCACGCCACTTCCCGTCGGGCTGGAGCACCACGCCCTCGTCCAGCTCACCGGCCAGGTAGCGGGCCAGCCCGGCATACATCGCTCGATGATGGAACAGATGGTTGCGAGGGTGGCTGAACGGGAAGCCGATCTGGTTGACGTGGTCGGCGTACACGAGGCCGAGGAAGTCCCAGCGCCCGTGTGACTCGGGCTGATGCGGCCTTTCGAGCGCGTAGTCGCGCACGGTCGGTGGTTCGCCGGCCGGGAGCTCGTCGGTCGATCGCACCGGCCACTTGGCGCTCGACACCGGCACGAAACCGTCGTTGTCCTCCTGCTCGAACCGCTCGTGGTAGCGGGTGAGCTCGTAGAAGGGCTTGAGAAAGAACGTGACCTGGAACTCGTTGGTCACGCCCGCGATCGACTGGTACGGGACCTGCTCGTGGTCCGAATGCGCGGGGTTGAACTGCTCGAGCATGTACGCGCGCCCGAACTCTCGAGCGGCCCGGTACAGATCGGAGCGATCGTGGCTGAACAGCGAGATGAAGCGGTCGACCCCCGGGATCAGGACCGTCTCGACGAAGCGGTTGACGAGGTCGGTGTCGTCGGCCATGAGGACGCCGTTGTGGGGCCCGCCGACGGTCGTCACGGACGCGATGCAGTTTGCGATCGTCAGGTCGCGCAGCTCGTCGGGATGCTCCGGATCGTCGAAGGGCCGCCAGTCACCGAGACCGGTCGGCGAGACGAGGTAGCGAGCGTCAACCGCGGCCTGGCTGTGCGCCACGAGGTGCAGTGGTCGGCGCGAGTCGAGGTACAGCTGCGCGAGATGGGGCCGGAATCGGTGGTCGAGCCATCGGTAGCGCCGGGAGCGGGGTCGGAAGACTCGTTCGGCATCGGCGATGTCCTTCGACTCGGGCGGGCGGCCGTAGAACCACTCGTAGGCCCGGTACTCGAACGTGTTCAAGGGATCGACCGTCGGAGTGTGCACCTGGAACCCCTCGAGCTCGAGGGTTTCCTTCACCGCCACGAAGTACTCGAGGGGGCCCATGCGAGCGAAGCCCATGAAGCCGTGCAGGAGCACGATCGGGTGTTGTCGGCGGTCGAGGAGCCGCATCGCGGCCTGGGCGGCGAGCCTGCGGCCCTCCCGCACCGGCAGCAGGGCGAGATCGACGAGCGAGTTGGGCACCGAGCTTCGTTCCGGATCCGCGGTCGGGTTCGACGCATCGTAGTGAGGCCTAGGGACCTGCCCGTCCAGAGGGGGCGCACCGCGGTTCGCTAGCGTCGGCGGATGGCCCTCTACGCGCTCGACGACGTCGCCCCGACCATCCACCCCGAGGCCTTCGTCCATCCTGACGCGACCGTGATCGGCGACGTCACCCTCGGTGCGGAGGCCAGCGTCTGGCCTCGAGCGGTGCTCCGGGGCGACTACGGGCCCATCGAGATCGGGGCACGAACGTCCATCCAGGACGGATCGGTCATCCACGCGACGAGGGAGCTCCCGACCTTCATCGGCTCCGACGCCGTGGTCGGTCATCTCGTGCACATCGAGTGTTGCGTTGTCGAGGACCACGCGCTCGTCGGGTCGGGGTCGATCGTGCTGCATCGCTGTCGAGTGGGGAACGGAGCGATCATTGCCGCGGCCGCCCTGGTGCCCAACGACACCGAGGTCCCACCGCGCGCCATGGCGCTCGGAGTCCCGGCGACCATTCGCCCCGAACGGGCCGACCAGGAGCTCATTGCCCGCACGGTCGCGAACTACGTCGACAACGGGCGCCGCTACCGAAGCGAGCTCCGCCGCATCGACTGAGCGACGACCCCGAGCACCTACGCTCTGCGGTCATGACACAGCTCCGCGTGTTCTCGTTGTTGGTCGTCGCCGCGCTGCTCGCGGCCGGCTGCGGGAACGACGACGACGGTTCCGAGCCGACGCAAGAGGTGACGACGCGTGCGGCCGACCAGTGCGACGACGCGAACCTCACCGAGGACCCCTTGGTCCCAGAGTTCTACGACCCTTGTCCGTACGACGCGGGGACCCCGGGCGCGCTCGTCGCGCACGAGGACGCCGACGGCGCGCCGCGCGGGACGAAGGCGTGGCGGATCACGTACCACTCGACGACGGTCGAAGGCGGCGACGAGGTCGTCTCGGGCCTGGTCGTCGCACCGGACGGCGACGCGCCGAGCGGCGGGTTCCCGGTGCTGTCGTTCGCCCACCCGACGACGGGCGCGGCGAGGCAGTGCGCACCCTCGCTGCGTCCGGACCGCGACATCGGTGACCCCTCGATCACCGAGGTCACCTTCTTCGACCTGGTCGCTCCCTTCGTCGACGACGGTTTCGCGGTGGTCGCAACCGACTACCGGGGTCTGGGCGCACCGGGTCCCCATCCGTACCTCGTCGGCGAGTGGGAGGCGAACAACGTCCTCGACGCGGCGCGCGCCGTCCGTCAGCTCCCGGAACTGACCCTGAGCGACCAGACCCTGATCTACGGCCACTCCCAGGGCGGTCAGGCCGCGGCGTTCGCCGCCCAGCAGGCCGCCGAGTACGCGCCGGAGCTGAACGTGCTCGGCTCCGCGCAGCTCGCGCCCGCGGCGGAGCTGAAGGCGCTCATGAAGGCGGAGCTCGACGACCCCGCCCTCGACGACCTCGGCCTCTCGGTCATCGCCGTGCGGGCGTGGCAGGAGGTGTACCCGGAGGCGGCACGAGCGTTCGATGCCCTCCTCACGGACTCGGGGAGCAAGGAGATCGAGATCGGCACCGAGGAGTGCCTCGAGGCCGTCTACGACGCGTTCACGGGCAAGACCGTGGACGAGCTCTTCACCGCCGACCCGCTGCAGTCCGACACCCTCGTCGACCTGCTCGACCGCAACAGTGCCGGCAACACGAAGACGGCGATTCCGATGTTCGTCGGCCAGGGGACGGCCGACGACATCGTGCTGCCGAAGACGACAACGGACTACGTCGATCAGGCCTGCTCGCTCGGGGACACGGTCGAGTTCAAACGCTACGACGGGGCCACGCACGACACGGTTGTGCTCGAGGCGGCGAACGACGTCCACAAGTGGCTCGACGACCGGCTGAAGGGGAGTTCCGCGCCCTCGACCTGCTGAGCGCTAGCTCTGGTCGGCACCGGGGCGCTGGGGTATGAACGGTCGCTCGGCGCGGCTGGCCATGATGTGCTCCCGTTCCCGGAGCGCGGCCATGCTCTCCACTCGTCCCGTGTACCCGGGTGGTTGGCGCAGCATCCAGAGGATGCCCTCGGCCGCGACCTCCGGTGGCTCCCAGTCGGAATGGTCGAGGTCGGGCGCAGCAGCCAGGAATCCCTCCGACGCGACGGGGACGTCGATGCGGAACGTGTTGCAGGCGACGTCGTCGGCCCGCAGTTGCTCCGCAACCGAGCACGAGAGGTGCTCGAGGGCGACCTTCGCCATCCCGTAGGCCATGAGCTCGGGGATGTGGTGGACAGCGGCCGCGGAGGAGACGTTGAGGATCGCGCCGCGTCGGCGGGACCTCATGCCCGGGACGACGCTGCGGATCGCGAGGAGCGGCGCCCGAAGATCCACGGCGAGCATCAGGTCGAAGCGCTTCATCGGCAGGTCGAGGTCGCCGGGGAAGGTGATCGCGGCGTTGTTCACGAGGACGTCGATCGGGCCGAGCGCTTCCTCGGTCCTCGTGATCATCGCCTCGACCTCCTCGTCCACAGCGAGATTCGTCGGGACCGCGAGGCCGGAACCCTCGCGGTCGCGGATCCGGCGCACGGTGTCGTCGATCGTGCCGGGCAACGCGACGGGCGTGTCGTCGGTTGCGCGCGCCGCACAGGCGACGTCGGCACCCGCTTCGGCCAGGGCGATCGCGGTCGCGGCACCGACACCCCGGCTCGCGCCGGTGACCAGCGCGACGGCACCGTCGAGGTCCACGCTCCGGCTCCGGTCGCCGCTCAGAGCGACTTCGGGGCCGCGAACAGCTCGCGCAGGCGCTCCTCGAAGTGTTCGAGGGGGAGCGTGTCGTAGTCGGGGTCGAACGCTCGCTGGTCCCACTCGTCGGCGAACTGCTCGGCGAGCGCGTGGGCGGGATGGTCCCGGTACTGGTCGCGGGCGTCGGGATCGCCTCCGAAGTGGTGGTAGTAGTGCCGCCCCTGGAAGTCCTGGTGGACCCTGATCACCCAGTACACGTCGTCGTCCACGTAGGGACGGAGCATCTCGGCCGCGATCGCAGGGTGGTTGGGGACCGAGACGTACTTCCCGACGTCGTGGCACAGGGACGCGACGACCATCTCGTCGGAGGCGCCGGCCCGCTCGGCGAGCGTCGCTGTCTGGAGGCTGTGCGTGAGCTGATCGACGTTGAAGCCATCGGTGATCCCGGCGAGCGCACGCAGCATCTCGAGCACGTGGTCGGCGACTCGCTCCTGGTGGGCGAAGGTTTCGGCGCCGATCGTGGCCCACTGCTCGGCGGTCGATTCGTCCATGCGGGTGAAGGAAGCCATGTCCCATTCTCGCACCCGCAGCGGCGGGCGTGCAGTGGCGGCGCGGGCTGCGCCGATCGGCTCGGCGGTGGGATCCTCCCGTACCATCCTGGCGGTGCGGCTGCCGCGGATCTCACCCGGGACCTACCGCCACGTCACCCTCCTCGCGCTGGTGGCGCTGGGGTTCATCATCGTCTCCGGCGCGGCCGTGCGGCTCACCGGCTCGGGGCTCGGATGCAGCGACTGGCCGAACTGCGAGCCCGGGTCGCTGGTGGCGCCGGTCGAGTACCACGCGCTCGTGGAGTTCGCGAACCGTGTCGTCACGGGCGTCGTCTCGGTGGCGGTCGTCCTCGCGGTCCTGGGCTCGATCGGTCGAGAGCCACGGCGCCGCGATCTGCTCTGGCTGTCCGTGGGCCTCGTCGTGGGCGTGGTGGCCCAGATCGTGCTCGGGGGGCTCACGGTCCTCTTCGACCTCAAGCCTCCGTTCGTCATGG
>CAYRHS010000134.1:0-8797 GCA_964424125.1 uncultured Burkholderiales bacterium
CCGAACTCGACCGTGACGGCTTCGACGCCGAAGGCGGTCATGCGACCGCCGCGGAAGCCTCGCCCCGCTGCGGGGCGGGCGCGATCTCACGGCGGAACCGGAAGAGCGCGAGCCCGAACACCCCCACCGCGAGCGCGGCGAGCGCCGCGAACGAGACCCAGAGCGCGTCGAACGACGCCCCGCGCACCATGACGCCGCGAGCGATCTTCACGAAGTAGGTGAGCGGCAGGATGTAGGAGATCCAGCGCACGCCGGCAGCCATCGACTCGAGCGGGAAGATCATCCCCGACAGCAGGACCTGCGGCATCGTGATCATCAACGCGAGCTGGATCGCTTGCCCCGAGTTCTCGCTCACCGTCGAGACGAGCACGCCCAGACCGAGCGTGACGAGCAGGAACAACAGGCTTCCGAGCACCAACAGCGCGACCGATCCTCGGAACGGCACGTCGAAGAGCAGCACGCCGACGGTGGTGACGACGGCCATGTCGATCAAGGCGATCCCCAGGTACGGGGCCACCTTGCCCACGATCACGTCGCTCGGCCGGAGAGGCATGACCGCGAGCTGCTCGAGCGTTCCGGCCTGGCGCTCGCGGACGATGCCGAGGCTCGTGATCATGGTGCCGATGAAGGTGAGGATCAGCCCGATGATCGCTGGCACCATGACGGCCGACGTGCTGAGGTCGGGGTTGAAGAGCACCTCCACCTCGGGTG
Organism: uncultured Burkholderiales bacterium; assembly: GCA_964424125.1. Taxonomy (GTDB): domain Bacteria; phylum Actinomycetota; class Acidimicrobiia; order IMCC26256; family JAOSJL01; genus CAYRHS01. The sequence goes on from CAYRHS010000134.1 coordinate 712, forward strand.
CATCGGGGAGCTGGGCCAGGCCGCTGACCGCGGCGCGGGCCGCGAACAGCTCCGACCCGTCGACCAGCACGACCGGCGAGCCCCGGTCGGCGACGACGGCCACGACCGCGTCGCCGTCGCGCAGGATCTCCTCGCCGTCGGCGCGGTCGTCCTCGGGTCGCACCGACTGGACGTCAAGCTGGTCCGGGAGCAGCGCGGCCGCGGCGTCGGCGTCGGGGCCGACCACGACGGTCGAGATCCGCTCGACGTCGAAGCTGGCGGCGTAGCCGAAGACGACCAGCAGCAGCACCGGGAGCACCACCAGCATGACGACGGTCCGCCGGTCTCGTCGGAGCTGCCGGAACTCCTTGCCCACCATCGCCAGCACGGCCGCTCCTCAACGCTCGTTGAAAGCAGCTATTCAACAGGCGTTGAACCCGGTGGTCAACCACCGGGCGGGGCTCAGCTCGGCTCGAGGCGCCGCCGGAGCTCGTGCTTGTCGATCTTGCCGGTCGCGCCGTGCGGCCACCCGCCGGTCTCGACCATCTCGAGGCGTCGGGGGATCTTGAACCCGGCGAGCTTCTCGCGACAGCGCACGCGCAGCTCCTCGAGCGTCAGGGTCTCCCCGGGCTCGAGCTCCACGAACGCGCAGACCGCTTCCCCCCATTCGGGGTCGGGAGCACCGACCACCGCGGTGACGTGGATCTCGGGGAACTCGGAGACGAGGAAGTTCTCGACCTCGAGCTCGCTGACGTTCTCACCGCCGGTCTTGATCATCGCCTTGTAGCGGCCCTCGAAGAAGAGGTAGTCGCCCTCGAGGTGCCCGATGTCTCCGGTGCGCACGTAGCCCTCGTCGTCGAAGGTGCGCGCGGTCTCCTCGTCGAGGCCGAGGTAGCGCAGGAAGGTGCCGTCGCCGCGGACGCGGATCTCACCCGAGACACCGTCGGCGCAGCGCGTGTCCTGCACGGGGTCGACGATGCGGACCTCCATGCCCTCGACGATGCGTCCCTGGGACCAGCGCTTCAGGCGCTCGTCGTCGCAGCCGGGCGGCGTGAGACTCACCGTCCATGCCTCGGTCATCGCGTAGGCGGTGCCGATGTCGATCGGGCCCCAGGAGCGCAGCGCCTCGTAGTACTTGGCGCTGCCCGCGAACGTCACCCGCCGCAGCGATCGCAGCCTGGCGACGTCGAAGTCGGGCAGACCCATGATGCGTTCGATGAGCGTGTCGAACGCGTTCATGACGGTGATGCGCTCCTCCTCGATCCGCCGGAGGGACTCGGCGGGCTCGAACATTGCCAGCGCGTGGATGGAGGCTCCGGTGGTCAACGGGAGGGCGAGGTTGCCGCCGAGCCCGCCGATGTGGAACATCGGCATGACACCCAGGATCCGGTCGTCGGGGGTCATGCCCGTGGCCTCGGCCGTCACGCGCCCGAGGTGGGTGGCCGCCCGATGGGGGATCAGGGCAGGCTTCGGGAAGCCGGTCGAGCCCGACGTCGAAACCAGGAACGCTGGGTCCTCCGGACCCGGTGGCGGCCCCAGCTGCTCCGGCGTTGCCTCGCCGAGCGGCCGCCACCGCTCGTCGCTCGCGTGCTCGTCGAGGGCGAAGCGGGGCACGCCGGGATCGAGGCCCTCGAATCGGTCCCGGAAGAGCACGTCGGACACGAACGCGAGCGGCTGGAGGTCGGCGAACTGCTTGACGTACTGCTCGTACTCGTGCCCGGTGAACTGGAGGTTGAGCGGCGCGAGCACCGCGCCGAGGCGCCCCACGGCCAGCGCGAGGAGGTAGAAGTCGAGCGTCGCGAGGCCGCTCACCAGGACGATGTGGTCCCGGCCGATGCCCGAGCCGGCGAGGCGCGCCGCGCGCTCCTCGACCGCGCCTGCGAGCTCCGACCAGGTGAGGGACTCGCTTCCCGAACCCACGAACGCGGTGTGGTCGGGCAGTTGCGCGGCCTGGTCCGCGAGCGAGTCGAGGATGCTGGCTGCTCCGCTGGACATGTCCCCCACGGTCCCTGCTCGATGCCGCCGGAGCGGACCCTAGCGCCGGGCCGTGAGCGTCGCGCCTGACAGACGGCGATAGTGTGTAATGATGTAATCATCATACAACATCGGGGGAGGCACGATGACCGGCACCACGGAAGCGCCCACGAGCCTGGCGGCGTGGTTCGCCGGGCGCCTGCCCGGCGACTGGTTCACGGAGCCACCGGAGGTCACGGTCGACCGCGACGAGATCCTGGTCGTGGGCCGACGGAGCGAGCCACGGCTGGCCGACGACGCCGACGACGCCGACCGGGCCGCCGCGATCGAGGGCCGGATCGACGGGTTCCGGGAGGACACCCGCGGTCACCGCATGCGAGTGGCCGACGACGCCGAGCGTCGCTTCGGGCGCAAGGTCGCCTGGGGCGTGCGCTGCGGCGACGTGCACCGCGTGTTCACCAACCTCAACGTGCCGGTCATGACCCGGCTCCGCATGGCCGAGCGCCAGGTGCTCGACACGCTCGTCGACGCGGGGGTCGCCCGGAGCCGCGCCGAGGCCCTGGGCTGGTGCGTGCGCCTCGTGCGTGAGCACGAGGGCGACTGGATCGACCGTTTGCGCCGGGCGCTCGTCGATGTCGAGGCGGTCCGGGCCGAGGGCCCGAGCCCCGCGGCCTGACCGCCTCCGCGCTCGCGCCTCGCGCGCGAGCGGTCGCGCTGGGCGGAACGGGCGAATCTCACTATCCTCGGGCCGATGGGGGGATCGGGAGCGGTGGTCCGGTTCCACGGCGTCCGTGGGTCGACGCCGTGCGAAGGGCCTCGGTTCGCGCGATACGGCGGCAAGACGTCCTGCGTCGAGCTGGTGGTCCCGGGTGAGCACCCCATCCTCCTCGACCTCGGGACCGGCCTGAAGTCCTTCGGCGAGGATCTCCCGGGCGCCGGCTATCACGCCGACGTGCTCCTCACGCATCTCCACTGGGACCACGTGCAGGGTCTCCCGTTCTTCCGTCCACTGCACCGGGGTGCCATCGGCCTCGACGTGCACGGCCCGCGCCAGCGCGACGGCGCGCTCGCCGACGTCTTCGCGCGCTTCATGGGGCCGCCCTTCTTCCCGATCACCGCGGGTGAGCTGGAAGCCCTCGTGGCCTTCCACGACCTCGGTGACGACGACTTCGCGCTCGGCGACGCGAAGGTTCGCTCCCGTTTCGTTCGCCACAACGGGCGGACCCTCGGGTTCCGGGTCGAACAGGCCGGCGCGTCCGTCGCCTACGTCCCCGACCACGGCCCCGGCTGCGTGCCCGACGACCCCGACGACTTCGTCCCCGACGCCGTGCTCGAGCTCTGCGACGGCGCCGATCTGCTCGTCCACGACGCGCAGTACTTCCCCGAAGAGTTCGAGAGCCATCGCTTGTGGGGCCACTCGACGGTCGATTACGCAGTGCAGGTCGCAGCAGAAGCAGGAGCGAAGCGGCTGGTGCTCTTCCACCACGACCCGTTCCACGGAGATCGGGAGGTCGACCGCGTCCTGGAGCGAGCGCGCGATCTGGCCGATGCCCGGAACGTCGAGGACGTCGTGGCCGCGCACGACGGGCTCGAACTCCGGCTGCGGGAGGCGTCGACGGCGTGACCCGATCGGAATCGGTCGACCGGCCCGAGGTCGACCCCGACGAGTTCCGGCGGATTCTCGGCCACTTCGCGACCGGGGTGACGATCGTGACCGCGATGGTCGACGGCGAGCCGGTCGGGATGGCTGCGAACGCGTTCTCCTCCGTCTCGCTGGATCCGCCGCTCGTGCTGTTCTGCGCGGCGAAGTCGTCGAGCACCTGGCCCCGGATCCGCGGGACGGGTGCGTACGCAGTGAACATCCTCGGGGAACACCAGGAAGAGGTGTGCCGACGCTTCGCGACGAAGGGGGCCGACAGGTTCGCGGACGTCGCCTTCCACACCGCGCTCACGGGCTCGCCGATCCTCTCCGACTCGATCGCGTTCGTCGACTGCCACATCGACACCGAGCACGACGCGGGGGACCACACCATCGTTGTCGGGCGTGTGGCCGAGCTCGGGTTGTTGCGACAGGACGCGCCGCCGTTGCTCTTCCACCGCGGCGAGTACCCGCGACTCGCCTGAGGAGTCCACGACGTGGACGCCGCCGTCGCCTGGGCGGCGCGCATCGTGCTCGCGCTCGTGCTCACCTCGGCCGCGATCGGGAAGTTCCGGTCTCGCGACGAGCTCCCACACCAGCTCGAGGTGTTGGGCGTGCCGCCGGGAGCCGTCGGCGGAGCCGCCGTCGTGCTTCCCCTGACCGAGGTGGCAATCGCCGTCGGCTTGGTCGCAGCCCCTCGCTCGTCGATTCCGGCCTGGGTCGCGCTCGCGCTCCTGGCGGCGTTCACGGTGGTGGTCGCGGCGACGCTGGCTCGCGGGGTGCGGACCGCCTGCGCGTGCTTCGGCGCGTCATCGGCGGCCCCGATGTCCTCTCGCACGCTGCTCCGCAACGCCTGGCTCCTGGCGCTCGCCGTCCTCGGCACCGGCACGACGACCGACGCGACGGGGTGGGGGATCCTCGGCGCTGTCGCCGTCCTCGGTGTGGTGACCGTGGTGGTCCTCGGGCGCTTCGGCTAGCGCTCGGGGTGTTCGGGTAGAGATAGCCGTGTGACCGCGGCGATCCGCACCGAAGCCCTGACCAAGTACTACGGGCGAGCCATGGGCATCGCCGACGTCGACCACGAGGTCGACGTGGGCCAGGGCGTGGGGGTACTGGGTGCCAAATTGTGGGGGCAAGAAGACGACGATGCGACTGCTGCTCGACTTCATCCGCCCGAGCAGCGGGACCGCCCGTGTCTTCGGGCTCGATGCCGGGACCGACAGCATCGAGATCCACCGGCGCGTCGGCTATCTGGCCGGCGACGTCGCTCTCTACGAGCGGCTCAGCGCCCGCGAGCTCCTCGAGTGGCTGGGCCGGCTGCGGGGTGGCGTTCCCCACGCCGCGTTCGAAGGGCTCGCGGAACGACTCGGCCTGGATCTGGAGCGGCCGATCCGCGCGCTCTCGTCGGGGAACCGCCAGAAGGTCGCGCTGATCCAGGCTTTCGTGCACGAGCCCGACCTGCTCATCCTCGACGAGCCCACGGCAGGACTCGACCCGCTGGTCCAGCACACGTTCGAGACGATGGTCCGCGAGGTCGTGGAGTCCGGGCGCACCGTCTTCCTCTCGTCGCACGTGCTCGACGAGGTGGAACGGCTCTGCGACCGCGTCGGCTTCATCCGTGAGGGGACGCTCGTCGACGTCGAGACGGCCGCTCGCGGGCGAGGACGAGAGCGGAACGCTCGAGCTGCTCCTGGCCAACCCGGTGTCGCGACGACGGGTGGTGCTGGAGAAGACCTTCGCCGTCGTTGCCGGAGTGACTGTCCTCGCGCTGGTGACGGGCGTGGCGATCGTGGGACTCGGCGCCGCCGTCGACCTGGGGGTGCCGATCGGTCGCGTCGCGGGGACCTGCCTGGGGGCCATGCTCTTCGCCGCGCTCCTCGGCTCGATCGCCATGGCCGTGGGCGCGTGGACGGGCAGCAGGTCGACGGCACTCGGACTGGCCGCCGGGCTCGGAGCGGCGGGCTACCTGCTTAACGCGTTGTCCCAGCTCACCTCGGCGCTGGAGCCGCTCCGTTACGCGTCGCCCTTCTACCACGCCTCGGGTGTCGACCCCCTGGTGAACGGTCTCCCGGTCGCGAACTTCGCCGCGCTCGCGCTGGTGATCCTGCTCGCCGTCGTCGCGACCGTCGTCGCGTTCGATCGCCGTGACCTCGCCGCGTGATGCTGCCCCGTGTTGCGAGGGCTCGGGCACGGCGGGCAGGCTGACCGGCCGTGGCCACCGTCACCGAGTCAGAGATCATCGCGGGCGTCTTCGTCGTGGAGCCGAAGGTCTGGCGTGACGATCGAGGGTTCTTCCTCGAATCGTGGCGCCACGAGTGGATCCCGGGGGCGGCGCCCATGGTCCAGGCCAACCGGGCCGATCGCCGGGCGGGGGCGCTCGTCGGGCTGCATTTCCACCGCCATCAGGCCGACTACTGGTACGTCCCGCGCGGCAGAGCCTTCGTCGTGCTCCACGACCTGCGCGCCGACTCCCCGACGGAGGGCAACACGCTCACGCTGGAGATCGGCGAGCACGACCACCGGGGCGTCTACATCCCTCGCGGTGTCGCACACGGCTTCTACGCGTTGACGGACCTCACGATCACCTACCTCGTCGACCGCTACTACGACCCCGAGGACGAGCTCGGCGTGGCGTGGGACGACCCCGACATCGCCGCCGACTGGCCCGGTGACAAACCGGAGATCTCGGAGCGAGATCGTTCCAACCCGCGGCGGGCGGACGTTCAGGTACGCGTCTGAGCGGCCGGCGCGGTGACCGGATCGCCGTCCCGCGCGGGCAGGTCCAGCACGGTGCCGTCGGCGGCGACGAGCATGACGGTCGGGGCCCGGCGGATGCCGTAGCGGCGGGCGAGGTCGGGACGATCGCCGACGTCGAGCGTCATGACATGGTCCTCGGGGTGCCGGGTACGGAGGCGCTCGGCCGTCGGTCTGCACGAGGCGCAGAATTCGGTCGTGAAGACGACCCAGGTGCGCTCGGCGGCGCCGAGCAGGTCGCGCTCGAGTGGCGGGAGCCCTTCGACGTCGCGTGGCTTCGCGCTGTCGCGACGCGCCCGGCGTGCGGCCCACGCCACGGCCGCGACGAGCAGCACGAGCACCAGCGCGAGGAGCAGACGGGTCACGACGTACGCGCCCGCTGGAGCCGAACGTAGATCTCGCAGCCCACGCAGATCCCGGTCGTCGCCGCGAGCGCGGCAAGGACCGCGACCGCGAGGCCGAGCGCCCAGCCCACGACGTCGAGCCCGACGAGCAGGGCACCGGTGCCGAGCGCGAGGAAGACCGTGCCGATCCACGCGGCGAAGCGCGGCGGCCGGGGGTCCTCGAGTTCGCGGGGCGGACCCAGCCGGGGGGCGAGGAGATCCCGGTAGATCCGCAGGAAGAGCCCGAAGCGAGGCCCAAAGGCGGCGCCCGTGAACAGGATCACGGCGAAGGCGGGGACCACCCAGTCCCAGCGCATCACGAAGCCGACGAGCAGCGCGATCGCGAGCACGCCCTGGTTGAACCGGGGCATGCGGGCGTCGATCGGGCGGGGACTGGTGTCTCGGGTCGGAGCCGGCGTCGTCGTCATGGGCGGCAGCGTAGCGGAAAACCCGATCGAATCGGTCGGGTATCTCGAAAAATCCGGGAAAGTGGGTCGGGTTTCGGGTCCCGCGACGCGAATGTGACAAACAGCGCGTGATTTTCGACTACGCTGAGTGGTCACAGGGCGAACCGGGCCCGGTGAGCCCATCGGCGGAGGAGCTTCCGGTGGACGTCAGCACGCTGGGTGCCACCGAGGTGCTGCGGGGCCGCGCGGACGTGTCCGTGATCCGCGAGCACCAGCGCCGGCGGCGACTCGGCCAGATCGGGCTCGCGCTCGGGCTCGTCGCCGCGTTCCTCTACGTGCGGTGGCTCTCGGGCAATCCCGTCGAGCTCGGCCTCCCCGCCGCTCCGCCGTGGCTGAGCGACTACCTGCCCGCGTTCATCATCGGCGCGGTGCTCCTCGTCGCCGTGGTCGGGCCGTTGCTCTTCGCGGGACGGTCCCCGCACGTGATGTTCCGTCCGAGCGAGATCGGGGTCAGTCTCGACGACGTCGTCGGCCTCGGCATCGTCAAGGAAGAGATCGTCAAGACGCTCAACCTCTTTCTCGCGTACAAGACGTTCCGCGACCTGATGGGCGGCACGCCGCGTCGCGCGATCCTCTTCGAGGGTCCCCCGGGTACGGGCAAGACGTACATGGCGAAGGCGATGGCTGCCGAGGCCGGGGTGCCGTTCCTCTTCGCGTCGGCCAGCTCCTTCCAGTCGATGTACTACGGACAGACGAACCGCAAGATCCGCGCCTTCTTCAAGGAGCTCCGCAAGGCGGCTCGCAACGAGGGTGGGGCGATCGGCTTCCTCGAGGAGATCGACGCCATCGCCGGCGCGCGCACCGGCATGCGCACGTCGCCGGCGCCCGACGAGGTGATCGCGGGCGCGCTGCTGGGCGAGCGCGCGACGGTCGTCGACCGCTCGGGCATG
>CAYRHS010000135.1:0-8727 GCA_964424125.1 uncultured Burkholderiales bacterium
ACCATCGCGGGCGGAACGAGGACATGGGCGACGAGCACCGAGAAGTTGCGCAGGCCGAGCTCGGCGGCCCTGTGGACTGCGGTCGCGTTCGCCGGCGCGGTGGTCTCGAAGCCGACCGCGAAGAAGACGACGGTCCGGTCGGGCTCGTCGCAGGCGATCTGCAGCGCGTCGAGTGGCGAGTAGACCACGCGGACGTCCGCGCCACCCGCGCGGAGGGAGAGGAGGTCGGTCGTCGAGCCGGGGACGCGGAGCATGTCCCCGAAGGAGCAGAGCACGACGCCCGGCCGGCGGGCGATCGCGAGGGCGTGATCGATCACGTTCAGCGGGGTCACGCACACGGGGCACCCGGGGCCGTGCACGAGCTCGATCTCGGAAGGGAGCAGCTGGTCGATACCGCTGCGGACCAGGGTGTGGGTCTGGCCGCCGCACACCTCCATGAGCGTCCAGTTCCGGGTGACGGTCGAACCAATTCGCTCGAGCAGGCCGCGCGCCACGGCGTCGTTCCGGTACTCGTCCACGTATCTCATCGCGCCCGCTCCCCGTCGAGCTCCTCGAGGAGCTCGAGCTCGGAGAGGAGCGCGAGTGCCCGTGCGGCCTCTTTCTCGGCCACGATCGAGATGGCGAAGCCGACGTGGACGATCACGTACTGGCCGATCGCGACCTCGGGGACGTAGGCGAGGCAGACCTCGCGACGGACCCCACCGAAGTCAACGGTACCCATGGGGAGCGCTCCGTCGTCGCGCTGGTCGATCACCCGACCCGGGACACCGAGGCACACGTCAGTCGCCTCCGCCCGATTCGGACCGCGCCGGGCGTGCGGACGTGCGCGCGTGCGCGACCAGGGCCTGGCCCACGCTGAGGCCCCCGTCGCCGGGCGGAAGGGCCCGGGGCCAGAACACGGAGAAGCGGCGGGCTTCGAGGTCGGCGACGACGTCGTCGAGCAGCAAGTCGTCGGCCCAGACGCCCCCCGCCAGGCACACCCGGTCGAGCCCGGTCCGATCCCGTAGGCGGGCGCAGACGTCGACGACCGCGGCGCCGAGGGTGCGGAGGCAGCGACGAGCCACCGCTCCGACCGAAACGCCGGTGCGCAGCTCGGCGACGACTCCGCCGATGATCGGACGCGTGTCGACCACCAGCTGATCGTCGCGTTCTTCGACGTCGACCGGGTAGCTGCCGGTGGCGACGGGATCGGCAGCCTGTTCGAGCAGGATCGCGGGTTCCCCCTCGAAGGTGGTCTGGCGGCAGAGGCCGGCAAGGGCGGCCACCGCATCGAGCAGGCGCCCGGCGGAGCTCGTCGGCGTCGTCGCCAGACCCGCGGAGATACGAGCGGCGACCGCGTCGACATCGGGCCCGTCCGGGCCGAGGAGCACACGAGCCCCGTCCAGGCAGCCCGCGTCGTACGCGTGGGCGACGGCCATCAGGGCGGGCTGACGCACGGCGGCGTCTCCGCCCGGTTGTGGGACCGCGCGGAGGTGCCCGACGCGCCTCGAAGTCGCCCAGTCGCAGGCGAGGAACTCGCCGCCCCACGCCGAGCCGTCCTCGCCGAGCCCGAAGCCGTCGAACGCCACGCCCAGGACCGGGTCGTGAAGGCGGTGCTCGGCCATGACCGCGGCAACGTGAGCGTGATGGTGCTGCACCGCGACGCGGGGCAGGCCGAGCGATTCGGCGAACCGGGTCGTGAGGAAGTCGGGGTGCAGGTCGTGGGCGACGATCCGCGGCTCGACACGGAACAGACCTCGGTGGCGGTCGACCGCCTCGCGGTACGCGTCGAAGGCCTCGTCGGAGTCCAGGTCACCGAGGTGCTGGGACACGTACGCGTTCGTCCCACGGGCGAGGCAGAAGCTCGTCTGGAGCTCGGCGCCGCACGCGAGGACGTCGTCGACGTTCGCCGGGAGGGTGATCGGCTCCGGCGCGACGGACCGAGCTCGCCTCAGCACCGCGGGTGCTCCCCGTCGGACGGCCATCACCGAGTCGTCGTAGCGCGCGACGATCTCCCGGTCGTGGAGGACGAACGCGTCGGCGATGTCCCCCAGGCGCCGGAACGCGTCGGTGTTCGTCGTGCAGATCGGCTCGTCGCTGCGGTTGCCGCTCGTCATCACGAGCGGCCGGCCCGCGGCCCGCAGGAGGAGATGGTGCAGGGGGGTCGCGGGCAGCATCGCTCCCTGCCGGCGGTGGCCGGGCGCGACGGACGGCGCGAGTCTTCCCGCGTCGCCGGTGAGCACGATCGGCGCGCGCCACGACCCGAGCAGCGCGGCGTCACCCGGGCTCAGCGCGAACGTCGCCCCGGCCTCGTCGAGATCGGCGACCATCACCGCGAACGGCTTGCGCGGTCTGTGCTTCCGTCGCCGCAGCTCGGCGACGGCTCGCTCGTCGGTGGCGTCGCAGGCGAGGTGGAAGCCGCCCAGGCCCTTCACCGCCACGATGCGGCCTTCGCGCAGCAGGCGCGCGGCTCGCTCGATCGGGTCACCGACGAGCACGTCGCCGAGCGCGTTCCGCAGCTCCAGGGTGGGCCCGCACGTGGGGCACGCGACGGGCTCGGCGTGGTAGCGGCGATCACCCGGATCCTCGTACTCCCGAGCGCACTCGGGGCAGAGGGCGAAGGCGCGCATGCTCGTGCGCGACCGGTCGTAGGGGAGCGCGCGGATGACGGTGAAGCGTGGTCCGCAGTCGACGCAATTCAGGAACGCGTAGCCGAATCGGCGGTCCGTGGGATCGAAGAGCTCGGCCAGGCACGCATCGCACGTCGCGATGTCAGGAGGTACGAGCGGCGGCGGGCCGGGCGCATCGTGATCTCGGGAGGAATCGATCTCGAACGTCCGTCGGCCGGTCGCCCGGACAGAGGCCCACTCGACCCGCGCGACCCGGGCTCGAGGCGGGGCCTCCGACGAAAGGGCGGCGCAGAAACGATCCAGATCCCGATCGTCGCCTTCGGCGACGATCTCGACGCGGCCACCTTCGTTGCGAACCAAGCCGGTGACGTCGACGCGCTGGGCCAGGCGCCAGACGAAGGGGCGGAAGCCGACGCCCTGGACCACGCCGGTCACCGAGATGCGGCGAGCGGCCACGACGTCCTGTCCCGATCGGGCGAGCGTCGTGTCGGCGCCCTTCACGAGGCTGCCGCGGCGCCGCCGCGGAGGCGCCGAACCTCGGCCAGCACGTGCTCCGCGGCCTCGTCCACGGCGGAGGCGACGGAGGGGGACAACGTCGGTCCCGGCCCGAAGTCGGCGCCCTCGACCGCGCACAACACGACGTGAGGGAGCCGCCGAAGCGCACGAGCGAGCTCGACGGCCTCCGCGACCCCGGCGCGGTGACTGCTGTGGCCCGTGCCCCGCGGGAGGCGGACGCCGTCCTCGACGCGAAGCGTCCGGATGGTGCCCGGTGCCGCTCCTGAGCGGAGCGCGTCGACGACGACGACCGCGTCGGCGCCCTCCCACGCGTCGAGGATGCGTGTCGGCTCGCCGTCGAGCTCGACCACGGCGACAGTCGGATCACGGCGCCGGATCTCGTCGACGACGCGCAAGCCGACGCCGTCGTCCCGGCGGAACTCGTTCCCCACGCCGATCACCCGTACGTCGGGGGCGTCGGTCACCGCTCGTCCACGACGAGATCGAGGAAGTGCGTCGCGCAGGAGATGCACGGGTCGTAGTTCCGGATCGCCTGTTCGCACCGGTCGCGCAGCCGGTCGCGATCGAGGTCGAGGTGGTCCTCGACCAGATGGAAGAGGTCGTGCTCGATCGTGGGCTGGTTCTGCGACGTGGGGGGCACGATCTGGGCGTCGACGATCAGGCCGTCGTCGTCGATCTCGTAGCGGTGGTACAGCAGCCCCCGGGGCGCCTCCGAGCACGCCGCTCCCACGCCCGCTCGGGGCTGCACGTCGATGGCGGGACGAGCTGGGCGCTCGTAGCGGTCGATGAGTTGCAGGGCCATGTCGCACGCGTGCAGGACCTCGACCGAGCGCACGATGATGCTTTGGAACGGGTTGCGGCACGCCGGTCCGAGCCCGGCGTCCCGGGCGGCTTCGGCGGCGATCGGGGTGAGCTTGTCGGCGTGCAAGCTGTAGCGGGCGAGCGGGCCGACGAGGTAGTTGCCCCGCGCGAGGAGCCGGGCGTGGAGCGCGGTCGAGTGAGGTACCTGCTCCTCGGCGATGTGGTTCCCGTAGTCGGTCTCGGGTACGTTGAGGCCGCGGTCGGAGACGACCCGACCACTCAGGATCGCGTACTCGTTCGGGTGGGAGAGCGCCACGAGCTCGTGGTCGTGCTCGAAGTCGGGGAAGTCGAACGTCGAGACCCACTCGGTCAACGCGCGGGCGTCGTCGCGCGCCTCCCGGAGTCGCTCCGCGATCGGACGGAGCTCGCGTTCGGACGGGACCCGATAGAAGCCGCCCACCCGCACGTTCACGGGATGAACGGCGCGCCCGCCTATCAGGTCGATGAGGTTGTTGCCGACCTTCTTCAGCCTCAGGCTGAGCTCGACCTCGGGGCGGTGGTCGGTGGCCATCTCGATCGCGCTCTCGTAGCCGAGGAAGTCCGGCGCGTGGAGCATGGCCACGTGCAGCGTGTGGCTCTCGATCAGCTCGCCGCAGTACAGGAGGTGCCGGAGATCCCGGAGCGCGCCGTCGACCTCGACCCCGCACGCGTCCTCGATGGCTCGCGCGCTGCTCATCTGGTAGGCGACGGGACAGATCCCGCAGATTCGGGCCGTGATGTCCGGTGGTTCGGTGAACCGGCGCCCGCGGAGGAACGCCTCGAAGAACCGAGGCGGCTCGTAGATCCGCAACTGCACGTCCCGGACCTCGCCGTCGTCGACCTCGACGTACATCGCGCCCTCGCCCTCGACCCGGGCGAGGGCGTCGACCTTCATCGTGCGGTTGGCGGGGGCTTTGTGGGTCACGTTCGTCCTCTCGGAGCCGCGGCCGCGGCCCTTGCGCTCGCGTTGCGGAAGCCTTCGGCGTATGCGTTGAACGTGCGGAACATCCGTACCAGGTCCTCGTCGGGGACGCCGAGCGCGTTGAGCCACGCGTCGAGCGAGGAGGTGTTGGTCGTCTCCGCGGGCCCGAAGCAGCCGTAGCAGCCCCGGTCGTAGGAGGGGCAGAGCGCGCCGCACCCGGCGTGGGTCACCGGCCCGAGGCACGGCGTGCCGTGGGCCACCATGACGCACACGTTGCCGCGGGCCTTGCACTCGACGCACACGCTGTGCCCCGCGACCGCGGGCCGGCGATCGACCAGGAACGCGGAGATGACCTCGAGGAGCTGGCGCTTGTCGATCGGGCAGCCGCGCAGCTCGAAGTCGACCGGTACGTGGTCGGAGATCGGTGTCGAGGTGTCGAGCGTCTGGATGAACTCGGGTTGCGCGTAGACGACGGCGGCGAACTCGCGCACGTCGGCGAAGTTCCGGAGCGCCTGGATCCCGCCCGCCGTGGCGCACGCACCGATCGTGACGAGGCGGCGCGACGCGGCTCGGACCTGGAGGACCCGCTCCGCGTCCTCGGGAGTCGTGACCGAGCCCTCGACGAGCGAGAGGTCGTAGGGGCCTTCGACCGTCGCCCGTGACGCCTCCAGGAAGTACGCGATGTCCACCGCTTCGGCCACGGTGAGGAGCTCGTCCTCGCAATCGAGGAGGCTCAGCTGGCACCCGTCGCACGATGCGAACTTCCACACCGCGAGCTTCGGCTTGGAAACGCTCATAGTTCCCGAACCTTCATTCCTCGCCCGACAGCCGCGTACTCGAGCACGGGCCCGTCCGTGCAGACGAACACGGGCCCGAATTGGCAGTGGCCGCAGTGGCCGATCGCGCAGTGCATGTTGCGCTCGAGCGAGACGCGGACTCGTGTGGTGTCGACGCCACGGTCGACCAGCGCGTCGGCGGTGAAGCGCATCATGATCTCGGGGCCGCACACCAGCGCCACCGCTTCCGAGAAGTCGACCGGCGCGCGCGCGACGAGGCGGGGTACCACGCCCACGTCGCCCTGCCACCCGGGGCTCGCCACGTCTACGGTGAGTCGGACGTCGACGTCGTTCCGCGCCGCCCATTGATCGAGCTCGGGACCGAACAGCAGATCGTCGGGCGACCTTGCACCGACGAGCACTGCGATGCTGCCGAACCGGTCCCGGTCGGCGAGGAAGCTGCGGATGGCGGGGCGGAGGGGAGCGAGGCCGAGCCCACCCGCGACGACGATCACGTCGTGACCCGCGGCGCTCTCGACCGCCCAGTCGGAGCCGTACGGACCGCGCAACCCGAGCATCGCCCCGGGCTCGGTCGAGCCGAGGGCGCCGGTGACCACGCCGACCGTGCGCACGGTGTGGAGGAGATCACCCGTCTCGGAGCGCCCGCTCACCGAGATCGGGACCTCGCCGACACCGGGTGCCCACATCATGTGGAACTGGCCGGGCTGTGGGTCGTCGAGGGCCTCGTCGACGGGGCGGACCGCCAGCGTGGTCGTGTCGGCGAGCTCCTCGTAGACCTCGGTGACCCGATACCGGCGGGGCGCCAGGCTCGGGGTCGGGGCAGTGAGCCCGGGATCAGCTTGCACGGTCACGCCCGTAGACGTCGAGGAGCTGGAGTCGCGTCGCCTGCAGGCGGGCCGTCATGACGCGCGCGAAGCGCTGCATGAGCTCGAAGCCCAGGCGAGTGTCGTCGGCGCACTTACCTCGCAGGCAGGTTCCGTCGAGGGAGACCGCACGCGTCTGCTCCACCGCCCGGACGTCGAAGGCCCATCGGTACGGCGGGAACAGCCACGACCACCCGAGGACCTCACCGGGTCCCAGGGTCTCGATCTCCAGCGCCTCCGCTTGGGGGACAGCCACCTCCAGCGCGACCTTTCCCGCCCGGATCACGTAGAAGTGCTCGGCGGGCGCGCCTTCACGCGCGATCGACTCACCGGCCCGGAAGGCGACGTTGGTGCCGCACCCCGCGATGAACTCGAGGTCGGCCGGGTCGAGTCCGTCGAACACCTCGGTCTCGGTCAGGAGCTCAGCGATCTCTTGCAGCTTGATCATGTCTTCCTCCCCCCACCATTCGTCGTCTGCTCCGTCGGTGCCCGCAGGGCGGCGACCTCCTCCGTGAGGTCGATGCCCACCGGGCACCAGCTGATGCAACGGCCGCAGCCCACGCACCCCGACGTGCCGAATTGGTCGATCCACGTTCCGAGCTTGTGCGTGAGCCACTGGCGGTAGCGCGCGCGGACGGTCGAGCGCACGCTGCCGCCGTGAACGTAGGAATGCCCGAGCGTGAAGCACGAGTCCCACCGCCGGGTCCGGATCGCGTCGCCGGCCAGGTCGGTCGTGTCCTCGACCGCCGAACAGAAGCACGTGGGGCACACGAGCGTGCAGTTCGTGCACGCGAGGCAGCGATCGGCGACGTCGTCCCAACGAGGGTGCTCGAGCTGTTCGGCGAGGAGCTGCTGGATCCCGTCGGTGTCGAGCGTCCGTCCCATGGTGGTGGCGGCCCGCTCCGTGACGAGCGTGGCGGTGGCGCGATCGTCGGGCGTGGCCGGACGGTGGGCGAGCTCGGCCAGGACCTCGGTGCCCCGTCCGGAGCCCACCTCGACGAGGAACTCGTGGCGCCCGTCGGCGGTCAGCTCCGTCAGGCCGAGATCGAAGCCGGACTCGGCACGGGGACCGGTGCCCATCGAGACGCAGAAACACGTCCCGCCCGGTTCCCCACACTGCACCACCACGACGAACGCCGCGCCGCGCCGTGCTCCGTAGGTGGCATCGGGCTCCACGCAGTCGAGGAACACCCGGTCCTGGACGGCCATGGCGTGGAGGTCGCAGGAGCGAACGCCGAGGAACGCGTAGCGGGGCTGCTCCGCCCGCTCGTCGACGATGTCGAAGCCGCCTTCGCTGCGTTGTGCCCGCCACAGGACCGTGCGCGGCGGAAAGAGGAACTGCTTCCACGAGTGCGGCCCGACGGCGTACCCGAAGAGGGCGTCGTCGTCTCTGCGCTCCAGCCGGTAGCGACCGCCATCCTGCTCGTCGGTCCAGCCGCGTGGGAGGTCCGAGGAGGCACTCAACTCGTCGTAGACGATGGCCTCTCCCGAGAGGGTCGGGCCGACGACGACGTAGTCGCGTCGGCGAAGCGCGTCGATCAACTGGTCGATCTGGCCGACGTCGATGACGGCGTCGGTGCTCGCGGGGCGCTCGGCGGACGGCACATCTCCCACGATGCCAGCCTTCGTGGCGAGGGTCGAGAATGCAGCAGGAGAAAAGTGGGTCTCCTTCGTTCGCTCGTGCGCACCGCCTGCCGGACGCGCACGACCGGGACCTTCGGCTCTGGAGCGACGACCGGCCGAGATCCATGCTCGGGCGTGGAAGCGAGCGGAACCTCGGGATCACCCGGGAGGGGGACGGCGATGGGAAGCGTAGGCAGGGTCACCGAGATCAGCGCGACCTCCGACACGAGCTTCGAAGACGCGATCCAGGCCGGGATCGCGCGGGCGACGGACACCCTGCGCGGTGTCCAATCCGCCTGGGTCAAGGAGCAAGAGGTTCGGGTCGCGAACGGCAAGATCACCGAGTTCCAGGTGAACATGCTCGTGACGTTCGTCCTCGAGGACTGAACGCACACTGAACGAACGACGAAACGAGGGTCGGCGCGCCGTCCCCCTATCGGGCGGGACGGCGTTCGATCTGCCGGCCGACCTCACGCAGGAACGACCGCACCGCTACCTGAGCGCAGCGGCGCGCATGCGATCGCGCGGGAGGCGGAGCCTCCTGTTCGTCCAAGCGG
>CAYRHS010000136.1:0-8669 GCA_964424125.1 uncultured Burkholderiales bacterium
CGACCCGCTCTGGGTCCTCGCACTCAGGGTCCATCGACTCGACGAGCCGATTACGATCGAATGGGACGAGGCCTACGGGGGCTGCACATCGTGGGTCGATCTCGCCGGGCTCCCTGCCGACCCGACGACGATCGCGTCACGACCCGCGCTCTCGGACACCGCGTTCGAGGCTCGCCTCAACGGCCTGGCCGACGCTCTCCCGGACTTGATGCGTGCGTGACGCGCGCTGAGCGCGCGTCACGCACGCATCAACGTCTCGCTAGAGCTCCAGGAGACGTTCGGCGTTCGTGCGGAGCACCTTCTCCGTCACGTCGTCGTCGATGCCGAGGGTGGCGAAGGCGTCGAGCCACTGGTCGAGACCGAGGAACGGGTAGTCCGTCCCGAAGAGCACCCGGTCCTGGAGCGAGCCCTTGATCTCGCGGACGAGCTGTGGTGCAAAGCGCCGCGGTGACCAACCGGAGAGGTCGATCCAGGTGTTCGGCTTGTGCATCGCGACCGCCAGCTGCTCGTCCTGCCAGGGCCACGACGGGTGCGCCATGACGATCTGGAGATCGGGGAAGTCCGCGGCGACCGCGTCGAGCAGCATCGGGTTGGCCCCCGCGAGTCTGATACCGCCTCCGCCGCGCATGCCTGCACCCAGGCCGGTGGTGCCCGTGTGCACCGTGACGGGGATCCCGAGCGCGGCCGCCGTCTCCCAGACCGGGTACACGGAACGATCGTCGGGCCGGAAGTTCTGCGCCCCCGGGTGCAGCTTCAACCCCCGGAGTCCCAGCATGCGTACAGCCCGTTCGAGCTCGGCGACGGCGGCGTCGCCCTGTTGCGGATCGACCGAGGCGAACCCGAGAAACACGTCGGGGTGCTCACGGACGCAGGAGGCCACGAAGTCGTTCGTGACAGGCGGGAAGCCGGTGTGCGTCTCCGCGTTCCATGCGAGCAGCACGGCGAGGATGTCGGCGCGGCGGAACTCGTCGGCCATCTCGTCGACCGAGCGCCGCGGCAACGGCTTGCGGAAGTACGCCTCGCACGCGGCGGTGAACTCCCCCATCGCACCGTCCAGGTACTCGGTCGTCGCAGGGTGGACGTGGACGTCGATTGCGCGGGGCATGCGAGCGGTCGTCAGTCGTCGGAGGCTGCAGCGCGTGCAGCCTCGAGCGCGGCGGGATCGGGCCGGTAGCCGCGGTTGCGCGCTTCGGCGAGCGTGTCCGGCCCGAAGGCTGCGTACTGCTCCGAGGCCAGGAGCTCTGCGATCGTGTCGTCGTCGGGCGGGTGGTCGAGGTCGTAGACGACCTGCGTCCGCTTGTCCCCGAGATAACGGAACTGCTCGAACCGGGTGGGTCGGCTCACCGGTCCTCCCTTCAGGTTCTGCCGCGCCCCCGACGCGACTCGGGCGTCACGCTAGCGACGCCGTCCCGGACGCGACGAGAGGGGAGCCGAAGCTCCCCCCTCGCCATCGAACTGGTCACAACGTTCCCCGGTTGTCACGGGAGGGACCACTCCCCGCCCGAGGGACGCCGGTGCGGCGGTGGGTCTCCGCCAGGTGGTCCAGCCAGACGGCCTAGCGGCCGCGCACCTCCAGGGTCCCGTGATGTTGATCATGCATGTCTGGACCACCTCCTTTCCCTGGTGGCGCGTTTGTACCACGCCGGACCGACGACGGGCGGGACAGTTCTCGCCCGACCGCTCCCGGACGGGTGCGAGCGGCCGGCTCAGGTCTCGTCGCCGTCCGCCCGAGGGCCGACGGCGCCGATGGCCCGCAGGTAGCCGAGCTGCGTGTCGACGACCGCGTGAACCTGCTCGGGGAGGTAGGACTCCCCCGTGGCCCGGCACCGCTCGAGGATGTAGTCGACGGTCTCGGAGCCGCCGACGACCACCGACCCTGCAGGCTGCTGCGACGACCCGTTGCCGGACACGCCGCGGCGCCGGAAGTACTCGAGCTGGAAGTCGAGGATGCGGCGGACGTCCTCGGGCGTGAGGGTGGCCGCGACCTCGTCGGGGACGTGGGCAACGACCCACTCGTACGCCTCCTCGAGGTCGAACACCGGAGGCGGCGGCGCGGCCGCGAGCCGCCGCGCCTCGCGCATCACGAGCAGCGCGGCCGCGAGGAGCACGACGCCGACGATCAGGGCCCCGACGACGACGGCCATTGCGGAAGCCTCGCGACGGGCTCGGTCCGGCTCAGATCCCGATGCGTTGGGCGAGCAGCTCGCGGTGATAGGTCGCGTCGCCCAGGAGGATCTCGGACGACTTCGCCCGCTTGAAGTACAGGTGCGCGTCGTGCTCCCACGTGAACCCGATCCCACCGTGGATCTGGATGTTCTCGGCTGCGGCGTGGAAGTACGCGTCGGAGCAGTAGGCCTTGGCGAGGGACGCGACCACCGGGAGCTCGTCGTTGTCCTCGGCTGCCGCCCACGACGCGTAGTAGGCCGCCGACTTCCCCGACTCGACTTCCAGCAGCATGTCCGCGCACTTGTGCTTGATCGCCTGGAACGATCCGATGGGTCGCCCGAACTGCACGCGGTCCTTCGCGTACTGGACGGCCATGTCGAGGACGAACTGCGCGCCTCCGATCATCTCGTTCGAGAGAGCAACTGCAGCCTGGTCGAGCGTCTTCGAGAGCGCGTCCCAGCCCGCACCCTCCTCGCCGAGGAGCTGCGCGCGCACGCCGGCGAACTCGAGCTTCGCCTGCTTGCGCGTCTGGTCCATGGTGGTGAGCGCCTGACGCGCGAGCCCCTCGGCGTCACCGGCGACGGTGAAGAAGGAGATCCCGCCGGTCCCTTCACTTCCCGGCGCCCGCGCGGCCACGACCACGAGATCGGCGGTGTGGCCGTCGAGGACGAAGTGCTTCGTGCCTTCGAGCCGGAAGTCGTCGCCGTCCGGTGTGGCCTCCATCGTGATCCCCGAGGCGTCCCAGCGGCCGTTCGGCTCCGTGAACGCCAGCGTGGCGATCGTCTCGCCCGCCGCGATGCCGGGAAGCAGCTCCGCCTGCTGCGCGTCGGTCCCCGCGTTCATGATCGCGTCCGCGGCCAGCACCACGGTCGAGAAGTACGGCGCGCAGAGCAACACCCGCCCCATCTCCTCGAGGACGATGCCGAGCTCGACGAAGGAGAACCCCTGCCCGCCGTGGGCTTCCGGGATATGGAGGCTCTGGAGCCCGAGCTCCTGGGCCATCTGCTTCCAAACGGCCTCGTCGTAGCCCTCCTCGGTCTCCATGAGGCGTCGCACCTCGGCCGAGGACGACTTGTCCTCGAGGAACCGTCGGACGTGCTGGCGGAGCTCTTCCTGCTCCTCGGAGAAAGCGAAGTTCACTGGTCCTCCCTGTGGGACTGACTACCGAGGTTCGCGGGGCAGACCGAGCACCCGCTCACCGAGGATGTTGCGCTGGATCTCGCTCGAGCCCGCGTAGATGGTCTCGGAGCGACTGAACATGAAGTACCGCTGGAAGTCGTTGAGCTCGTAGTCGGTCGGGTCCTCTCCCTCGATGATGGCGGCCGTCGGACCGAGCACGTCCATGGCCAGCTCACCCATCTCGCGGTGCCAGGTGCTCCAGTAGAGCTTCCCGATGCTGGCCTCGGGACCCAGCGCCCCTTTGCGCACCATGTTGCTCAGCATGCGCAAGCCGTTGTACTTCATGATCTGGAGTCGCACCCACGAGTCGGCGAGGCGTTGGCGCAGCACCGGATCATCGGTGCTGCCGGTCTTGCGGGCGGTCTCGATGATCTCATCGAGCTGGCGCCGGAAGCCGAGCTGCTGGGAGAGGAACGCGGTCCCGCGCTCGAAGCCGAGCGTGGCCATGGCCACCTTCCAGCCCTCGTCCACCTCGCCGACGACCATGTCCGCGGACGTCTTCGCGTCGTCGAAGAAGACCTCG
The DNA here is from genome assembly GCA_964424125.1 of uncultured Burkholderiales bacterium. Lineage (GTDB taxonomy): Bacteria > Actinomycetota > Acidimicrobiia > IMCC26256 > JAOSJL01 > CAYRHS01. The sequence goes on from CAYRHS010000136.1 coordinate 3,869, forward strand.
TTGAACTCGGCGGTCCCCGTCATCTGCTTCAGCGGCTGGACCGTCACGCCGGGCTGGTCCATCGGGACGAGGACGTAGGAGATCCCCTTGTGGCTCGGTGCGTCGGGGTCCGTACGCACGACCGCGAAGATCCAATCGGAGTGGTGGGCGAACGTGGTCCAGGTCTTCTGGCCGTTGACGACCCACTCGTCACCGTCGAGCACGGCGCGGGTCTGCACGCCGGCGAGGTCGGAGCCCGCGTTGGGCTCCGAGTACCCCTGGCACCAGAACTCCTCGGCGCGCTGGATCTTCGGCAGGAACCGTCGTTTCTGCTCCTCGGTGCCGTGGGCGATGAGCGTGGGTGCGAACAGCCCCTCGCCGAAGAAGCTCACCCGTGCGGGCGCGTTCGCCTTGGCGTACTCCTCGCTGAAGATGACCTGCTCGACGATCGACGCGTCGCGGCCCCCATACTCCTCCGGCCAGGCGAGACCGACCCAGCCGGCCTCACCGAGGATGCGTTCCCACTCCACGCGCACGTCCCAGCGCGTGTCGTCGGCCGGTCCCGTACCGCCGCCGACGGTCGCGAACTCGCCCGTGAGGTGCTCGGCGAGCCAGCCGCGGACCTCCTCACGAAAGGCCGCTTCCTGGGGGCTGTCACGGAAGTCCACCACGCCTCCTCGGGATCCGGGCCTTCCCCCGCGTGTGGCGGACGCTACTAGACCGCTCGGTCAAGCGACCAGGCCGCGGCCGGTACGCTCGGGCCGATGCCGATCCTCCGCCCCGCCCACTACGAGGACTCGATCGTGCGCGTCGAGAAGCTCGTGGTCGGGCCCTTCGAGAACAACGTGTTCGTCCTGCGCTGCAAGGCGACGGGGGAGGCCGCCCTCGTCGACGCCGCCAACGAGCACGAGCTGCTCCTGGAGGTCAGCCGATCCACGGGTGTGGAGCGCGTGCTCACGACCCACGGCCACTGGGACCACATCCAGGCTGTGACCCAGCTGCGTGACGCCGGCATCGAGGTCGGCATCGCGCCCGACGACGCCTCGATGCTGCCCGCCTACGACTTCACCATCGACGACGACGAGGTCCTCTCGGTCGGCGACCTGCGCCTCCGCACCATCCACACGCCCGGTCACACGGCCGGGTCCCTCTGCTTCCGGCTCGAGGGCACGCCCCTCCTCTTCAGCGGCGACACGCTCTTCCCCGGCGGTCCGGGCAACACGAGCCTGCCCGGGGGCGACTTCGACCGGATCATCACCTCGATCGACCGTCGCCTCTTCACCCTCGACCCCGAGCTCCTGGTCCTTCCGGGCCACGGCCTCGACACCACCATCGGCGCCGAGCGGCCCCATCTCCAGGAGTGGATCGACCGCGGTTGGTGACGTCGCAGGAGCCGAGCGCCACGGGAGTCGCCCGCACACTCGCCGAACGGACGGTGCGCGATTCCCTCGACGATCGGATCACCGGGCTCGCGGCCGAGATCGCGTTCTACGCCCTGCTCTCGATCCCGCCGCTGCTGCTGGTCTTCCTGGGGGCGCTCGGCTACGTGGCCGAGGCCGCCGGGCCCGAGACCGCGCAGGAATGGCGGGATTCGATCGTCGACGCGGCGTCGGAGGTGCTCACCCCCGAGACCGTCGAGGACACCGTCGAGCCGCTCGTCGACTCGCTCCTGGCCCGGGGCCGAGCCGACGTGCTGTCGATCGGCGCGGTCCTCGGGCTGTGGTCCGCGTCCCGGGCGACCAAGGTCGTGATCGCAGCCGTGACGATCGCGTACGACCAGCCTCGGATCCGCGCCGTGTGGCGCCGGCGCACGTTGGCCCTCGGCCTCACCGTGGGCGCGGTCCTCAGCGCGGTCGTCCTCTTCCCGCTGCTCGTGGCGGGGCCGAGGTTGCTCGAGCGCCTCGGCCACGCCGTCGGCCTCGGACGGGCCTCCGACGAGGTCGCGGTGGCCGTCTACTGGCCCCTCGTCGTCCTCTTGGCTCTCACCGCGCTCACGACGCTGTTCCACCTCGCACCGCCGTTCCGCACCCCGTGGCGGCGGGACGTCCCTGGCGCGGTGCTCGCGCTCGTCATCTGGATCGCGGGCGCGATCGGCGTGCGCGCCTACTCGCTGTGGATCGTGAACTCGGACACCACCTACGGTCCGTTCGCGGCGCCGATCGTGCTCCTGCTCTGGCTCTACGTCACCAGCCTCGCCGTGCTGCTCGGAGCGGAGCTCAACGCCGAGATCGAGAAGGAGTGGCCGACCCACGATGGGGCCGAATGGCGCGTCGACACCGATCGGTAGAGTTCGGGCGGCCGTGTCGTCCACCGAGCGACCCGAGGCTGTCGGCCGAAGTTTTCCACTACGTACGTAGTGTTATTAGAATCGGTGGCATGAGCCCGGCGGAACCTGCGCTCGAGATCGACGACCTCCACGTCCGGATCGAGGACGGGACCGAGATCCTGCGCGGGTTGTCCCTCGCCGTCCCTGCCGGGAGGCTCCACGCGCTCATGGGCCCGAACGGCTCGGGCAAGTCGACCCTCGCCCGGACCCTCCTCGGCGACTCCGCGTACACCGTCACCGCCGGTCGCATCCTGCTGGAGGGCGAGGACGTCACGAGCCTGCCCACCGACGAGCGGGCCGCGCGAGGTCTCTTCCTCGGCTTCCAGCATCCCGAGGAGATCGGGGGCGTGAGCGTGCTGAACTTCCTGCGCCAGGCCATGGCGGTCCGCAAGGGAATCGAGGATCTCTCCGTGCTCGAGGTGCGCCTGGGACTCACCGAATGGGAGCAGCGACTGGGCGTCGAGGACGGCTTCCAGGACCGCTACCTGAACGAGGGGTTCTCGGGAGGCGAGAAGAAGCGCAACGAGATCCTCCAGATGGCGATGCTCGAACCCGACGTCGCGATCCTCGACGAGACCGATTCGGGACTCGACATCGACGCCCTCCGTGTGGTCGCGAACGGCATTCAGGAGGTGCGCAAGGAGCGACCGCAGCTCGCGGTGCTCCTGATCACGCACTACCAACGGATCCTCGAGCACCTGACACCCGACGTCGTGCACGTGCTCCTGGACGGACGCGTGGTCGCGACCGGCGGTCCCGAGCTCGCCGCTCGTGTCGAGACCGACGGCTTCGACGCCTTCCGCAGCACGGTGCCCTGGTGAGCGCAGGTCCGGGCCTGGACGTCGCCGCGATCAAGCGCGACTTCCCGCTCCTCCAGCGCGACGTGCACGGCAAGCGGCTCGTCTATCTGGACTCAGCTGCGACCTCACAGAAGCCCCGGTCCGTGATCGAAGCGGTCGCGGACTACTACCGGCGCCAGAACGCCAACGTGCACCGGGGCGTCTACTCCCTGGCCGAGGAGGCGACGGCCGCCTTCGAACACGCCCGGGCCCGGATGGCGGCCTTCCTCAACGCGCGCCAGACGCGCGAGGTCGTGTTCACGAAGAACGTCACCGAGGCGATGAACCTCCTGGCGCACTCCTGGGGCCGGTCCAATCTGCATGCAGGCGACGTGGTGGTACTCACGCTCATGGAGCACCACGCCAACGTAGTGCCGTGGCACATGCTCGCGGCCGAGCGGGACGTCGAGCTGCGCTGGATCCCCCTCACCGACGACGGACGGCTGGACCTCGACTCGCTGCCGTCACTGCTCGAGGGCGCCAAGCTCCTCTCGGTCACCGCGCTCTCGAACGTGCTCGGCACGATCAACGACATCCGCCCGCTCGCCGACGCCGCCCACGCCGCCGACGCGCTCATCGCGGTCGATGCCGCCCAGGCCGCGCCGCACATGCCCGTCGACGTGCAGGCCTGGGACGCCGACTTCGTCGGCTGGACCGGTCACAAGATGCTCGGCCCGATGGGGGTCGGCGGGCTCTGGGCGCGCGCCGAACTGCTCGAAGCGATGCCGCCCTTCCTCGGCGGTGGCGAGATGATCCGCGACGTGAGCGTCGACGGCTTCACGCCGACCGACATCCCCTGGAAGTTCGAGGCCGGTACTCCGCCCGTCGGCGACGCGATCGGCCTGGCCGCCGCGATCGATTACCTGGAGGAACTGGGACTCGACGCGGTGCGAGCCCACGAGATGGAGGTCACCGCGTACGCGCTCGACGTCCTGCGTGAGCGCCTCGGCGAGCGCATCACGATCTACGGTCCCCTCGACGTCTCGACCCGGGGGGGCGTCCTGTCGTTCCTCCTCGACGGCATCCACGCCCACGACGTCTCCCAGGTGCTCGACGAGGACGCGGTGGCCGTCCGGGCGGGCCACCATTGCGCGAAGCCGCTCATGCGCGCCCTCGGAGTCCCGGCGACCACCCGCGCTTCCTTCTACCTGTACAACGACGAGGCCGACGCGGACGCGCTCGCGGACGCGCTGTTGAAGGCCGAGAAGTTCTTCGCCATCTAGCATCGGACGACGACCAGGAGTCGCTCAGCGCCCATGCCCGCCCTCGAAGACCTCTACCGAGAGATCATCCTCGACCACTACCGCGCCCCCCGGAACCGCGGTGAGCTCCCCGCGCCGCCGGCCCACAAGGTCGAGGGCTTCAATCCGCTCTGCGGCGACGAGGTCGTCCTCTACCTCGACGTCGACGACGGCACCGTGCGCGACCTGAAGATCAGCGGACAGGGCTGTTCGATCAGCCAGGCCTCCTCGTCGATGATGAGCGCGGCGGTCAAGGGCAAGTCCGTTGCCGAGGCCCGTGAGTTGATCCGCGCGTTCAAGGCCCTCATGTCGATCCACGAGTCGACGCTCGAGGGTGCGGACAACGACGGCGACGATCTGGCCGCTGCTCTCGAAGGAGTCCGACTCGGGGACCTGGAGGCGCTCCAGGGCGTGGC